>JAFZAE010000035.1 GCA_017548385.1 Prevotella sp.
CGATCTCCCTTTTAACTCCTCTTCAATTTTCAATCTTTAATTTTCAATTTTCAATCTTCAATATTCTACACCGACACGGTGCCGGCAATGTGGGGCCAGGGGTCGTAACCTTCGAGTTGGAAATCCTCATATCGGAAGGAGAAGATATCCTTCACATCGGGATTGATGCGCATCACCGGCAGTGGCCGCGGTGTGCGGGTAAGTTGGAGTTGAACTTGTTCCAGATGGTTCAGATAGACATGAGTATCACCAGTGGTGTGGATAAAATCTCCAGCCTGAAGCCCTGTCACTTGGGCCATCATTTGCAACAATAAGGCATAGGAGGCAATGTTGAAGGGAACCCCAAGGAAAGTGTCGGCACTACGCTGATAGAGTTGGAGACTCAGCCGTCCGTCGGCGACATAAAACTGAAACATCGTATGACAGGGTGGGAGGGCCATGCGGTCTACTTCTGCGACATTCCAGGCACTCACAATCATTCGACGGGAGTCGGGATGATGCTTAATCTGTTCCACCACATTGCTAATCTGGTCGATGGTGCCTCCATCGTAGTCGGGCCATGAGCGCCACTGGTGACCATAGACAGGACCGAGTTCACCGTTTTCGTCTGCCCATTCGTTCCAGATTCTCACACCATGTTCCTGAAGCCAGTGTACATTGGTGTTGCCCTGTAGAAACCACAGCAGTTCGTAGATGATGGACTTCAAATGTAACTTTTTGGTCGTCAGCAATGGAAAACCGTCTTCCATGTGGAAGCGCATCTGATGACCGAAAATACTCTTTGTGCCAGTTCCGGTGCGGTCACTCTTGGTCACACCCTCTTTCATAATCCTGTCAAGCAGGTCCAAATATTGTTTCATGAGAGACTTGATATAGATTGCGTATTACTATAATTCGACCACAAAAGTACACATTTTTTTTTCGTATTACGCATTCAATAAAAAAAAACTGAAATCTGTTTTAGGAAATGCCCATAATATCAGCCTTCCTTTAATTGTGACATGATTCTCCACTCTTGGGGATATAAGTTGTTGGCTCGAGTGCCGAGATTTTTCACAAAACCCAAAGGAAGACCTTTGTACGTAATGAGTACAAATCCACGCTTGAGGTTTGAGGGCAGGGTGATTACTTCACGGCGCAGGTAGCTGATGGCTTCCTCGTAGGATGCTGCATGTTCTTCAAAGATGCCACGTCGAAGGGATGAGGATAATGCTAATGCATGGCAGGGTACATAGTCTCGACCGCGAATCGTGGCCACTTCCACACCGGCATGGAGTATATGGAGGCTTTTCAGTTTGTCGTAGATGTGCTGCCATCTTTTGGGGATGGCGCGGACAATCTCATCTTGTTCGATAAATGCAAAAGATTCGCTGTCGGATAGCCATTCGGTAATAGGGAGGGCCTTCTGGCGTGTTTGTGTTGACGATTTTTTGTTCTTACGGCTTTTCTTGTCGGACGATTCATTTAATATGCTTGCTCTTTCACCATCCTTGCGTAGGACTGCCATAAAAAGACCCTCACCACGAGAGATTCCGGGGATAAAACGATATACAGGGGTATCCATTGAAGATAGTAGGCTGCCGGTAATACCCCAGGAGTCGTCAATAGTAGTCTCCAACGCTTCTGCCCCCAATTCTTCCATCATCCACGCGATGTTCTCCTCGTTTTCTTTGGTGTTCATGGTGCAGGTGGAATAGATGAGCAGTCCACCGGGGCGCAGACAAGCCCAGGCGTCAGCGACAATCTCACGCTGTAGTTGTTGGCATTTCAACACGTTCTGCACCGACCATTCATCAATGGCCTTGGCATCCTTTCGGAACATTCCTTCGCCAGAGCAGGGGACATCGGCAAGAATGGCATCGAACAATAATCCGCTGCGATGGTAGTCGGCAGGCGTGGCATGGGTCACCATTACATCGGGATGTCCCCATTTCTGCATGTTTTCCATGAGAATGTTGGCACGCTGCCGAACAACCTCATTGCTGGCCAGTACACTGCCCGTGGGTAAGGCTGCACGGAGTGCTGTCGATTTACCTCCGGGAGCGGCACATAGGTCGAGCATCAATACGGGGTGTTGGATATGCTGGCGCACCACTTGGTCGATAAACATCGATGCGGCTTCCTGCACATAGTAGGCGCCGGCATGGAGTAGGGGGTCAAAAGTAAAATTGGGTCTTGTGGATAGATAATAACCGCCCTCGCACCAAGGTACGGGGACATCAACTGGAAGCGAAATGGAACCTTCCCCTCCTTCACTGTTAATCTGATTGATTTTCAGCGGATTATGCCTTATACTCGTGACGGGTGATGCCGATAAGCCCTCAAGCAGACGCAAAAATAGTGCGTCGCCCATCATCTCACGGGTATAAGTCGTAAAATCAATTGGAAGAAGCATGACTAGTTTTTGGTTATTTTTCTTGAGTGGTTGAAAAAATTATATTACCTTTGTCTTCCAGAAGAGGACTTCCTGGATATATCTGTGAATTGGCATTAGATGAATATTCCAGGATGGCCTCTTATGTTTTTTTAGAATTTTCAGGATATAACAATGTTTCATTATTCTCTTAATACCCTGTTTTTAGTTATTAGTTAGAAGTATGTGCTTTTTCAAAGGATAGAGGGATTACTTATCACCACAAAAGGTATTCTCTCACCTCTAACCCCTCACCTCTTACCTCTAAATAACCTTCAATCTTCAATCATAAAACTATCCTCATCCTGCTCCAGACGCTTCTCCTTCTTCGGCTCTGGAGGATTGGTGAGTTTTCCGTCTTGGTCGAACATGCCATATGTGGTACGGAGAACGATGAATTCTGTTCGGCGGTTCAACTGGTTGCAGATTTCCTGTTGTTCTTCATTGAGGGCACCAATGAAATCGGGTGTGAGAACATCACCTTCTTTGAGCCAAGGATATTGGTCGGCGAGTTTCTTTCGCACCACCTTTGGCTTCTCTTTGCCATAGCCCTTGGGTGATAAACGGTCGCTGGCAATGCCATGCGCAATCAGATATTCAACGACCGACTCGGCACGACGCTGCGACAGTCCGATGTTGTATTGCTGACTACCCACCAAGTCACAGTGGGCACTGAGTTCGATAGTCACGTTGGGGTTCTCGTTCAACAGCACCACCAACTCGTCCAATGCCTGTGTGGATTCAGGACGCAGAGTGGCTTTGTCGTAATCGTAGAAAATATTGTCAATCATCACAGGGACAGTGATGTTAGCTAAGGGGAATTGCAACACATGCTCCACCGACTCTGTCGTGGGGACAATATGCAGTTCTTCCTTGTGGTTCAGGTAACCACGACAGGTGCCAAGGAACACATAATCGACACCCGGTTCCAGTACTTTCTCAAACGAACCGTCGCTCTTGACGCTTAATTTCTCGTTGGTACCGTCATTGCCTACCATGTAAACCTGTGCGGCGGTCAACTCATATCCGTCGCGTTCATACACCCAACCCTTAACAGTTTGGATGATTTCTGGCTTCTCAAAACTGAAGATGTGATCCCAACCACGACCATCACCGCGGTTGGAACAGAAGAAACCACGGTTATGGGGACCTTCGAAGGTCATACCGAAGTCGTCGCCTTGAGAATTGAGAGGATAACCGGGATGTTCAAGTTCCCATGCACCTTCTTCCGTAACACTGGCAATGAAAATATCCAATCCTCCTAAACCGGGATGGCCGTCAGAGGAGAAATACAGGTCACCGTTGGGACGGAAAGTGGGGAACATCTCATCGCCGGGAGTGTTAATCTGCGGACCAAGGTTTTCCACACCACCCATACCGGCTTTGGTCAGGCGAACACGCCAGATGTCGAGGCCTCCCTCGCCACCCATCATGTCAGAACAGAAATAGAGCCATTCGCCATCGGGCGAGATGGCTGGATGAGCATAACTCGACAAAGTGTCGTGAGTAATCTCTACCTCTGTGCCCTTCCCCCAGGAAGCATCAGAACGGCTGGCCTTCAATATCTTGGCATAGCGGGGATAGGAGGGGTCAGTGGAGCATTGAGTGTAGTACATCTCACGCTGGTCGGCGGAGAAACAGCAGGCTCCTTCGTCGTATTCGCTGTTCAGCCCAGATTCTATTCGTTCGGGCTTGCTCCATTTTCCCTTGTCATCTTTCTGTGAGTAGAAGATATCACCACATTTGGTACCTGTGATACCACTGAGTTCGTCGCCTTCTGCCTCGTTGCGGGTAGAGGTGAAGAACAGTTGTTCGTTTTCTTCGCCAAAGAGCATCGGACTGTAGTCGGCACGGCGGGAATTAAACATATCCATTTTTTTCACCGTATAGCGCGAACCGGCTTCTTTCAGTTTAGGAGCGGACTCTGCGGCGGCTATCCCTTCATGTACCAAAGGGTTGTCTGGCAACGAGTCAAGTGCTATTTTGTATTCTGCCAATGCTTCCTTATAGTTGCCGTTTTTCATCAGTTGACGGGCAAAGGAAAGATGCGTCTCACCATCATCCTGCTTGTAACGGATGATATTACGGTATGCGGCGATGGCTTTCTGCGTGGAATTGATGCGCTCGTAGCAGAAAGCCATCTTCTTGGCTATCTGTCCACGACGGGCGCGCTCCTTGGCAGGTGTCTTCGAGTAAGCTGTCTTGAATTCGTTACTGGCATCAAAATATTCACCCAAAGCCAGGTATTTCTCACCTCGCTTCAGGTTTTTGTCCACACCGCACGATATGGTCAGCAGTGCTGCCAATATGAGTGAAAATAGAAATGTTGCTTTTCGCATATTCCTTATTATAACGTTTCCCTCGCCCTTTTATTGCATCCTCGCACTCCTATTTAAATGGCAGCCTGTATCCACACCCTTCTTTCCAGCGGCTACAGCCGTAGGCAGCATTGCCTTTGATGATGACACCGCGACCGCAGAGTGGACAGGGCTTGCCTATCACATCGTCGCTGGGGGTGAGAGGTTGGATAGTACCCTTTGTCTCATTCGTCTCCTTTTTCTCTTTCTTCTTCGCAGGGGCTTTCTTCTTCTTTTTCAGGTCTTCCTCTGTGAGCACGGTGATTCGGCGATTGGTGTTGTCGGTAAGCACCTGTGTGACAATCTCATGAATCTGCTGCTTCAGTTCGCTGATAAACTGTGCCGGGTCGTAGGTCTTGTGCTCGATGTCGCGGAGTTTCTTCTCCCAGATACCTGTCAATTCACAACTTTTGAGCAATTCCTCGCGGATGGTGTCAATCAGTTCGATGCCAGTGGCGGTGGCAATGAGGTTCTTACGCTCACGACGGATATAGCGACGCTTGAAAAGGGTCTCGATGATACCGGCACGCGACGAGGGACGGCCGATGCCATTTTCCTTCAGGGCGGCACGCAACTCCTCATCTTCCACAAACTTACCGGCAGTTTCCATGGCGCGCAGCAGGGTGGCCTCAGTGTAGTATTTCGGGGGTGTGGTCCATTTCTCGGAGAGGGTGGGGGTGTGGGGACCGCTTTCACCGACAGTGAAATCAGGAAGCGACTTCTCCTCGTCGTCTTTCTTGTCGTCGTCTGCAGTCTTTACGTCTTTCTCATAAACCACACGCCAGCCGGGTTGCTGAATCTGTTTGCCTGTCACCTTAAAATCCACTGTGTCGACCTTGCCCAAGACGGTGGTCGTGGTGAACTTACAATCGGGGTAGAACACGCATATGAAACGACGGACTACAAGGTCATAGACATGTCTCTCCAAATCGGTGAGATGCGTGGCTGGGACACCCGTGGGGATGATGGCATGGTGGTCGGTAACTTTCGAACTGTCAAACACTTTCTTGCTCTTGGGGAGTTTCTTGCCTGCAAGGGGTTGCGTATAAGTCTCGTAGCCGCGTAGTCCAGTCAGAATCTTGGGACACTGTGGATAGACGTCATCGCTCAGGTATTGGGTGTCTACACGGGGATAAGTGGTGAGTTTGCGCTCGTAGAGTGTTTGGATGGTTTTCAAGGTGATATCGGCACTCATGCTGAACTTCTTGTTGCAGTCCACCTGTAGAGAGGTAAGGTCGTAGAGATGGGGTGGTGCTTCGGTGCCTTTCTTCTTCTGGATGTCGGTCACGGTGAAGGGCTTGTCTTGAATAAGGGCAAATGCCTGTTCACCTTCCTCCTTGCTCATGAACTTCCCTTTTGTGGCAGTGAATAGCGTATCGCGGTAGATGGTGGAAAGTACCCAGTAGGGTTCGGGCACAAAATTCTCGATTTCCTTTTGGCGTTTCACTATCAGTGCCAATGTGGGGGTTTGTACACGTCCAATGCTCAACACCTGCTTATTTTGGCCATATTTCAGCGTATAGAGACGTGTGGCGTTCATTCCGAGAATCCAGTCGCCAATAGCTCGGCAGAGACCAGCAAAGTAGAGTGATTGGTATTCTGACTGGTCTTTGAGCTTGTTAAAACCCTCACGGATAGCTTCGTCGGTCATCGACGAAATCCATAGTCGTTTCACAGGACAAGTGGCTTTGGCCTTCTGCATGACCCACCGCTGTATCAACTCACCCTCTTGGCCGGCATCACCGCAGTTGATGATGCCTTGGGCATTCTGCATCAATTTCTCGATGATGGAAAATTGTTTCTCAATGCCTTTGTCATTGATGAGTTTGATGCCAAATCGATCGGGTATCATAGGCAAAGTGCTGAGCGCCCACTGTTTCCATATGGGAGTGTAGTCGTC
>JAFZAE010000036.1 GCA_017548385.1 Prevotella sp.
ATCCTGAGCCAGGATCAAACTCTCCATTGTAAAATAATATCTCTAGTCGCCATCCCCAGTGCCACAGGGCAGGGGAAGCGGACCTGTCTTCTCAGGACGCCTCCGTAATATCAAGCAAGAAAAGCGCCGCTGACAACGTCACCTGTCATTGACGGCTTCATGTCTATACCCAGTGACCACCCATAAAAAAACCACGCACAAACGCGGGCGAGGGCGGCACTGCCTCTTGTACTACTTGTAGGTGTGTTCTATAAATTACCACCATTAGGATACACAAATGTAAACGTCTGATGTTTTGCCATCTTTCTGGTTTCTTGCTGCGCATACTGCCCATTTCTTCGGTCACATAGCCCGCTATGCTCCCTCATCAACTGACACCCTGCTCACGCAATTAACTCAGAAATCTAACAAAGCTAATTAATAGAACCCACCTCTAATGTCTCCATGTAAATCTCTCAAAGAACGAATTTCAGGTGACCAGCAGGTCATTTCCTGAAAGCGGATGCAAAAGTAGTAGTTTTTGCGACACCCGCCAAATATTTTTGAAAGTTTTTCGAATAAAAATCGGAAAAACGTGCGTTTCTTGACTTAGGTCAATTATCAATCACTTCAGCCTTAATGACCCGAATGTCTTGAAGGGGTTTATTTGCTTCGTCGGTTTCGACGACTTGAATGGCTTCCACCACATCCATGCCAGAGAGGACTTCCCCAAACACTGTATATTGTCCATCGAGATGCGGTGTGCCCCCTATCCTACCGTATGTTTCACGCACCTCAGGTGTGAGCACAATTTCTCCATTGGTTGCCTCGCTGATACGATTCTGAATACGGTCGAGTTCCCATTCTGCCCGTCGTTTTCCCACAACAATATAAAATTGTGTGGCCGAGGACATTCGCTCGGGGTTGGTCTCATCGCCCTCCCTTGCTGCCGCCACGGCACCTTTTTTATGAAACAATTGTGGGAATCTGAACTCAGCCGGCACATTTTGGTCGCTGACCTTTGGTGTGTTGGGGTACTTCAACTCTGGCGGCCGTGTGGTGGGATCACCCGTCTGAATCATAAACTCCTTGATGACACGATGAAACAAGACACCATTGTAATCCCCATTTTTAACATGGGCAATGAAGTTGTCACGATGCAAGGGAGTCTCATTATACAATGCAATGACGATGTCTCCCATCGATGTCTGGAACAAGACCTTCTGTCGGACGGTGTCGGCCTCACTTTGAGCAAACAAAGAGAGTGAGACGAGGGAAAGGATGATAGATAACAGGTATTTCATTTTGTATTGGGAGCTTGTGCGAAAGATGAGTTAATAGGCATGCTCGTCAGATTTAATGTCGTCGATGTCGATTTTCTTTTTGTCGATGGAGCGCCATGCATAGACGATGTAAGCCAAAACAAATGGCACGAGGAAGCTGACATATGTCATGGTGCGAAGCGTAAACTCACTACTGCAACTATTAGCAATGGTAAGACTGCTCTGAAGGTCGGCATTTGAGGGATAGTAAGCCGTGTTGTTCCATCCTGCGCATAACAAAAGACAAAGCACAACAAGGATCACACCAATACCTGCCGGCCAGATTCCACCTATATAGGTTTTGCTCCTAATAGTTTTCCATATTGCATAGAGAAGCAGCACGACACCCACCAACAATACAATGAGTACATACCACATCTCCAAAAGATTGTGCAGATACTTCATGGGTTCCATGAAGATAACACCATCCTCCGGGTTGTAGGCGTATCCATCTTTGAAGAGTGTGCGAATCAGGAAAGCCAGGAAAAGGATGAGGAACGGCACAGTCGCACCTATCAGTCTGACGCTGCCACGAGTGCGAATGTCCTCGTTGTTCACATTATTTATTATATAAAGGATGCCCAAAATCCTAGCAAGGAAGAACACCGCAAGACCGAATACCAAGTTCCATGGGTCGAGTAAAGCATCGAGACCACAGCTGGCATTTGCCCACCGACTGATTACCGGCTGCATGGAGTCGGTGAGGTTCATTTTGTCAATCACAAAGTTAGACCCATCGAAGAACGTAGCCACTGCACCACCGAGAAGCAGCGGGCCGAGAATACCATTAATGATAAGGAACCACTGGAAGGTACGTGTGCCAAGAATATTTCCCAACTTATTCTGGAATTCATAGCTGACTGCCTGGACGACGAAAGAGAAGAGTATAATCATCCATAACCAATAGGCGCCGCCAAAACTTGTGCTATAGAATAGAGGGAACGACGCGAAGAAAGCACCGCCAAATGTGACAAGTGTGGTGAAAGTGAACTCCCATTTTCTCCCAGTGGAATTGACTATCATCCTTTGCTCGTCTTTATTACGTCCGAGACTGAAAATCATGGAATTGGCACCCTGTACGAACATCAGGAAAACCAATATCGCTCCCAGCAATGACACCAGGAACCACCAATAGTGTTGCATAAAAGCGTATGTCATATTGTTTGAATTTTAATTATTTGATTCAAGTTTCGCATTCGCTCAACTCTCAGTAGTTAAAATGTAGTTAAAAAGCATAGAAGGGTAATTAAGAGGACAATAGTCTATTGTCTAGGATTTCTCGTATTTAGGACCTTTCTTTATCTGCTTGCATAGGATGTTGATTTCCACAGCCAACAGTGTGGTAAAGAGAATCAGGAATAAGAAGAATGTGAGCATGACAGAACTTGAAGACAAATCGCTCACACCTATCCATGTGGGCATCATATCCTGAATGGTCCATGGCTGACGTCCAAATTCAGCCACCAGCCATCCTGCCTCACTTGCAATATAGCCCAACGGCAGCAGAATGATACCCAATTTGAGCCACCACTTTCCTTTGGTGATGTCCTTTTTATACACCTTGAACGTGGTGATGAGGAAGAACAGGATGAACAAGCATCCCAAACCAACCATCACGCGGAAACTATAGAAATTGATGGGTACGAATGGTACGATTTGATCGGCATCCTTGATATACCCATACCCGAAATATTTCATGTTTTCGTTGAGTAAATCTGCCTTCATCTTCAAATCGGCCTTTTGCGTCTCGGAGAGTTCACCCTTGGTCTCTGTTTTTATTTTCCTATATTCAGCTAGCGTTGTGATAGCCTCTTGCCCCCTTTTGATTTTTTCATCGAGTGACAATTCCACTTCACCTTGTTGGTTGGTATAGCCACCTTTGATAATATCATTGATGCCCGGAACGTATCCATTGAAGTCGTGTGTTGCCAGGAAGGACAACATCTTTGGAACGGAGATTTTCATCGGTGGCTCCTCACCAGAAGCATAGTCGGGTTGCTTGAATGGATTTAGCAATGCAATGCCAGTGAGGCTCTGTCCTTCTCCTCCGTCGTAAAGCGCCTCCATAGCGGCCAGTTTCATCGGCTGCACCTTGGCCACCATATAAGCAGAATTATCGCCAGTCAATCCTGCCAGCAGGGAAGCCACCAGTCCGACTATACTTGCCACCTTGATACTCTTCACGGCCAATGTCTTCTCTCTCTTCTTGAGCAGATAATAACTGCTGACCGCCACTGTGAAGATGGCACCGATAATCCATGCCGATGTAACGGTATGGCAGAACTTGTCGACGGCGAAAGGAGACAATGCCACATCCAAGAACGACACCATCTCGTTGCGCATGGTATCGGGGTTGAACTCACATCCCACAGGATACTGCATCCACGAGTTAGCAACAAGAATCCACCATGCTGAGATAGTAGCACCAAGTCCTGTAAGCCATGTGGAAGCGAGGTGCATTCCCGGTGAAACTTTCTTCCATCCGAAGAACATGACAGCAACAAAAGTAGATTCCATGAAGAATGCCACGATACCTTCTATGGCGAGAGGTGCCCCGAAGATGTCGCCCACAAACCATGAATAATTGCTCCAGTTGGTGCCAAATTCAAATTCGAGAATCAATCCTGTAGCCACACCCATGGCAAAATTGATGCCGAAGAGTTTTTGCCAGAATTTGGCAGCATCTTTCCAAAAGACATCTTTTGTGCGATAGTAGCAAGTCTCCATAATGCCCATGATGAGGGCCAGTCCCAGTGTCAATGGGACGAATAGCCAGTGATAGATAGCGGTTAGTGCAAACTGTGCCCTTGCCCAGTCTACCATTCCGGCATCGATGTTCAACATAATGTTTTGCATAGTTATCGTATTTTGATGATTGTTATTCAGTATTCATTCTGTCCACCATCTGGCTCCCCACGTATTCCGCCTCATTCCCCTTGGCGTTTGTCTTAAGAAAATTAGGGAAGAAGAAAATTTTGAGTATGACAAATATGATGAACAGTTTGACGATGATAACCGCCCAAAGCGTGCGCCCAATCGTCATATTCCTAAATCCATCATAATAAAGATGAAATACTTTCCTGAAGAAGTCGCAAATGTGTTTTATCACAAGTTTACAGTGTTTATCGATAGTTATTAAGCGTCACCCCTTACAAGGTCGGTACAGGTGATGATGCCACCTTACAGGGGGCGGTTTTAACGTCGCAAATATATAAAATATTTCTAATATTGTCCGATTTTTCCTTAAAAATATTAATTTTAAACTATTTATAGATTGTATATCGGGAAAAAATTGTCTTATTAAACGTTTTTTTCTATTTTTGCACCATAAACAGCGTCATATAGATTAAAAAATGTTCTCACTATAAAATAACGGGAAATGATGAATTTCAAAAAAGTGAAAGTTCTTTCACTCATATTATTATTAGCCGTCCTCCCCTCATTTGGTCAGGAGGTGTTAACGCTATCCGACTGTCGCGCTCTTGCGATAGAAAACAACAAACAACTTTCCGTTGCCCGACTCAACAAAGATATTGCAGTGGATGCACGTCAAGCTGCCCGCACAAAGTATCTTCCACGTGTTGATGCTATTGCTGGTTACGAACTGTTCAGCAAGGAAATATCGTTGCTAAACAATGATCAGAAGACTGCCCTGAACAATCTGGGCACCAATGCCACGAGCAAGGTTTCTGCCAACTTGACGGAATTGATGGGTAGCATGGTTCAGCAAGGCATTCTCACCCCTCAAGCCGCACAACAACTTGGCAGTCAACTGGGGGGACTCCAAACATCAATTGCCGCCATGGGCGATGAATTGGGTTCAACTATTCGTCAGGCATTCCGCACCAACAACCGTAATATGTTCGGTGGCTCCGTGATGCTCAGCCAGCCTCTGTACATGGGTGGAAGTATCACAGCCTTGAACAACATAGCAGACCTGAATGAGGAACTGACGAAGAACAGCTACAATCTTGCTCTCCAGAACACTATTTACGAAATAGAGGCTACTTATTGGCTCGTTGTTTCCCTAAAACAAAAAGAACAACTTGCAGACAGTTACTACAAACTCGTTCAGCAGTTGAGTGAAGATGTACATAAGATGATAGACCAGGGTGTAGCCACACGCGCTGATGGTCTAAGTATCGACGTGCGCGTACATGAAGCAGAACTGACAAAAATGAAAGTCAGCGACAATCTCGCACTGTCAAAGATGCTCCTATGTCAACTCTGTGGACTTGACATGAACAAGGAGATCACTCTTGCCGACGAAAACAAAGAGTCTTTTGCCTCGGACCATGAATTACATGAAGTTGCCATGGACCGTCCGGAAATTCGTATGCTCGACAATGCCATCAGCATCAGTGAACAGTCGTCGAAACTTGTCACCGCAGCCTACTATCGTCCGCAAGTAGCATTGACAGGAGGATATATGATTTCGAATCCCAATGTCTATAATGGATTTGAGCACAAATTCTCCGGCGTATGGAATATCGGTATATTATTTCGCATGCCCTTGTGGAACTGGAATGAGGGCCGTTACAAACTACATGCCGCCAAGGCAGCGACAAACATTGCCCAACTGGAACGCGATGACTTGAGTGAGAAAATTGACCTGCAGGTGAGACAATGCCGTTTCAACGTGGCAGAAGCAAATAAGCGCCTCAAGATGTCGGACGACCATGTTCGCAGTGCCGAGGAAAACCTCCGTTGTGCCAACGTAGGTTTCCACGAAGGTGTCATCAACCTGACAGAAGTGATGGCTGCCCAGACTGCATGGCAGTCGGCCAAAAGCGAACATATCGATGCAGAAATAGAAGTACAACTTTCCCGGGTAAGCCTGATGAAAGCCCTGGGACAACTATAAACGAAGATGTCAGCAAAATCACAACATCAAAACATTCTTTTGGCCATTCTGGGCACTATCCTTGTTGTAGCTACAGTTGCCATTATTGGCCATTTCACCCTCGGCAAAAGCCAGGAAACCATTCAGGGAGAAGTAGAAGTGACAGAATATCGTGTGTCGAGTAAGATACCAGGGCGTATCTTGGAGATACGAGTCAATGAGGGTGATTTTGTGCATGCAGGCGATACACTTGCCATTCTTGAAGCCAACGAACTGGATGCCAAGAAAGCACAAGCGGAGAGTGCCCGCAATGCTGCCGCAGCTGTCAACGAGATGGCCGACAATGGTGCCCGCGAAGAGACCATCCGTGCCGCATACGAACTGCTGCAGCAAGCCAGAGCCGCCAACGACTTAGCCAACGAGACTTACCAGCGTGTGAACAACCTCTATGAAGAAGGAGTTTTGACGGCTCAGAAACGAGACGAGGCCTTAGCCGCTGTTAAAGCCACTGATGCGCAGGTGAAAGCCGCCCAAAGCCAGTATGACATGGCTCGCAACGGAGCCCGTATGGAGGAGCGAAAAGCCACTGCCGCACAAGTAGCACAAGCAAAGGGAGCCATACAAGAGGTAAATGCCTATATCCGTGAGACTGTGCAGGTAGCCCAGATGGATGGAGAAGTGACTGAAATATTCCCGAGAATCGGTGAACTGGTAGGTTCTGGTGCCCCAATTATGAATGTGGCCATTATGACCGACATGTGGGGTGTCTTCAACGTGCGCGAAGACCTATTGAACGACATGAAAGTAGGCGATGAATTCATGGCCTTTGCACCAGCCTTCAACAAAGACATCAAGATGAAAGTGTATGCGATGAAAGACCTTGGCTCCTACTCCACATGGAAAGCCACAAAGACCACAGGTCAGTATGACCTGAAGACCTTTGAAGTGAAAGCCCGACCAGTGGAGAAACTGGATGGTCTAAGACCAGGTATGTCACTGATTATCAAAAAGTAATAAGAGGTACAACCATTGGAAGTCGTCAAAAGAATCTTTCGTATCTCCTTACGTGAATGCGGTATTTTCGCCAAAAATCCCATTTACGTGTTCTGCATGGTGATTTTTCCTGTCATCGTCACGATTTTTTTCACTTCGATGATGAATGAGGGGCAGCCTTTGGAGATGCCTGTAGGTGTGGTAGACCTTGACAACAGCAGTGTCTCCCGAGGTCTGATTCGCCGTCTCAATTCATTTCAGACCTCTGAAGTGGTAGCGCGTTATACTAGTGTGGCTGAAGCACGCCAAGCCATGCAGCGTAATAAGATCTACGCATTCCTGTATATTCCCGAGGGAATGTCACGCGACTTGGTATCCTCACGACAACCGAAAGTGTCGTTTTATTATTCCTACACCACACTTGTAAGTGGTTCACTATTATTCCGCGACCTGAAAACCATCACTCTGCTGGGCTCTGCAGCCGTTGGCAACAGCACCATGACCGCCAAAGGTTACACTCCCGGACAGATACGCGCCTTTCTCCAACCCATCCAGCTCGACCTTCGTCCTCTAAACAATCCGTGGGTGAATTACAACATGTATCTGAGTAATATGCTCATTCCCGGCGCCATCATGCTCTTTATTTTCCTAATCTCAGCCTATTCTATCGGCACTGAGTTGAAATTTGGTACATCCAAGGAGTGGCTTGCCATGGCCAATGGCAACATCTACACGGCATTGGCGGGGAAATTTCTGCCGCAATTCCTCATTTTCCTCACCATCATGCTTGGATACATGTATTATGTATTTGACATACTCCAGTTCCCTCATCCCGGCGGTTCCATACCGATACTGTTACTTGCGGTTCTCACGGTTCTCTCTTCCCAAGCATTTGGCATTTTCACATTTGGTCTGTTTCCGTCGCTTCGTATGTCGATGAGCGTATCAGCACTATGGGCCGTGCTCAGCTTCTCGTTAGTGGGCTCTGCCTTCCCTCTCAGTGCAATGGATGCCCCCATACAGGCTGCCGCCAACTTGTTCCCCCTTCGCCATTACTATATGATTTATCAAATCAGCATTTTTAATGGCTATCCGCTTGCAGACTCACTGCTATACATCGGTGCACTCTGCCTGTTTATCATCCTTCCTCTGTTTGTGGTACACAACATTCGCCGTGCGATGTTGGAATTCGTCTATATCCCTTAGAAATGTAACAAGATGAAGCAGAATCAGACATTTTTCGGTAGGGTTAAGGAGGGAATCTTCGACATGTGCTACATCTGGTTGAAGGAGGTCAGAAATGTAGTGAAAGATGAGGGTATGCTGATATTCTTTATCCTGGTACCATTAATTTATCCTATCCTCTACTCATGGATATATAATAATGAAGTGGCTCGTGAAGTGCCCGTTGCCGTGGTGGACATGTCACATAGCAAGGAGAGTCGCACGTATATCAGAAACTATGATGCATCGCCCAATGTCGCGGTGTCGTATCGCTGCAACAGTATTGAGGAAGCCGACAATCTGATAGGCCACCAAAAATGCTATGGCATTGTATATATACCCAGTGATTTCTCCACATCCCTCAACAGGATGGAGCAAACCACGGTGACCATTTACTGTAATATGAGTTTTTTGCTCTACTACAAAGCCATCTATCAGACGGCAGCAATGGTAAGCAACGAAATGAACTCCAAAATACAAGTCTCGCTCTCTGGTAACAGTACCGACCGCCAGGATGAGATTCTCACCCAACCATTGGCATACGAGGAAGTGGCTTTGTTTAATGAGACGGGAGGATATGGCAATTTTATCATCCCGGGTGTATTGATGCTTGTTCTTCAACAGACACTACTGTTAGGAATCGGACTGTCGGCGGGTACAGCACGCGAAAACAACCGGTTCCGTAATCTCGTACCTATTAGCAAGCACTACAATGGTATATTTCGTATCGTATTAGGAAAATCTGCTTGTTACTCGATGGTGTATGCCGTGATAGCAGCATTTGAGGTGTTGGTTGTACCACGTTTGTTCAATTTTGTGCATATAGGCAGCCCATCGGCCGTCTTTGGCATCATGGTGCCCTATATCCTTGCCTGTGTGTTCTTTGGCATGTTCTTTTCGTGTATCATCCGCCATCGTGAGAATGTGATGCTGCTCATTGTGTTCACATCAGTTCCTTTTCTCTTTCTCTCAGGTGTTTCCTGGCCTCAGAACAATATTCCAGGCGCATGGCAAGGTATCGCGTGCCTGATTCCATCCACCTTTGGCGTACGTGCTTATGTACGTATCAACTCCATGGGCGCCACACTTGCCGATGTCAATCAAGAATATGTAGCCCTTTGGATACAAGTTTTGGCCTATTTCTTCCTCACCTGCCTGACCTATCGCCACCAAATCAACCTAACCCGCCGTCATGAATTGGCAAGGAGAGAAGAGATTAAAGGAAAAGTGAAGATGGAAGAGGGATAATTGAAAATCAACTTTCGCATGTAAGGAATGGAAAGGGATAGAAACGTAGTTAAAGGGAAGTTAAAGGGACATTACCCCCGATTTGTTTCGATTTTTGTGTTGAAATCGTTGCAATAGCAAGACTATTGTCCTTTTAACTACCCTTCTATTCTCTTTAACTACTGAGAGTTGAGCGAATGCGAAACTTCAAACAGATAATTCTTAAATTCGCCAATTCGTGACCCTGCTAGTTCTTTTTCACGCCAACGATTTTTGTAGGCGGCTGTTCTTTGTTGCGGCGGTTGGTGACGGTAACCACCGCTTGTGCGAGATTGATGAAAGCCTGTCCCGTAGCGGTGTTGATATCGGTTGCTGCCGGTGCACCATTATCGCCACTCTCACAAATGCTTTGCACGAGCGGAATCTGTGCCAACAAGGGAATATTCATTTCCTTTGCCAATTTCTGACATCCCTCTTTACCAAAGATATAATACTTGTTTTGTGGCAATTCTGCCGGTGTAAACCATGCCATATTCTCCACCAATCCCAACACCGGAACATTCACCTTTTCGTTTTGGTACATATCGATACCCTTTCTTGCATCGGCCAATGCCACACTCTGGGGAGTGCTGACAACGACTGCACCAGTGATAGCCAATGTCTGTAGGAGCGTCAGATGAATATCGCTTGTTCCCGGTGGTGTGTCGAGGATAAAATAATCGAGTTCACCCCAATCAGCATCAGCAATAAGTTGTTTGAGCGCATTGGATGCCATTCCGCCACGCCATAGTGTGGCAGTTTCGGCACTGACAAAGAATCCGATGCTCAATAACTTCACACCATACTTCTCGATAGGCTCAATCAAATCCCTGCCATCCACATTTACAGCATACGGTCTTGCATCTTCCACCCCGAACATTTTGGGCATGGAAGGTCCGAAAATATCCGTGTCGAGAAGTCCGACTTTGTATCCAAGTCTTGCAAGGGCAATGGCAAGGTTGGCACTGACGGTGCTCTTCCCCACCCCGCCTTTTCCTGAACTGACAGCGATAATATTTTTCACCTGTGGCAACAATTTTCCAACCTCCGGTCTCGGCTTAGAGCGAAACTCCGTAGTAATCGTCACCTTAACCTCCGGACTGATATGATAGTGAATGGCTGCCTCAGCAGCTTTGACCGTGGATTTGAGGAAAGGGTCGGTATCACGGGGGAAAATCAATGAGAACGAGACGTTCATCCCGTCGATCCGTAAGTTGTCGGCCACCATGTCGCTCTCTATCAGATTCTTTTTGGTACCAGGATAAATCACTGTTGCCAGTGCATCGTTGATCAGTTTTGGATATAATGTCATTCTAAAAAACCTTTACTATGAAATATATGTGAGTGCAAAGTTACTAAAAATTCGTTTGAGTGAGTGAAAAGAAAGCCTGATTTCTTTTCTGTGAGAAAAATCTATTTAAAATCGAGTGCAGTATATAATCTATTCATTTAAATGGCGAGATGGAGCAACTGATTGATAGTTTAGCAAGAAATAGGATTAGTGAGGACTTTTTTGTATTTTCCTCAGCAAATCAAGTTTGCCATCATCAATCAATTTGAGAATCAGTTCACCAAAGAGTGTATTCTGCCATGCAAACCAAGACCGTGTATATTTTGAAGCGTCGTCCTTGTTGAACGACTCATGCATAAATCCCGTGCCACTGTCGGTATCGACCAACATCTGCAGACATTGTATGATTTCATTGTCATCCTGGCTGGTAAAAGCTCTCATCATAATCGACATCGGCCATACCATGTCGTATCCTATATGCGGGCCACCGATACCCTCACCAACCTTTCCACGGAAGAAATAGGGATTGTCCTCGCTCCACACAAAACGGCGAGTATTCTGATAAACAGGGTCGTTAACATCAACATCCCCCAGGTAGGCCATGGCCAACAGACTGGGCACATTGGCATCATCCATCAAGAGTTGGTTGCCGAATCCATCCACTTCAAAGGAGTAAATTTTGCCATATTTAGGGTGGTTGTAAATAGCATATTTTCTCAATGCAGCCTCCACCTCGTCAGCCAATTTGGTGAACTCGCCCGCTCCATCTTGGTCGTTGTTGACTTTCGTCTGGATTTCAGCAATCTTACGCAGGGATGTCACAGCAAAAAAATTGGAAGGCACGAGATATAGATACACGGTGGCATCGTCGGAAGGTCTGAACACAGATGCAATCAGTCCCACTGGTTTGACTGGATTACCATATCCATCGTTCGAGACCGTATCATACTGCCGATTGGTTGTACGCATGAAACGGTATGGGCCTTTGGTTTCCTTTCGTTGTTGCTCTCGGAAAGTCTTCAGAATTTTCGAAATCGCCTCACGCCACAATTCACCAAAAATAGAGTCATCGCCCGTCACCTGCCAATAATAAAAAGCCAGACGAATAGGATAGCACAATGAGTCAATCTCATATTTCCGTTCATGTAGGAACGGATTCATTTCGGTGTAGTCCGATTCCCACTCGCTGCCAGTAGGATTCATGTTGAAGGCATTGGCGTAGGGGTCGAGACAAATGCACTTCAACTGTCTCAGGATAGTCCCCCTAACCATCCGTCGAATCTTTTCGTCATTTTTTGCAAACTGCACATACGGCCACACTTGCGCCCCTGAGTCACGTAGCCACATGGCATGGATATCGCCAGTATAGACAAAGGTGTCGTCATCGCCATCATCTGTCAATGCATAATGCACGGTCGTATCGAGTGTGTTGGGAAAACAATTCTCAAACATCCATGCCAAATATGGGGAATCGCCCAACAACTTTTTTACTTCTTTGATTTTCTTCTCAATGGTATCTGAAGTAAACAGACGTTCATTAAGCGGTGGACGCCGCGACACCCGAATATTGTCGGCTGGCGCTGCGATTGACTCGGCAAAAGACCGGCTTGAACGATTCTGAGCACAGACTGTATCTGCCATACAAAAAATGAAGAAGGCGAAAAGTATCTTTTTGAACATGTCGACTTGTTAACTCGTTTCTTTTCAACTAATTAGTCATATAACATAAAAGTGGCACTCGGAGGAAGTGCCACTTAGTAAATGTTGTGGGTGCTGATGGATTCGAACCACCGAAGTCGAAAGACAGCAGATTTACAGTCTGCCCCATTTGGCCACTCTGGAAAACACCCTTTTTGTGGACGTTGGCGGATTCGAACCGTCGACCCTCTGTCTGTCAGACAGATACTCTAAACCAGCTGAGCTAAACGTCCATTTTCCTTTATGGACTGCAAAGGTAAGCATTTTTTTTGAGTGTGCAAATTTTTTGGTGACTTTTTCTTTTGGGGAGAAAAAAAAAGACGCCACATCATGGCGTCTTTTGTATTTGTGAAGAATAAAGACTTATGCTTCTGCAGGAGCCTCTTCTGTGGTCTCTGCGGGAGCCTCTGCCTCTGCCTGAGCAGCAGCTGCAGCAGCTTTCTTCTCAGCCACTTTCTTGGCAATAGCCTCATTGACAGCCTTTTCAGCCTTCAACTCCTTCTCTTTGTCTTCTTTCTTTTTCTTCGCATCCTGAGCACGTACGGCCTCATCACCTTTCACCTTGGAAGCCTTCCACTCATCGAACTTCTGCTGTGCAACAGCGTCGTCGAAAGCGCCTTTCTTCACGCCCTGGCGCAGGTGCTTCATCAAATAAACTCCCTCATGCTGCAAAATGTTGCGAGCTGTATCGGTGGGTTGTGCGCCAACCTCTACCCAATAGAGGGCTCTGTCGAAATTCAAATCCACGGTAGCAGGATTGGTGTTGGGGTTGTATGTACCAATCTTCTCAGTAAATTTACCATCACGTGGTGCTCTAGCGTCAGCGATGACAATGCTATAGAAAGCATATCCTTTACGTCCGCGACGCTGCAATCTGATTTTTGTTGCCATTTTTAAATTTTAAGTGTTAAATTTGGTTTGAATTATGCTACTATCTCGTAATAGCGGGCGCAAAATTAGTAAAAAATCCCCAGATAATTGCAGATATGAGGATTTTGAGTTAACAAACGGCTTAAAATTAACGTTTTATAACTTTTTTCGTGGCTTTTCCGTCTTCATTTCGATAAATTAGAATCTGAGAAGGCTCATTTATCGCGCCATCGAATGTGTTCAGCCTTGTACCATCCAATCTGTAAACTTCTTTGCTGGCATGATTATGTTTGATAGACATTTCTTCCACTATAGCATCAGGATTGGGCCAAATAACCAGATTCTGGAATTGGAAGGAAATGGTTGCAGTGGAATCATCCCATGCAATATGGGTGATGGGTTTATGCATCAGATATTCTTCATCGACATTCGGATTATACAGGAAGGCCTGTGGTGTGGAATTGTCGGTCAGGCTGTCGTTATCCAAGTAGGGGTAGGTATCATCATCAGAGTATTCCGAACCATCCGCGTGGAAAATTGTAAGCCGTGGATGGTCGTTTCCCACCAAATATCCTGTGGCATTGACATAGTTTGCGTCCCATAATTCCTGGTCAAAATCCACATGCATAATAAGCAGTCCTTTACCAGGGATATAACTGTCCCACCTTGTGTTGTTTCGATTCTCCAACAGATAGTATTCTGTAGGTGTGCTGTCGTTGACAATGATGTATGCTTTGGCATCCTGTTCGTTGATGGGAATCATATTCTCAACAACCGTGTCATTTTCGAGTGGTGTATAATCCAACCATCCCACGAAATTTCGCTCATAACTGGTAAATCCGGCTGGCACCCAACCTATATAGTTGGGGCCGTTGTAAGTACCTTTGTCGAGGATGCTCCAATTTCCCATACCATAGTTATTACCAGTATTGGTGTCGTAAAGGTCGGGCAGTCCCAAACAATGTGCGAACTCATGACAGATGACGCCCAACCCCATAGGGATACCAGGCTTGTATATCTCATTACTACAAGCATATACATTGACAACCCTATCGTCGAGTACAATCTGTTCGGGTATATCCTCATTTTCCGCATGCGACTCCTCCAACGTCCACATATGCGGCCAAATGGTGCTTGTGCCACCACCTGTGGATTCCCCCCTTCCCGCATAAAGAACAAACACCTCCTCTACGTTACCGTCATCATCCCAGTCATAGTCGGCGAAATTCACCTGCGAGTCAACAGCCTCGCAACATTCCACCACCATGTGACCAGCATTGATATCAAAGCCAAATTGGTTTTTCCCATAGAAGGAAGCCGGTCTGGAGAGATTGACGGGGCCAACGACATCAAACTCAAGGTCGAAAAGTCCGTTACTTTGGTCGTAGTAGTAGTCGTGAACACTGCCGATGGCACCCCATGAATTGGTATAGCCCGGCAGGTTGACGAGGTCGTCATACGCCTGGCGAATGGAGTCGACCGATTGTTCGGAATAGCCCTCAAACTTCACATCCTCAAAATTGGCTAGAATAATCAAACCTTTCCGACTCCCAATATATGCGCCATTGGACTGTCTGGGAAGCCTATGTGGTCGGCTGGCTCGCTTGAAGTCAACTTCTCTGAAGGCAGATTTCGCCTTCTCGGCAGCCATCCTCTCCCCTATTGTCCTTCGATTCTGCTCATGCACGAGCAGAGAGGTTGCCATCATTTTTCCATTTTCCACTTTTGCATAATAGAAGGCGTCGTTTTCATCGACTACAGGGACATAGTCGCGAGTAATATAATAATGGAAATGCTCATCGCCAATGGGCATCAACTCCAGGAATGTGCCATCAGTCTGCTGATAGGAAAACCATGACCTATGAGCAGGAACCGCCATCATCACTGATGTGAAGAAAAATGATAAGATAGTGAATAAGAATCTCATAAAAGCGACATTTTTCATTGCAAAATTAAGGCAAAAGGTATGAAGTACAAAAAAAAACGGGCATAAATCCCCCAAAATGCAGATAATTGCATAATTTTGCACATAATTCGCCATCATAGTATGAACAAAAGCTCAAAATCTCTCAGTATTCTCATCCCTACCTACAACGACATTTGTGTGACATTGGTCAAGGATTTGCTCGACCAATGCAACGACGTGGAAGGATTGGATTATGAAATACTGGTAGGTGATGATGGTTCCACTTCACGGGCTACCATTGATGCCAACCAACAGATAGACACTCTTCCCCATTGTCGGGTTGTCTGGCGCAACAGAAATAGTGGACGGGCTGCTATCAGGAATTTTCTGGCTCATGAAGCCCGCCATGAATGGCTCCTGTTCATCGACAGTCATATGTCGGTGATCGATGCCGGTTTTATCGAGAAATACCTTGCACATACTGATGGAGATGCTATTCTTTATGGTGGCTACAAGGTGGTTGGAGACGAAGACACCTATCGTGGCAACCTCAGGTGGAAATATGAAGTCTCCTGTCAGGAAGCACTGACTGCAGAGAACCGGGAAAAAAATCCTTACGCCAACTTCCACACATCGAATTTCTGTATTCAGCGTGATGTAATGCTCTCACATCCTCTGGATGAACGTTTTACACGTTATGGCTACGAGGATGTGCTCTACGGGAAGACACTGAAAGAAGCAGGCGTTCACATCCAGCATATCGACAACCCCGTGGAATTCGGACGCTTTGAGGAGAACGAGAAATTCCTTCACAAGACAGAGGAGGCCCTATGTACGCTCCATGAATTTAGCGCAGAAATCGGTGACTACTCCCACATGCTCAACGTCATCTCTCGGATGAAACACTTTCATTTGCTCTGGATTCCGAAATGCCTATACTCCCTTCTGCGTTCGCTCCTGCGACACAACCTAAAGGGCAAGCATCCCTCACTCAAGGCTTTCGACCTGTATAGGATGGGGTATTATCTTGGAGTGTAGGAGTTTGGGAGAGATTGGGATAATCTGAGAAAATAATAGACAAAGATTATAAACATACCGAAATATTATATCATCAAACAATATGAAAAAAAGAAAAATTATTGCATTTACATTTCTGGCATTGTTGATGGGCATATCGCCCGTATCGACTGCTGCTCAGGACAACCCCACCCGCACTTTTGGTTCACATGGCGGGAAAGACGATAAAGGGAAAGACGGAAAAGACAACAAAGGTAGTCGCGATAATAGAAACGGACGTAACGGCCACGACAATAGAGACGGGCGTGACAACAGAGGCGGAAGAGGTGACACGCCACCTCCACCACCCCAAATGCAAGGTGACCACCTTCGTGTGGTCGTTCGCCATGCCGGCGACCTTAAAGAGCATATCACTCCAGACATTCAGAAACGTGTTCGCTCGTTGGTCATTGAAGGAATGCTCAACTATGAAGATATCCGCACAATCAAGAGAATCTGCGACCGTACATCATGTTACAATTCTCGTGGCACAACGATCTCCAACTACGTAGACCTGGACCTCTCCCGTGCCCATTTTACGTCTTCCATCTCAATGGACAGAGAGACAGTAGGCAGGGATATGTTCTATGATCTCAGGGCTTTGCGCAGTATTCGTCTGCCACTTGAAATTCGTGAAATATCTACGCGAGCTTTCTATGACTGTACTCATCTGGAGTCTGTGGAGATGCCACAGGGTGTTCGGGTACTGGGTGACGAGGCTTTCAGGAATTGTGTCCAACTTCAGCGCATCACACTGCCCTATACCTTAGAAGTCATTGGGAATGCCTGTTTCTTGGGTTGTGAGAATCTGCGTTTCATCCACCTGCCACAAAGTTTGTCTTCCATTGGCAACGAGGCTTTCGTTGGCTGTAATCTTACGGAGGTTTCATTGCCAGATGGGTTACGCACCTTGGGCAGTAATTGCTTCGGCAACAACCCGCTGCGAACCATCTCCATCCCCCGTAATACGAGGATTGTGGATGGCAATCCCGGCAACAGCGGTTCGTTGGAAGCCGTCAACGTGGCCCGTGGAAACAGTTATCATGCCAGTAGCAACGGTGTGCTTTTCGATCCACAATTCAGTACGTTGCAGATGTTCCCCGGCAATCTCGTCGGCAGCTACACCATCCCCAACAGCGTTCGGACGATTGGTGCCTACGCCTTTGCCGGCAGCCATCTGTCTCAGATCATCATTCCTGAGACTGTGCAATTCATTGACACAGGTGCCTTCAGCGATTGCAAAAACATCCAAAGTATTTATCTTCCATCTGGCATCAATCAAATCAGCCCCAACACCTTCCAAGGCTGCACCAACCTCACAAATATCAACCTACCCAATCAGGTGCGTTCCATCGGCGATTATGCCTTTGACGGATGTTCATCATTGTTTAACATTATGTTCCCTGAGAGCCTCACACAGTTGGGGGTTCATTCCTTCCGTGAATGTAAGGGACTCACCATGTTGCGTCTTCCGGCATCATTGACCGTCATTCCCAAAGGTTGTTTCCGCAACTGTGCCAATCTGGTGAATGTACAACTGCCGAGAATGCTCAACACCATCGAAGAAGAAGCCTTCCGTGGTTGTCTGGCCTTACCCTCCATTCAGTTCCCACAATACCTCAAAAAGATTGGCGAGGAAGCTTTCCGCAGCTGCACCACATTACATGAAGTGGTAATCCCCGCATCGGTGACAGAAATTGCCAGCAAGCCTTTCACAAAATGCCAGGCTCTGACAAGGATTGTCTGTCTGGCCCCCGTGCCCCCCACATTGAAAGCCACCGACAACAAAGACATCCCCCTCTACGTGCCAGCCGCCAGCGTCTCCGCCTACAAGAAAGCAAAAGGGTGGAAGAAATTCAAGAAGGTTTATGGGATGTAATTGATGGTAGTCATTCCCTTGACTGGGATAACAACGTACTGAAGTTTCTGGAGTTAAAAGATGTAGTTATAATTTGGAGTTATGTGGGGGAGTTAAAAAGCCATTACCATATCTTTTGCCGAATTGGTGATAATATAAAGCATTTGGCTTATCATAACTCCTCTGTATAACTCCCATACATAACTC
>JAFZAE010000037.1 GCA_017548385.1 Prevotella sp.
ACAATAAAATATGAATTCCTGCGTTATTTCAATGTGTATAGACGAATTATTCTGACTGTCGCACTGTCGGTTTTTGCCATGATAGGGGTGAAAGCCCAGTATGATGTACCCTTTAGTCACTATTGGGACATGGAGACATATTTCAATCCGGCAGCAGCGGGCAAGGATGCCGTACTCAATGTGTCGGCGGCCTATGCCCTCAATTTCGTTGGCTTTGAGAACAATCCCCGCTCGATGTACATCGGTGGCGATATGCCCTTTTATGCGCTCAATTCCTACCATGGTGTGTGACTGTCGCTGCTCAACGACCAGATAGGTCTGTTCACCCATCAGCGACTGGCAGCCATGTATGCCGTGAAGAAGAAACTGTTCGGCGGTACGCTGAGTATCGGTGTGCAAGCCGGACTGCTGATGGAGAATTTCGACGGTTCGAAAGTGGATGTTGAGGATACCAGCGACCCCGTGTTCAGTTCATCGGAACTGAAGGGACAGACCCTCGACCTGTCGGCAGGTCTCTACTACAAACGCGGTCCGTGGTATGTGGGTGCATCGGTCCAGCACGTCACGGCACCCTTGGTGGAATTGGGTGAGACTGGCGAGTTGCAAGTGGATAGAACGTATTATTTAACAGGTGGATACAATATAAAGCTGAGAAATCCGTTTCTTACTATACACCCTACATTCCTGGTACGCTCCGACCTGGTGACATACCGTGGCGACGTGACAGCACGACTGGAATATACCCACGACAGCAAGCACATGTACCTCGGTGTAGGATATAGCCCCACCAACTCGGTGACGGCATTCATCGGCGGACGGTTCCACGACATCAACGTGGGCTACAGCTATGAGTTTTATACCAACGGTATCAGCATTGGCAATGGAAGCCACGAACTGTTCGTGGGCTATCAGACAGACATCAACCTGGTGAAGAAAGGAAAGAACAAGCACAAAAGCGTGAGAATATTGTAGTATTTATGAAGACGAGAAATAGTATCATAGCACTCTGCGCTATACTCACCGTGACACTGACAGGGTGTCTCGGCAGCAAATCGGCTACCACCTCCGGAAGAGGTGGCGAAGTAGTGGGTGTGAGCGGCAGAAGTTTCAAGGAGCCCGCTCCTTTCGGGATGACAATGGTGAAACGAGGATTTCTCAAGATGGGTATCGACCAGAAAGACAGTCTCTGGGGTAAGGAAACACCCGTGAAGGAAATCTCCGTCGATGGCTTCTGGATGGATGAGACAGAAGTCACCAACTCCAAGTATAAGCAGTTTGTCTTCTGGGTGCGCGACTCCATCCTCCGTGAGCGCCTCGCCGATCCCGCCTATGGTGGCGACGAGTCGTACAAAATCACAGAGGACAAAAACGGCGACCCTGTTACACCTCATCTGGACTGGAAGAAGTCGTTGCCCCGCAAACCCAATGAGGATGAGCAACGGGCATTCGAGAGCCTCTATGTCACCAACCCCGTGACAGGGGAGAAAATGCTTGACGCCAGTCAACTCAACTACCGCTATGAAATCTATGATTATACTACGGCTGCTCTGCGCCGTAACCGCCTCATCCCCGAGGAGCGTAACCTCAACACCGACGTGGTGGTAGACCCCAACGAGGTGGTGATGATTTCGAAAGACACCGCCTATATCGATGACGAAGGACGTATCGTGAGGGAAACCATCAACCGACCACTGTCGGGGCCATGGGACTTCCTCAATACCTATATTGTGAATGTCTATCCCGACACCACCTGCTGGGTGAACGACTTCCGCAACTCAGACAATGAGATGTACCTGCGCAACTATTTCAGCAATCCTGCCTACAATGACTATCCCGTCGTGGGTGTCACCTGGGAACAGGCTAACGCTTTCTGCAACTGGCGTACGGAATATCTGCTCAAAGGACTTGGTCCGGAAGCTCGGTATGTACAGCGATATCGTCTGCCCACGGAAGCAGAATGGGAATATGCCGCACGTGGCAAGGACGGCACAGAGTTCCCTTGGGAGAATGAAAGCGTGAAAAACGGCGATGGATGCTTCTATGCCAACTTCAAGCCCGACAAAGGCAACTATACCAAGGATGGCAACCTCATCACAAGCAAGGTGGGCATCTATTCCTCGAATACCAACGGTCTCTTCGACATGGCCGGCAACGTGGCCGAATGGACAAGTACCATCTACACCGAGGCGGGCGTGGATGCCATGAACGACCTCAATCCACAGTTGGAATACAAGGCTGCCAAGGAAGACCCCTACAAACTGAAGAAGAAAAGCGTGCGCGGTGGTTCATGGAAAGACCCCGAGTCGTATATCCGCTCGGCATGGCGTTCCTGGGAATACCAAAACCAGCCCCGTTCCTACATCGGCTTCCGCTGCGTGAGAAGCATCGCTACCTCATCCAGCATCAAACAGAAAGGGAAGAAGTGAAATTCAATCCCGATTGAATTTCAGGGGTTAGGGGTAAACTAATAAAAGTTGACAAGTAAACAAGTTGACGAGTTGACAAGTTATATGCATCGATAACATCCGTGATTTGCAGGAGTAATCTCTCACTTCTCACCTCTTACCTCTCACCCCTAAAAATTCCTAATTCCTAATTTCTAATTTCTAATTCCTAATTAAACTCACCCCCTTACCTCTAAAAAACTTCCAATAAAATGACAAAATATAGTAAATTCAATATCATTTACCGGTTGCAGAAATGGATGGACAGCGTGCCTGGACAAACATTTCTGAACTACGCCTATAGTTGGGGCGCATCAATTGTGATTGCCGGTACATTGTTCAAACTGACCCACTTACCTGGTGCCAACCTCATGCTTTTTATCGGTATGGGTACCGAGGTGCTTGTGTTCTTCCTGTCAGCCTTCGACCGACCCTTTGACAAGACAACAGACGGCATGGACCTTCAGACACATTATAATCCCGAAGAAGAGGATGATGAAGCAGAAGAGCGAGAAGGCATGGAGGTTGGTGAGTCGGATGACTTCACACCCGATGGCGAAGAGCAAGAGGGTCAGGCACAGCCTGCCGGTCCAGGCTTTGGCGGCGGCACCATCATCATCGGTGGTGGCGGCGGTGGTGCTGGTATACCCATTGAAGGTCAGGAAGGCCAAGGAGGAATGGTGGCCGCTGTCGGTGGTACCGTACCCGTTGGTGGTGTCATCCCAGTAGGAGGAACCATCCCCGTAGGCGGAGGAACTGTTTCCCAAGATGGTGAGGCAGTGGAAGGTGGCGCTGTGGCACAAGGCGGTGGCGTCGTCCAAGGCGGTTCATCAATGGCATGGGTAACCCAGCAGCAGCAAATCTCGCCGGAAATGGCAGAGGCTACAGAGAGTTATGTGGATGAGTTGAAGGAACTCACCGAAATGCTCAAGAAAGTCAATGAGCAGAGTGTACGCCTTACTCGTGACTCCGAGGAAATGGAGAACCTCAACCGTACGCTCACAGGTATCACCAAGGTCTATGAGATGCAACTCAAGAGCGCCAGTCAGCAGATTGGCACCATTGACCAGATCAATGAGCAGTCGAAGAAGATGGCTGAGCAGATTGAACAACTCAACAAGATCTATGCCCGCATGATTGAGGCCATGACCGTCAACATGCGACAGGCGGCTCCTACACAGCCTCAAAGTGATAGTTTGTTGTAAATTTGGACTTAGGATAAAACAGAAATAAGGATTTACATATTGGGGAAAGGAATGAGAAAAAGGATTTGTAACCACAATGATATGGCCCTTTAACTCCCTTTTAACTCCTTGAATTAATATAATAATGGCAATAAAGAAAAGACCAGTCTCCCCACGCCAGAAGATGATCAACTTGATGTACGTCGTCTTGATGGCTATGCTTGCGCTGAACATCTCTACCGAGGTGCTCGACGGATTCTCTATTGTGGAGGAGAGCCTCAACCGTACCACTGCCAACTCATCCAAGGAGAATGTCGCCATGCTGGCAGACCTGGATGAGCAGATGAAGGAAAACCCGGAGAAGGTGAGGGAGTGGTTTGAAAAAGCCACATACGTCAAGAATATGAGCGACTCGCTCTACAACTATGCACAGGAATTAAAGGAAAAAATTGTCAGGGAAGCCGACGGCGATGAGTTTGACATGGCAAATATCAGGAACAAGGATGACCTGGAGGCTGCCACACAGATTATGCTCGCTCCGGGAAGCGGACAGGGAAAACATCTCTACGAAGCCATCAACTCCTATCGGGAGAGAATACTCACGATGGTGAGCGACCCACGACAGAAAGAAATCATCGCAGGTAACCTTTCCACTCCTGTACCCAAAAATGAGAATACCCTGGGCAAAAACTGGCAGGAATATATGTTTGAGGATATGCCTGTGGCTGCCGCCGTCACCCTCCTCTCCAAACTGCAGAGCGACATCCGCTATGCTGAGGGTGAGGTGTTGCACTCACTCGTCGCAAATGTGGGCATGAAGGATATCAGGGTGAACAAACTCGATGCCTTCGTCGTGCCCGACAAGACCACCCTCTATCCTGGAGAGCGCCTCACTGCCAACATTGTCATGGCAGCCATCGACACCACGCAGACGCCAGAAATCTATGTCAACGGCTCCAGAATCTCATCAAGCAACGGCACCTACTCGCTAACGGCAGGAGGACCTGGCGAACATTCCTTCAGTGGATATATCCTGATGAAGAATGCTGAAGGCGAAGTGCTCCGCAGAGAGTTTAAGCAGAAATACACCGTCATCTCACCTCCCACAGGAGCTACTGTGGCTGCCGACCTGATGAATGTGCTCTATGCTGGATTCCAGAACCCCATCAGCGTGACTTGTTCGGGACTGCCACAAAGTGCCGTCTCGCTATCCATGACCGGTGGTTCGCTCACCTCACAGGGCAACGGACATTATATCGCCGTGCCGGCGGCAGTGGGACAGGATGTCACCTTCACCGTCACTGGAACGGATAAAGGGAAGAGCCTCGCCATGGGTTCCGCCACCTTCCATGTGAGAAAACTACCAGACCCGACAGCGTACATCTCCGTTGGCACCGACCGGTTCAAGGGCGGTCGTCTGGCAAAGGCTTCGCTCATGGGTGTGGGAGGTATCAAGGCCGCCATCGATGACGGACTGCTTGATATTGAGTTCCGTGTCATCAGTTTTGAGACCGTGTTCTTCGACCAGATGGGTAATGCCAAGCCCATGGCATCGGCAGGAGCCTCCTTTACCGAGGCACAGAAGAGTGCCTTCCGGAGCCTCTCACGTGGCAAACGTTTCTATATCACCAATGTGCAGGCGGTAGGCCCCGATGGCATCACACGCAAACTGCCACAGGCACTGGAGGTGATTGTGAATTAATATGATGGATATAACGATACCGAGAATATGAGACAATTATTGTTGATTACGTTGATAGCCTTTATGGCACAGGGGGCTGTGGCACAGCCGCAGTCACGGCGCAATGCGCAAGAGCAAAAGGCAAAGTCGAATGCCAACAACATCACCACACGCGCACAGATATCTTTCCCCACATCAGCAACGATGTCGGAGGATGTGGTATGGCGTCGCGACATCTATCGAGAGATGAACCTGGAGGATGAGGCAAACGCAGGACTATACTATCCCGTGGAACCTGTGGGCAACCAGATGAACCTCTTCACCTATCTTTTCAAACTGATGATGAAGGGCAACATCAAAGCATACGAGTATCGTCTGGACGGAAATGAGGTGTTTAATGACTCAGCACGAATCAAACCACTGGCTTTCCTTGACGATTATCATATCTACTACGAACGACAGGATGGACGTATTAAGTTGGACAATAGCGATATCCCATCACGCGAGGTAAAAGGATACTACCTCAAGGAAAGTGCCTACTACGACCAGGGAACATCTACTTTCCACCGGAAAGTCATCGCATTATGCCCCATCATGAGCCGCGAGGATGATTTTGGCGACGGAGCAACTAAATATCCACTCTTCTGGGTGAAATATGACGACGTGGCTCCTTTCCTCAGCAAACAGACCATTATGACTAGCAACCTGAACAATGCTGCCACCATGAGTCTCGATGACTATTTCACGATGAATCGCTACGAGGGAAAAATCTACAAAACCACCAACATGCTGGGACGCACACTGGCGCAGTATTGCGAGACACCTGAGCAGATGACACAGGAACAGCAGCGTATCGAACAGGAATTGCTCGACTTTGAAAAAAATATTTTTGGTGACCCAGCCAAGAAAGACTCCCTCGACAGCATTGCAGCAGCACAAGTTGATGTGAAAGGCAAAAAGGAGAAAAAGGTCAAGGCTAACCGACGTTCATCGGAAGGTAAGGCAGAAAAGTCGACAAGACGACGCTCCGACTCGCCCTCTACTACTTCCAGCCCCGCCCGTGTCTCTGTACGTAGGGAGAGACATTGAGAATTGGGAGTTATGATTGGGAGTTATGAATGGGAGTTAAAGGGCCAATACTTTCTGGGGAGTTTGGGAGTTTAGACATTACACTCACTTACACTAACAACTATCAACAAACAACTCGTCAACTTGTCAACTCGTCAACTTGTCAACTTATGAAATCCATCCTTACCACCATCTTTCTATTCTTTTCGGTTATTACTGCCCACGCACAGGTGAAACTGGGTGTGAAGGGTGGCTATAATGTTGTTGATATGAAGGTCTCAAAACAAGTATTGAACGCAGAAAACCGCAATGGTTTCTTCGTGGGTCCCACACTGAAATGGGAAATTGCCGCTTTCGGACTTGGATTGGACTTGTCTGCGCTCTATGATGAACGCGAATTCGAGGTGG
>JAFZAE010000038.1 GCA_017548385.1 Prevotella sp.
TAAATAATCGAGCCGTGAATCTATTTGGGCAGATACTGATAAACTCAAAAACAGGAATAGGCCTGTCATTGTAATTCGAACAACAGAGCCATAACTGTTTCTATTATTTGAATGGGAATAAGAAAATGCACAAGTTGAAAGGACATTTGAAGAAATGCCAATCCGTGCGTCCATGTCATTGTTTCTAGTTTCCATAGATGCGTAACAAATTGGGCATAGCACCTATCGGAATCAAGGTTGGGCTTTTACTCAAAACCTCTACAAACGAAAAGAGCGCGGTTACACTCTCATCGGATGTAGAGGCCGTGACAAAGCCCAACCGAACGACAAGTAATGCCCACGCTCTATGCGCAGACATTATCACTTATTCATCATTCGGTTTGTTTTTAGAAATTTGTCACGTTTCTACATCCTCCGAATAACTGCTAATGCTGTTATTATTTTCCACAAAATGGTTGCGCTCTTCACCAAGAGCCATCAACTCGATGGCAAAGATATGAAAAAACGATAATAACTCCAAATCACGCCGCCGATTTGTTTCGATTTTTGTGTTGAAATCGTTACAACAGCAAAACTATTGTCCTTTTAACTACACTTCAATTCTTAAACTACCCTTTAACTACTGAGAGGTTGAGCGAATGCGAAACTTAAATAAAATAATGGGACAAACAGTTTGTAAATAAAAAAAATACTGTACCTTTGCATTATCATAGAAAACCCCAAAATAATACGATATATGAACATAAAACTATTTAGAATACTGCCATTGTTGGTGCTACCATTGCTGTTCACCGCCTGCGGCGACGATGAAGATGATGTCAGCCAAGACCCCAAGGAGCAGACCACATCGAAGAACAAGAACGCCAATCCCGTGACGTATCCTGAATATGCCCGTTTAGAGGTGCCCCGTGTAAAGGGCGGCACCAATCTGGTTCTCATCCACTATGCTACCGACATCGGTGTGAACTATATGGTGGAATGGGACTGTCTGAAGAAGTCGCAACGGTGGACATGCTACACGCTCAACAACACCAACAGCACGAAGAACGTGAGTCGCTACTACTCCGACTCCAACCAATATCCACAGGACCCCGATATCCCATCCAATTATCGTTTTGCCTCTGACCCCTACTGGCGCAGTGGCTACGACCATGGGCATATCTGTCCCTCGTACGACCGTCTGTGTAGCAGCGAGGCCAACTACCAGACCTTCTACATGTCGAATATGCAACCGCAATTCAACAAATTCAATGCCGGTCTGTGGTTGAAGATGGAGAATATCGTGAGCGGCAACTGGAACCGTAGTTCATTCCGCGACACCTTATATGTTTGTAAGGGCGGCACCATCGACGACCCCGAACTGATTCTCTCCACCACCGACAAAGGAATGATCGTGCCAAAATACTTCTTTATGGCTGTGCTCTGCAAGAATACCCAAGGATACAAGGCCATTGCCTTCTGGGCACAGCATCTCAATTCCGACCACAGCAACGACAACCTCATCGACTACGTCATCTCCATCGACGAACTGGAAAATCGCACAGGAATTGACTTCTTCTGCAATCTTCCCGACGATATTGAGGAAAAAGCCGAACGAGTGGTGTATCCACAATCATGGGGGCTGAAATAATAAAAGTTGACAAGTTGACGAGTTGACGAGTAGACAAGCTGATAGCACACCTCTTACCACTAAAGTCAAAGGTCAATGCAATTCTCTCAAATGACACGCTTGATATCCATCACGGTACTACTGTTCATGGTAAATACCATCCATGCACAACGATGGGATAACTATAAACCCGACAACAAAAATGTTAGGTTAACTGAGACCAACCTGCCCATTGTGTGGATTACAGTGAACGGCAAGATGATTCAGCGTGATACTCGTATCACCGCCGAAATGAAAATCATCCACAATGGCGACGGCCAACTTAACTATGCCGACACCACGTCGCATCCCGACCAACACATCGAATACAATGGTTATGTCGCCCTTCGCTATCGCGGCAACTCCTCCTTTGACATGAGCGACAAGAAGCCCTACTCTTTCCGTCCTCTGGATAAGCCCCTTGAAGAAGGTGGCGAGAAACGAAAGGTAAGTCTCTTAGGCATGGGAAAGGACAACAATTGGGGACTGTTGGCACCTTACGCCGACAAGAGCATGATGCGCGACCTATTGGCTTTCGAACTGGAGCGGCCGTGGATGGAATACGTTCCACAGGGTCGTTTTTGCGAACTCTTTCTCGACGGCACTTACTATGGTGTCTATATCCTCACAGAACTGGTGACTAAGGGCAAGCACCGCCTCAACCTCGACGACCCAGGCCTCAGCGGCGACTCACTCACCGGCGGCTACTTAATGGAAGTAGACCGTCAACAAGAACATTATTATACCTCAAAATACCACCCCGTGAACAATAGCGGGCAGTCGCTGTCGTGGCTGTATATCCGCTTTCAGTATAAACATCCCGACTACGAGGATATGGTGTACGCCCAACGGAAATATATCCAAGGAGCCATCGACGCCATGGAGGCCGCCTTTGCTTCCAGTAAGTACAAAGATCCCGAGGAGGGCTATGCCCACTACATCGATGTCACCTCGTTCATCGACTATCAGTTGGCAACAGAACTGGGCCATAATGTCGATGGCTATCGTCTGAGCGGAAAATTCTATAAACGACGCGACAGTGAGGACTGCCGCTTCCATATGGCCCTGTGGGACATGAACCTGGCCTATGGCAACTCCGACTACTACGATGGTTGGCGAACTGACACATGGATCTATCAGAGCAACAACATCCTGAGTAATGCAGGTGACAGCCAGGTGATACCATTCTGGTGGTATAAGCTTAACAGCGATGCATCCTATACAGCGAAAGTGAAGGAGCGTTGGGCAGCCTATCGCACAACCAACCATCGAAGCGACCAGATTGAGGCACTCATCGATTCGATGTCAAACGTGCTCACCTCACACGGTGCCGTGGACCGCAATTCAAGGGCATGGCCACGGTGGGGGCGCTATGTATGGCCCAACAAATATGTTGCCAATAGCTATTCAGATGAAGTGAACCACATGAAAGAATGGATTGGTAACCGTATTACATGGATGGACCGCAAACTGGGATTTGACCCCACCGATGCATCGTCCATGCTTGCCACAGACCGCCTCCGTCGCCCTGTCGAATACTACTCGCTTGACGGGCGCAAACTCAATCATCCACCCCATGGTATCTATATCGTCCGCTACGATGATGGTAGCACCCGAAAAATGATAGGCGAATGAGAATGAAAAGAAATAGACAGATACTCCTGCTCGGCTGGCTGATGGCTATCTTGCTGCTGACAGCGGGCTGTGGTGATAGGGGGGAAAAACCTACCATTCGCTCGGCCTATTTCTGGAGCACCACCTTCGAATTGGACTCCACACAGATGGATTTCATCCGGAGCAATGACATTCATAAAATATACCTGCGATACTTTGACGTGGTCACCAACAATCAGGGTGAAGTGTTGCCCAACGCCACTGTCCAATTTGTCACGCCCCAGCCCGACAGTGTGGAAATCATTCCCACCGTGTTCATCACCAACGAATGTATGACGCATGCGCCTGATGACCTTGCCGACAAAATACTCAACCGCATCCTCCAGATGAACGAAACCCGCGACATCTTCGGGGTGCGAGAAATACAGATAGACTGCGACTGGAGCGGACGCACACGAGAAGCCTATTTTGCCATGCTCAAGCAATTGACGACAAAAGCCAAGGCCAAGGACATCGAAATCTCCACTACCATCCGCCTGCACCAACTGTCGCAAACGCCACCACCCGTGAGCCGCGGAGTGTTGATGATGTACAACACCAGCGACATCAAAGACAAAGAACACAACCCCATCCTCGACATCAAGGACGCAGAGCCTTATATGAAATACCTCAAAGGCTATCAACTACCACTGAGCACCGCCTATCCCATGTTCTACTGGGACCTGCTTTTCCGTGGCGACCATTTCGTGGGTATTATGCACAGTGATGATGAATTGCCTGTTATAACCGGCGACACCATTATCCATCGTGATGTACCCATTGACATGGTGCTAAAGGTCAAAGAAATGGTGGGAAAACAACATCCCCACGCCAATGACGAGATTATCCTCTTCGATATCAGCAAACAAAATATCAACAACAATAAAAACCAACACTATGAGAAAATTTTTAGTAATTAGCCTGGCATTGCTTGGTTTTGCCATCGATGCCTGGAGCTGTGGCTATGGCTACTACGATGGTCACAACAACTACATGTTCAGCGTATTCCGTCGCGAGGCGATGCAAGGACCTGTGTCTGAGGACCAACTCAACCAGTTCTGGATAGACTACACCGATGGAGAAGCGAAAACTTTTGAATGGGGAAAGGAAACCATCGTGGAGACAGCCAAGAAAAAAGGCGACCAGGAAATGCTTGACTACCTGACACAGCTGATACGCTATGTGGATATCAGCCGCGACCTGCAAGACTCATGGAACTATCCCACCAAGGCTGAACTGCAGCAGCGCAAGACCGACCTCAACACGATGCTCCAAAAAGCTTCCGCCTACAAAGGGAAACGACTTCAGGGACAGTGGAACCTGCTCCGTATGCGTGCCAACATGGTGCTTGGAGACCATGCAGCCAACATCAATTTCTGGAACCAAACCGGCTCGAAGCTCCCACAGAGCATTTATAAGACAATGATGGAAAGCATCTATGCCGGTGCTTTGCTCCACACAGGAAAACAGCGCGAGGCTTTCGACATCTATGCCAAGAACGGTGACCTGGTAAGTATCAAATGGGCCATGCGCAAATACCGCAATCTGGCAGGCATCCAACGCATCTATGAGGAAGACCCCAACTCTCCCTGTATGCCCTTCCTTGTCCAGGACTTTGTCAACAACACCCAAGAGACCCTTGACTGTTCTTCTCCTGAGTATTGCGAAGATTGGCTGAAAGAACTCGACGCTCGCTTCATTCAGCGTCAAGAGGCAGACCGTTTCATCGACTATGCCAATACGGTCATCAAGTCTGGTAAGACGAAGAATCCTGCTCTCTGGCAGGCTGCCATCGGTGAATTGCAATATCTCAATGGTCAGTATATGGAAGCATATGCCTCGCTCGACAAAGCCACTGGAATGAAAGGTACTGCCCGTATGCTCGACAATGCCCGCGCCATCCGTATGATTGCCTCTGTGAAGTCACATGCCCTTGACAGCAAATATACTCAGTGGATGGCTGGCGAGATGAACTGGCTGATAGGAAAAATACGTGAAGAGGCAGCCAGCTCGCCCAATGCCGACTCACCCTATTACGGCGTCTATAATCACTACTACGACATTCTCGACCGCCTCATCTATAAGGAACTGGCACCTAAATATGTTGCCAATGGCCGTCCTGACATGGCAGCAGCACTGAAAGGAATGTTGAATGATTCAGATGCAATCCTTGGTAAAAAAACTGAGCATTTGGAAGAGAGTACCTGGAACGACAATTATAGCAATGAGTATTTCTACACCCTCGACCTGATGAGTGCCGAACAAACTGTCGACTATCTCCGTTTCCTGCAAGACAGCAAGGGCGACGACATGGAGCGTCTGGTAAAGAATTACTTGAACTATGACGTCAACTTCTTCTATGACCTAATTGGCACGAAGTTCCTCGCCGAGAACCAGTTTGACAAAGCCATCCCCTACTTGCAGAAAGTTCCCCTGAGTTTCATGGAGGGTCAGAACATCAGTTGCTACCTCGCCACCCGCGACTGGCACAAGTCAAAGTGGCTTGTCAACCAACGCGAGAGCATATTTGACGTCTCAGAGGGTCCACACACCGGCAAATTGACCAACAACCCCAAACTGGAATTCTGCAAAGAAATGATTGATTTACAAAAGAGATATCAGTCGGCCAACAAGAACACACGTCCACAAGTGGCCTATGACCTTGCCAACAACTATTACCAGGCATCCTATTTAGGCGACTGCTGGTATCTGACCCAATATGGCAGCAGCGTTAGCGACACGGCACGGGTAGACCGTCCAAACTTCGTGGAAATTGCCATCAAATATCTCAATGAGAGCAAAACTGCCAAAAATCTGAAACTGCAAGAGAACAGCCTCTTCGGCTTGGCATTCATCCCCTACGATGCATGGTATGTGGAGGACTGGAACGACACAACGGGCGACTTTGAAACAATCATCAAGCGCAATTCCCGCCAGTTCAAAGCCCTCAACGAACTGAACAGCTTTGTCAACAGCCACCGCGATCAAGTATCGAGCCAGGTCAGCCGTTGCGACGTGCTAAAACAATTCAGGAAGGAGATTTAGTATATTAGTTGACAAGTTGACAAGTTAACAAGTTGACGAGTTGACGAGTTGACAAGTTATTTGATTTTTTGTTGACAAGTTAATTGATTTTTTGTTGACAAGTTAATTGACTTGTAACAACATAGAGACACAGGGATACAGAGTTTTTTCTTTGTATCCCTGTTTATAGTAACGAGCCCACTTAATATGCTAATAGAAGCTACGCACAGCTTTCTCATTTGCTCTGTAAGATGCCCGTTTCTGTATCTTGATGGTTTATTGTTCGCTGAATATCACGGTATTTGCGTCCAGATGACAGGTTCCAGGTAATGTTGAGCGTCAGCATATTACCGTAATCCCGGCGGTGCTGAGATATTTCTTTGTGGATATAACGGTTGAGAACCTCTGTCTTATAAATGAGCGGACTTGCGCAGAAGGGATGCTGGGCATAGAGGGACAAGGTAAGGTTTTTCATCTGATAGGAAGCCGTGCAATACCATGCAGCAGCCTGATGCCCCCGATGTTCACCCTCCATGAAATTCCAACCATTATCAGCATAGGCTGTCAATGTCCATTTCCCAAGGTATGCTTCAATGCTTGCACCACCATTGAATGCAGTATAGGTATGGCGATAGTCGTCGGTGAAGTTGAAGAAACGGTAGATGCCCCCATATATGGTAGCTGAAAGATGCCCGGGTATAACCTCCCATCGATTGTAATTCTGTATATAGAAGAAACTGCATTCGTTGTCGGCATTTGTCTGTGTCTGATAAAAATGTCCGTCCTTACGGATATATTTTTCCATATTACAGTCAGCATTCAATCGCCAGTAGCCTTGCAGTTCGGTCATTATTCGTGGCGTAGAGTAAGTCAGACGAAGGTCATGTGAAGTTACACGATTTGGTCTTATCTCGGGATTTCCCACCAAAGCCTCCAGAGCATTTTGTTTGATGGATACATTGCTGACAAGTGCTATCTGTGATACATGCTGCGACACCTCAAAGTCGTATTTCATCTTCAAATTCCTTGCCAAAGGATATGAAACAGTCAACTTAGGACGGAACAACAAAAAGCGGTTGTTCCATTCTTCCTGCCGATAATATCGAGTGCTCACACCCAGTCCTCCCATATAGCCTAGTTTGCCAAAATGACCTTTCAGCTGACCAAAATAATAGAATACTGACGAACGCATGGAATTGGAAGCGTTCACATCACCCGAGTACCTATTTTCAATCTGTTTTTGCCCATATTGTAAACCCAAGGAGAGTGTGAAGGGTTTCAGCCTATTCTCATAGATGGCCTCTGTCCAAAGTGAAGATGTCTTTCCTGTCACGTTATAGGCATAGGGGCCGCCTTCGTTATGCTCTGTAAAGCTGTTGGTCTTGATATATGTTCCCACGGCATTTGCTGTCAGCGACTGATGGCGCTTGAAATCATAATACAGGTAGAGGTCGAGCACCGGGGAGGAAGTACGAGAAGAAGAATGGTCTTCGTAAGTTTCAAACTTTGCCCATGTCCTATATGGCTGAATGTTGCGACTTGCGGATAATTTCGACTGGAACACATAATTCGAGTCACTCAGGCTATAGGTCAGTTGAAGATTATGATTCAGACTCTTGTTCTGCCCTTCTAACTGTTTGCGTAAAACGCTTTGTTTTTCCCCTGACTCCAATTCGTATGTTGCCTGTTCTTCATATTCCGTTCCCTTGAAGTTGTGATAGTCCAACGAATACGTCGCTCCAAACTCACTCTTTCCACGATTGAATTTGCCAAAGACCGTCTCATCGCCATTAACAGTAGTAAGCGTATTTGTCAAGTCTGCCCCTACGTCGTAGCCACCTATGGGATGTTTTACAACGATATTGATGACGTAGGCTATTCCCTCTCCATAGCGAACTCCGGGATTGTCGATGTAATCAATATACTTCACGGCATCCATGTCAAGCGCAAGCAAGTCTTCTTTTGAAGCAACAATATCATTAATACGTACCTGTACGCTACCCAGATTCGAGAGCGGAGTGACGGTATGCATCACAGGGTCTATACGCAGATGGGGCAACGTCAGTTTCGACAATAACGAATAGCCATTCGTAGAACTTTCCAGTTGTTGGCGTGTGGGATAAATCGTCTGTCCGTCCACCCGCTGTACTATTTTAGAACCCTGAATAGTTACCTCCTCCAATTCCACGTCCTTTTGTGCTGACGCAACAAGTGATGCAAACAGCATCCCCATAAATAGAAATCTCTTCATACGTTTGCTTTTGGGTGCAAAAATATGAAGAGATTGGCTTGTGGTCAAAAATAATGCCTGACATTTGTCTGACAAATGTCTGACAATTTGTTATCTATCTGATTATCAGTCTATATGCCTTTCCTCTGTCAACTTCGATTTTAAGGCTGGAATGTTGCTCAACAATTGGTTTCAGACGTCGGATAAGTGTATAGAGCGTCTCATTGGCATTCTCTTTCTTGGGCCATAGGGCATTGCAAATGTCTGTTTTCGAAAGTTCATGCGAGGGTGACAGCCATAGCATCTCCATGAGTTGTTGTTGCATAGGTGTCAGTTTTACCACATGGCCTTTCATATCAACGAAATGTCCCTCTTGTAGTGCCAGTCCGCCATACATCCCCACTGCCATACTTCGTCGATGATGATACAGACAGAAGAACCCCCACAACAGGGCCACCGACCACATCACCATGGCTGGCCGTTGGTCAGATAGTGAAAAGATGGTGGCTTTCGACACTTGTGGCTGAGGACGGAATCCTTTCTTGGTCTCCACCGTCAGTACAGCCTTTCCTCTCAATTCCTCCAATTGCAGATGGCTGTTAAACACCTGTATTGTATCAGCACTAATCACGTTCGATTGCTGAATATCCAAAGCCTTGGCCAATGCTTGGTTCATATCCTCTGTCACCAATTCCTCTGTAACACGATAGCTGTTCAGGCACACAAAGTTAGAAATCACGATCAGTGCGAAGAGCACTACCACTGCATAACGCTGTTTCATTGTAACAAATATTTCAGAGATTTTTGCAAAGATACTGTTTTTAGCAGAGAAAAGGCTCAAACGACTTTGGGATTTAACGAATATTTCACCTTCTTTGCGAAATTTTCTGCCTTGCAGAAAACATCATTCAACTTTCGCATTTTTATGTTCTTCCTCCTCATGAAAGAGTGGTCGCATGGAAATGGTTGTCAACAGTTCTTCCACATGTTTCCTCATAAGGTCGATAGTAATGGCCATTACGCTTGTTGCGCTGTTTTGCTCTATGAAGCAAAAATTTTCCCAAATCAGCGGAATCTCAAAAAAAATGATAGATTCCGCTGATTTGTGAACATCTTTATTTATCTTTGCTTAAAATTTCAAGATTATACACATATCACAAACCACACTATGAATTTCAAGTGCAATAATATAAAAATATGAGAACCCAAATATATCTTATCCTTTTTGCATTGACAATGATTGTCCCTATGCAACTGCATGCCCAAAAATCGGTAAGGAACCAACATCAAGCAAGGCAAAGCCAATCACACAAAGCAATCTATAATGCTTATATGGGCAAACTTGATGAATATGCCCGCAGAGTTAAAAATGAGGAAAACTTTAGAGCATCGTATTTCCTCCATGACATGACGGGAGACGGAATACCCGAGCTTTGTGTATTTGCAGGAGAAGTCTGTCCAATGGATTTTCCTGGAGATGAATTCAGTATCTATTTTTACAGGTATGTCCAGGGAAAGTTAAAGTATATTGGTAAATATGATGATAAAGGTGGTGGCATGGCTACCTCTGTTTACTATTTAGGAAAAGGCTATATTTTGAATGTTCTAGAAGAAGGTGCCGAACTGTTCAGAATCTCATATTACAAAGGAAAGATGGTCAGTAAGTTGATAGATAGCAATTATAATAGCACTCCAAGTGAACCTGAGTTTGAATTTACTGAATTAAGTGACCGTAAAGCGCTTAACCAGCTATTGTCTAAGTAGTGATATTTTTAACGTGAGTTCGACGAAATTCAAGAAAAAGAGCCGTGCGTCTATTGTTCTTTGGACATTGATACACGGCTTTTTCGGGAAACAACAGTATGCGGCCAATGTTCCCTGTATGCTAACGATGAAATGGGGGATTCTGAAGCAGGGCTTATTATAGCCATCTTGCAGAATTGGTGTTAATTACCAAAGTGGGGATGGCTTTGTAATGTTCATGAAGGGTAGTTCTTCGGTTCAATAAGCATAGACCAATCCATATTTCTCGTGCAGCCGGCGAAGGGACCCGTCGGACTTCATCCTGCGGATCACGTTGTTCACCACCTGCAGCAGATCCTCCTGTCCTTTCTGCATCAACACGCCAATCTCGCCGTGTGTAAATGGCTTTTCCAGCAACGGTGCGGCCAACCGTGGGTCTATCTGGACATAATAGGGAGCCTCTGTTATCTCTGTTATCATCACGTCTGCCTCGCCCTCAGCTATCAGCGACGGTATCTCCTCGTTTTTCTGGTGGACGATGATGGTGGCATGGGTGAGGTTTGCGTTGGCAAATTTCTCATTCAGCCCGCCGGGATTCACCATCACACGCACCTCGGGGCGGTCGATGTCGGCAAGCGACTGAAAGCGATTGGCCTCTGACGAGCGGCATAGAATGGTCTTTCCATTCGCCAGATAGCCATCGCTCATCAGCATGGTCTCACGTCTGGCATCGGTGATGGTGATGCCACCGATGGCCAAGTCGAACAATTGTGGTGTTGTCATGACATCCGCTGAAAGGGTCGGCCATGATGTCTTGGCGAATACGATATCGACATCCAATTGTCTGGCTATCTCCCTAGCCATCTCTATCCCGAACCCCCAATACTCACCCGTCTCAGGCTCACAGAACGAAAGCGGACGGTAGTCGCCTGTCGTGCCCACGATAATCTTGCCACGCTGTTTGATGCGTTCGACGGTTGTTTGCGGGGCATCATCATCCGAGGAGCAGGATGACAGAGATACTGTTCCACTAATACATAGAATGGCTATATACAACCATATTTTTAGTCTTTCCTGTCTCATAAATGTATTCTTGTGTTATGCAATTCAGCCATTCATCATTTCAAGTATTCGTCATCACGAACCAGAATCTTCTCAATGAGTGCCATGCGCTCGTGCCTCGCTTGGGAGAAGGGCCATCATAAAGGTTTTTCTATTCTTTTTGTTTCTTCCTTTAGATATTTGCTGAGACACTTCACAATTTCAGGATAGTAGTCGGCGAGGGTCTTATAGCGGTTGCGATGTTTGGTGTAATCCTGCAGAGTGGAGACAAGTTCGGGCATCCAATTAAAGGCGCATCCGATTTGGTCGTACATTTCAGCCTTTACTTGTTCTGTGGTGAAGCCATTCTCCTGCATATAGATGATGACTGCCGCACGAACGACACTCTCGTTGATGACTGTGACAATATTCCTGTAAGCTTGGCTGTTCATGCCACGATATGATAAATTCAGCAATTTCTCGCCAATGGGAGCGAGTTGTTCGGCATGAGTTTCATACAAGGGATTGACAAACGAGTGGTTGAATTCATGGATGAGGGTCGAAGCATAATCCAATCCATTCTCGTAAGCCTTACCTGTATTCTCGTCGACTCTGTAGCCGCAGATAGCAAAGACTTCTTTAGGCTGATTAGGCAACTGTCGACTAGGACCATAGTTACCGGCACCATTGGTAAAACCAATGACCACACGGAACTGATCGGTTGGCTCCGTACCATAGAAACGTGGGTACCAATCTTGATAGAAATACTGCATCACATTAGTCTCATAGGTCTTTAAAACAGACTCATAGAATTTTTGGTGTTGCATATAGAAATCGTGAAAATGGGTGTCGGTATAAAACTGATTGAGTTTGACAAGGAATGTGTCAATTTCCACGTTGTGCCAACGCCTTTCAAGACCACTTTTATCTGTGAGCATTTTTACTCCATTACCATCAACAGCGAGGTTGATGGCCATGCTCATCACTGCATCATAGCTAATGCCAAAATATGAGCGCAATTCTTGATAATAGGAGATAATTGGATGATTTTTATATGGGGCGAACCAAGTTTCGGTGTCTTTGGTGTACTGTCCGCCCATATCCATGCAATACTCTTGGAACTCTGCTGTTCGCGAGAGAATGGCCATGAGTTCCACGGTTTCAGAAGTTTCAACCTTTATCTGTGATTGTGCGAATGTCGCTACCGACAGCATAGTAAGCAGAAGCAAAATTCTTCTATGATATTTCTGAACTGCGGTGATGATGAGAAAAAATGCGTTTATCTGTTTCATCTATGTTTTGTTTCTTATATTAACGGAAAAATGGAGAAAGTATTGCAAAAAACAGCGGGACGCTTGGCATCCCGCTGCTATTAACGAATGTGTTGTTTCGCATGTGCAATTATCACCTTTTATCTGCAAGCGAAGTTACGTCATAACCTTACTCCTATTCCACGTCGAAGGTCAAGCCTTTGTTGGAGAAGGTGTAGCGTTTGAGATTGAATTCATCGACCTCCTGTCCGTCTTTGCTCTCCATTGTGCCATAGAAAGAATTGTCGTCAAGATGGAACGAGGTAATAATCATCTCGCGGTCATCATCAAACTTCAGACAAATGTCCTCCGTTTTCTTGTCGATGTACCAAGTGAACGTACAGCGATAGACCTCCTTGTCATTCTCAGCGTAGTCAATCTCTCGTCCACGGCCATTGATGGTTGTGTTGTCATACTGGTCGAACTGGAAATCGCTTTTGTATGTCTCATGACGGTGTATACCGCTGACATCATAGAAGTCGGTGGTGATGGTGCCATTCCACTGTCCCCTGAGCACAGAGGCCATTGAAATGAGGTACTCGTCATTATTATTGTCGTTGCCTGGTGAATACGGCTCGTCGTAATATGGTTCATCATACCATGGATCATCATAATAGTAATAATCTCTTTCACAACTTGTGAATACGACAGTGACAGCTATCGCCATCAGAATCAGGTAAGATATCTTTTTCATGACTTATGAGTTTTTGTTTTTAGAGGTAAGAAGTGAGTGGTAAGAGGTGAGAGATTACTCCTGCCGTTGTAGAGTAATGCGTTGAATACAATATCCAGAACGGCAGGGAACAATCTTCAATTATCAACTTTTGCTTCGCAGTTTCAAAAATCAGTCTTTCTTAGTCCTTCCGAAAACCCTCTGTGGACGATCGGGCACCTCGGTTGTGTTACCGTCCTTGGCTTTTGCCCGCTGCATACCAGTAGCATTTTCGTTGGAATAGTAATAAGGATCGTAGTAGTCGGCATAACCCCAGCGGTAGTTGTTCCAGTTAGGTGAGGAGACATGTCTGAGGCTGAAGCGTAGACGCTGGCCATCTTCTCCAACGATGACACCAACGAAGTAATTGTCGTCGAGGTCGTAGTCGTAGATTCTCAACTCATAGTCGTCCTCCACAAAATAGACATACAGTGTACCGAAATCCACTCTCCATTCAATGTGGTTGGCGATGTAGTTGTATCCACCCCAGTATCCTCTGTCGTAGTAGTCCACCCAGTATCCTGTGCCAGAAGAGTATCTGTATGGGTCTCTGAGGAAGCATACCTCGGAATAAGTGGCATCGTAGTAGGTATCATAATAGCTTGAATACGAGGAAGCATACATGTTACCTTCCCATGTGCCCTCCAGTGTGCGAGCGATTTCCTCGTCGTCGCAGCTTGTCAGTGACACGGCCATCATGGCCATCATGACTATTGTTAAGAATGAGTATAACTTTTTCATAATTGTAAGTGTTAATGGTTTCTACTTCTGTTTTCTGATGCAAAAATACGACAATATTTCCTACCCGCAAAGGGAAAGTCCGCAATTTGCAGGGGGAAATCCCTATTTCGTAAGTTGACAAGTTGACGAGTAAACAAGTTGACGAGTTATTTGAATGATTGATGATTGAAAATTGAAGATTGAATTTTTGAAACAGCGAGAGCAAAGTCAAACGACGAACGAAACAAGAGTAGGGCCGAACTTGTTCGGTCTATGTTTTGAAAGGAGGAGTTCGACCAAAGATCAAACTTACTTACCTTTCGCAAGTGAATATTTACACTCTTTTTTATCCTTTTTGAGAGTGCCTTGGCACTTTTTCTTGCTTTTTCCTCTATTTTATCAAGCAAAGCGTTTTTTATCACATTCTTATCCAAGAGAACAAAGGTGAAATAAAAAAGACTGACGTTGAAAAAGATATATGAAGTTAGAAAAAACGCCGTAGGCGTTCAAAAAAAGGTATAAAACAAGCTGTATGTGAGATGATTACATTGTATTTATGCACTTGCGCACTTGCGAAACTTCAATCAAACTTATTTGAACTTTGCCGAATCGTTATAAAAATTCATGGCGAGGATGTAGTCCACGTAGTCCGCATCGAAGTCGTAGCCGCCGACGTAGCCTTTCAGGTGGAGTTGGTAGTGGGTAGTTTGTGCCATATTCTTGATGAGTATGGGACAAAGGTACATCTATATATAAGATGGCAAAAAGACTAGATAAGGCCTTGATTTTTTGACGGGCACAAAAAAAGCCGCACAAGTGCGGCAAAATCTTGAATACTAAATATTATATTACTTAACACCTAATGCTTTCTGAGCACTTTCATGACCTTGTGCTGCTGCTTTCCTGTACCATTCAAGAGCTTTTGCTTTATTTGGGTGTACGCCATATCCATTGTCGTA
>JAFZAE010000039.1 GCA_017548385.1 Prevotella sp.
AACCTTGTACGTGCCAAGACAGCAATGAGACAACTCTCAACAGCACTCGACAAATACCTAAATGTGCAAGAGGCAATCGAAGCACTAAACACATATTACAGTAGTGATGTTTGGAAACAAGATTTTGCCGACGACGAGGCTGGTCTCTTGCCCGCAGACCTAAAACGCGGTGTACTTTCCGAAGACGACATTTGGGACTTACTCTCCGACTATAAGGAATTGAACAGCCGCCTACAGAAGGCAGTAGATATGATTAATGCCACCAAATTATAATGATACTATCATGACTAGTGAGAAAAACATGCAAAAGAATCATTCCACTAAAGAAATCTATTTAGCAGGAGGATGTTTTTGGGGAACAGAGCATTACTTCAAGCAGATAGAAGGAGTTGTTGAGACGGAAGTTGGTTATGCTAACGGCATTATCGAAAATCCGACCTATGAGCAAGTTTGCACTGACAAGACACACTTTGCAGAAACCGTCCACCTCACATACGCTCCCGATGTAGTGAGCCTTGAATTCTTGTTGCAGATGTATTTCAAGGCTATTGACCCTGTGAGTGTCAATCAACAAGGTCACGACAAGGGCACTCAATATCGGACAGGCATCTACTATACCGATGCAACCGACCTTACAGTTATCAATAAGGTTTATGCAGATGAGCAGAAAAATTATCAGCAACCCTTCGCCGTTGAGAAACGACCTTTGGAGAATTTCTATCCTGCAGAAGAATACCATCAGGACTATCTAGACAAGAATCCAGACGGTTACTGTCACCTACCACTATCACTCTTTGAATTTGCACGAAAAGCCAAGCATCAACATGAATCTGGTGATTCTTAACATTTCCATGAGAGAGTAATCATAGGGGTGAGAGGTGAGAAATGTGAGGTGAGAGGTTTTCGGACATACACGGGGTATGTCCCTACGACTCATGATTACAAGAAAAGCACCTGGGAATTATTGTAAGATGGCATTTTTGATTTGAGCCACATTACTGCGCGAAACTGGGAGAGATTCGTGACAATGTTTTATGAGGAGTTGCATGGAGCCCGACTTGGATACAATCTGCTCCACCTGGCCCAGATTGACCAAAAAAGCACGATGGCAACGAACAATCATCGGATAGGTTCGCAAGTCGTCTTCTATCTGCTTTAATGTGGCACGGAGCATGTCGGAACGAACCTTACCGTCACACACTCGAAAAACCTTCACGTAGTTTCCTACGGCCTCAATATAAAGCAGGTGAGGAATCTGAACAGTTATGGATTCACTGGTTGTGCCCTTAAGTGTGATGGGAGCCTTAACAATCTCGCTTGCTGTTTCTATACTTTTGTTGCATTCCTCGCTTATAGTTTTTTCCCCATTATCTGTACATTCCTCGTGTTCTGTGTTTTTTATTTGCTTATCATCAGAACGATTGTCAACACTCCCTGCCTGAATACATTGTAATTGTTCGTTCAGCAGTCGAGTTTCCTCCAACTCTGCTGCCAAATATCTGCTGCGGAACTTAAAGCGCCAGTACAAGCCGATGGCAAAAGAGCAGAAAGCGATGATAAGAAGTGTCTCAAGGAAATTACCCCACGATAGTTGGTTGCCTTCCACCTTATTGCTCAACACGAAGTGACGATATAGACAGACGACCAGCGAAATGAGAGGTGTATTGATAAACTGAAACCAGAGGTTGCGGCGGATGATGTAACCGACACCTTGACTGTACGACCGCGGCATGCCGACAACAAATTTCAAGATGACATCCGTCAGCATACAGACGCCCACTCCCAGCACCCATATTACCAACAGATGAACGTATGCCTGCCAATGCCACGAACCTAGTCCGAAGGGTTTGAAAACCGCTAATGCCAGCACCACAAAAGTGGTGCTAATCAAACGGGTTGAGATTGTCTCATTTCTACCTTTATTCATACGGTCGGCAAAGATAATTCAATTTTTCCATACACACAAACCATTCATCACATTTCTTTTATCTCTGCCATTTGTCACACACCCCCTTGCCATTCATCACATTTTTTTATCATTTCTACCATTTTTCCCACTTTCTGCACCCATTCATCACATACCCCCGCAGAATATCCCAAAAAATTGCGGAGATGAAAATCATAGCATAATTTTGCACTCAGAAAACTAACGCAAAAAACAGGAAAATGAAAAAAATGATTATCAGACTGGCTGCTTTGACAACAGTATTATTTATGATGACAATGACAGCCTGGGCAAAGCCCCACGATATAGGTGGGCAAGTGATTGACGAAAATGGTGAGCCAATGCCATTTGTGAATGTTGTACTTCTTTCGATGCCGGATTCGGCATTTGTGCAGGGTGCAATGACCGACGAGCAGGGAAGATTTAACATTGTAACTGAAATAAATGAAGGCCTGCTGAAAGTAGCATATATTGGCTATGAAACCATATATATTAAAGCCGCCCCCAACCTCGTTATCCAAATGAAAGAGGATACGCAGATGCTCAACGAGGTCGTAGTAAAGAGTACTCTGCCCAAGACCCATGTCAAGGGTGATGCCATGCGTACTACCGTAGCAGGAACCATCTTAGAGAAGGCCGGAACGGTGAGTGATGCCCTATCGAAGATTCCGTCGGTAGAGGCTGAACGTGACGGCGCCGTGAAGGTGCTGGGGCGCGGCGATGCCGAGGTGTATATCAACGGCCGACGAGTGCAGGACAACAGCGAACTCTCACGACTGCGTTCCGATCAGATACAGCATGTGGATGTAGTGCAGAATCCCGGCGCCCGATATGCAGCCTCGACAAAGGCCGTCGTACGCATCACGCTTAAGAAGGCTCAGGGTGAAGGTATAAGTTTCCAAGATAACCTTGAAGGTATATATCAATATAACCATACTTTGACCAATAACCTCGACGTGAACTACCGCAAGGGCGGTCTCGACATCACCGCCTCTTTTTGGGCCGGCAGCTATGGTCATGCCAAGTCGATGCAAGACAACATCCTGACCTCCTATGCTGGACCAGATAAGATCGAGGGTGTCAGTTCGCAGGAATCGAAAAACATCTGGAAAGGCTGGTCGCCGCAGTTGCAGGTCAACTACATGGTGAACGAGAACCACAGTTTCGGCGCCTTCTACAAATACGACCGTCACCCTGGTAGCGACTTCAACAGCATGTACTATACCGACAGTTATGAGAACGGCATTTTCACAGAGCGCTCTGAGAGCCATATCACCCAAGAGGACATGTTTAAGAAGCATATCTTTAATGCCTACTACAATGGCAAGGTGGGACAATTGAGCATCGACCTAAATATCGACGGTCTGTTCGACGATACCCAGTCACCTAGCAACACCAATGAAGTGACGACGGAAGCAGGTGGCAGGCCCGTCAATCGAAACATCGAAAGCAACACCCTCAGCAACAATAACTTCTGGGCTTCGAAACTCATCTTCGGCTACCCCGTCTGGAAAGGTAATTTCTCCCTCGGTGGCGAGTACAGTTACAACCACCGTACGGATGCCTACGACTTCAAGGCCACCGATGCTGTTCCCGTGAAGACTACAGACACAGAGATCAATGAGAAATCTGCCGCTGTCTTCGCAGAGTATGGCCGTCAGTTTGGCAAAGTGTTCGCCCAAGTGGGGCTGCGATATGAGCATCTGACGAACGATTATTTCAATTTCGGCAAGAAGCAGGATGAAGTCTGCCGCGATGATGGTGACTGGTTCCCCACGGTTGTTATCTCCGCCCCTGTCGGCAAGGTGCAGTTATCGCTGTCATACCGTCGCGATATTGAGCGTCCGCCATATGCGAACCTGACCAGTTCGACGGTCTATGTCAATCGCTACACCTACCAGAGCGGAAACCCGTATCTGAAACCAACCTACACCCACAGCGTTGTGCTGAATGCTGCCTACAAGTGGATAAACCTGACGATGAACTACGGGCGCATCAAGGATGCCATCACGATGTCCACAGAGCCTTATCCTGGTTCTACCGACCCGTTCATCAGTCTCGTGCGCTATATCAACAGCCAGAAGGATTACGACCGTCTGACGGTCATCGCCTCCGCACATCCCACCATAGGCCGCTGGCATCCCACGTGGTCGGTAGTGGCCATGTTCCAGAACTACAAGTCGCCTACTGCCACAGGCGAGACAATCACACTTTCTCAACCTTGGTTCAACGGTTCTTGGCGAAACACCATCGAACTGCCTCACTCCCTCCGCCTGAGTGCCGATGTGGAATGGGCCACGAAGGGTGATTACAACAACTTCCGCATCAACGAACCACGTATCGTTGGCAGCCTGGGTCTTCAGAAAGACTTCAATCTGCGTCGTCTCGGCTCACTGACTGCCGACCTGCGCTGTATCGACCTCTTCAATACCAACAAGACTGACGCCATTGTCTATGGATTCCGTGAGCTCACTGTCCACAACCCAGCACGTCGCACATTCACGCTCAACCTCACCTGGAAATTCAACGAGGCTCACAGCAAGTACCGTGGATCTGGTGCCGGCGAGAAGCAAAAGGCAAGAATGTGATTTAGTTAACAAGTTGACAAGTTGACAAGTTGATACTCTTCTAATAACTTGTTTAATTGAATTACTATCAATTTGTATCTTGTCAACTTGTTTACTTGCATTACTATCAACTTGTATCTTGTCTACTCGTTTACTTGTCAACTATAAATAATCATGAAAACAAGAACGATTATAGGAATTATAATGATTGTGGCTGGTGCGTGGAAACTAGCCAACATATGGGGTATCATCGAAAACGACTGGCTATGGCGTCAACCATGGACAGCATACATCACCCCTATTGTATTACTCTATGCTGGAGCTGTCACCATTGTCAACAGTTATCGTCGTGACCCAGACCAATGGTTACAACGCCCCCTGCCGATTAATGAGGAGGGAAAGCGCATTCACTGTTCTGTTCATTATGGTGGCGATGAGTACGTCTACCGTGGAGAAACCTTCCATGGTGCCCGTCTTGATGCCTTCTGTGGGGGTATCCGTATGGACTTGCGCGAGGCCACCATCACCGAAGATGAAGAAATAGACATCCACACTTTCTGCGGCGGCATCGAACTATTCGTACCCACTCATGTCAACGTGTTGGTGAAAAGTCGCAGTTTCATTGGTGGCGTCGGCAATTCAACCACTCGCATTGCAGACAAGAATGCCCCATGCCTTCACATCGTTGTTAGCAACTTTCTGGGAGGAGTAAGCGTTAAAAATTGAGGGTGTTGAATTAGTAATTGAAGTTTCGCATTCGCCAACTCTCTGTAGTTAAAGAGTAGTTAAAGATAATAGAAGGGTCGTTAAAAAAACAACAGTGAGAAAGTTGAATTAGTAAAAAAATATGAAGAAAATGATTGAATCTTTTCATTCTGTTTCTGATTTGTATTAACTTTGCAAATTCAACACAAAAAACGAAAAAAACAACATTATTCACACTTTATTTATGGAACAGACGTTTTGCCAGAGTTGCGGAATGCCACTCACGGAAGAGATTCTCGGCACCAATGCCGATGGTAGTAAGAATGAAGAATACTGCATCTATTGCTATAAAGATGGAGCATTCACAGGCGACTTCACAATGGAAGAAATGGTAGAATTCTGTGCCCAGTTCGTTGACGAATTCAACAAAAATTCGGGGCAGAATCTCACCAAAGAAGAGTACAAAGCTGTACTCCGCCAATATTATCCCAATCTCAAACGTTGGCAACTCCCAGCCGATACACTTCCCCATGCCACATCGCCCATCAAGCAGCAACTTATCGAGGAAGTCAATGCACTTGGTATCAAAGACATGCCCAAGATTGACAATCTATTTGTGTTGCAAGGTTCCTTTGTCAACATGGAGTATCAGATTAACGGCAATGTCGTGAAATTTCTCGATGACAATGCCAATTACTGGGGCAACCAAGTAGAAAAACAAGGTGTAGGAGACCGTTGTTTCGGCATCGCCTGCAATGAGCAATACATCCTTGTGAGTGAATATGGCAAAGACGGCGCCGATGCCGAGTTGGTCGTCATGAAAAGAAGATCATGACCATCGTATTAAACACATTGGATGCAAGTGATGCTTCCGACAAGATTTGCGCCATAGTCTCAAAAGAGGAAAAAGAAGTGGAGGTTATCAACACTTCGGATATGAAGATTGCGCATTGTATCGGCTGTAACCAGTGTTGGCTGAAAACACCAGGTGTATGTGCTATTAAAGATGACTATGAAGAAATAGTCAAGAAATTAGTTCAAGCCAGCAATCTATGGATTGTATCCGACACACATTTTGGCTTTCTCAATCATCGGGGCAAACAAGTGTTGGATCGCCTCATGCCGATATTGAATATGTATATCCAATTCCGTGACGGTTGGATGCGGCATCAATTGCGTTATCATTCACTGAACGTAGGTGTTATCTATAAAGGATGTGGAGACCAGCAACTTTTAGAAGAATGGTGCGAGAGAACTTCACAAAACCTTGGCGGTCACTCGTTAGGAGCCATCGCCATCGATGCCGGAGACCATCTGAAGCGTCCAGACAAGGGAAGGAATACAATCCTTTCGATTGAGCCCATGACCCATGTGGTCATTATCAATGGAAGTCCACGAACCCGCAAACATAGCAACACCGACAAGATTATACAATCTTTTGCCAAGGGACTAGAAGAGAACGACATCACGTACGAGCTCTATTCCCTATCGAGTCGGAAGGAGTGGGATGCTGCGCACGAGGCTTTCATCACCCACAATCACCTTATCTTTGCACTACCGCTCTATGTGGAGTGCGTGCCAAGTCTCATGCTCGAATTTCTGGAGTCTCTGCCTACAGAGCGTCAGTGTCCAGCCGTTTTGTCGTTCATACTACATGGAGGATTCGACGAGGGGCATCAGCTACGTTTGGGCGAACGGTTTCTAAAGTCGCTGCCCGAACAATTAGGTTGCATCTATGGTGGTTGTCTGGTGCGTGGTGGCAGTTTTATGATACGTATGCGCGATGACAAGAAGTTGGAAAAGATGGTGGAAAAAATGTTGACGTCCTACACAACCATGGGGCGTTCATTTGCCCATTCCGGTAATTTCCAGACATCAGAAGCAAAAAAGTTCACTGGTGCCGAACGTTACCCCTGGCTGCTTCGCCAACTTTTCGGACTCATTTTAAAAGGAGTTGTCAAAAAGAGGTTTGAATATTTTGCCAAACAATGGGGCTGCACCCGTCCGTTGGATGACAAGGTTTATCTATCAAATGAAATTTCCGGAGTTAAAAACAGCGGTTAAAACTTGGAGTTATGAAAGGAAGGTAAAAAGCCATTACAAAATAATTGAGAAAAAGAAAATAGTATTATTATAATGAAAAGAATGTTTCATGCAGTCACGTTGATACTGCTATTCATTCCCACAGTGGTGGGAGCACAAATCACATCAGACACAAATACGAGTCAGACGACACAACCCGCACAGGCCACCCAGACCATCCGTGGGCAGGTGTGCGACGTGGCATCAGGAGACCCCATTATTGGTGTGACCGTTCAGGTTGATGACGAGAGATCCGCCACAGCAATCTCTGACATTGACGGATATTTCGTCATATTGAATGTACCCGTCGGTCGACATTCCATCAAAGCAAGTTATATCGGTTATGAGCCTGTGGTGCTCAAGGAGCAATTGCTATCGTCGGGTAAAGAACTCGTACTCAATCTGCGTATGCGGGAGCGCATTTCAGAACTTGGTGAAGTCGTCGTAAAGCCCCGTGTCAACAAGCAGATGCCACTCAACGAGATGGCACAGGTAGGAGCGCGAATGTTCAGCGTGGAAGAGGCAAGTCGCTATGCCGGTGGCATGACCGACCCTGCCCGCACGGCATCGATGTTTGCCGGCGTGGCCACGGGAGGTGCCACCAACGGCATCAGCATCCACGGCAACTCCCCCCAGATGTTGCAGTGGCGTGTGGAGGGCATTGAAGTGTACAACCCCAACCATTTCGCCGATATTACAGGAGCGGGTGGTGGTATTTTCACCTCACTCAATGGTACCGTGCTGGCCAACAGTGACTTCCTGACCGGCGCCATGCCAGCCGAGTTTGGCAATGCGCTTTCTGGAGCCTTTGACATGAAGATGCGCGTGGGCAACAGCAACAAGTATGAGCATGCTATTCAAGTGGGTACATTAGGTGTGGATTTCGCTTCCGAGGGGCCGTTGGGAAAAAACACAAAAGCCTCATACCTTATCAACTACCGCTACAGTTTTCTTGAGATTGCCAAGAAACTGCACGCCATTAACATGGAGAATGAGACACTCGACTATCAAGACTTGAGTTTTAAACTCAATTTCCCGACGATCCATGCTGGTACATTCTCTGTATGGTTCACAGGACTAGTTGACAACTACGAAAATGGCGTCCCAGATGTGTCGGAATGGGAGACGCTATGGGACTCCAACGATTCTTGGTCGCGCCAGAGAAGTTGTGCCGGAGGTCTAACCCATCTTTTCCGATTCAAATCGGGCGGCACATTACGCTCCAGTATCGCCTATACCGGCTCCTATACCCGTCTAGCAGAGAACGATTACGACGAACAACTTTCCAAGACACCTGCCATGTCAGGCCGCAATGTGTCGTGGAATCTCATTGCCAGTATGC
>JAFZAE010000040.1 GCA_017548385.1 Prevotella sp.
AATTGGTTGAAACAAACCAATACCACACGGTTGGCCAATCTGCAAGGCAGGATGTTGATAGACTGTTTTGGATTTAACGTCAACGAAATACCATTTTCGGAGTCTGAGGAGAAGCATGCAGAACATCTTCTTCAGAAAGACCTTCATTGCCATGCTACAACCCATCTGAAAACCTGGGAATACCGTCCCGGCCATAATGGTTTCTCATCCGGCGTCAAGACTGCATTCCGCACCATTGGCCATGCCATGTCTTTTTACCGTTACTCCCCAAGTGAGACTACTTCCAGTATCACCAGAGGCATACTTAAAGGAATACAAGAGATAGAAGAATAATAAATCGGACAAATAATCGTTAAATATTATTGATCAACAAACCTATTCAAGATAAAAAACAAGATGAGATTTTACAGGATATTACTTTTCTGCGGAGTTTTGCTGACTGCTATCAATGCCAAGGCACAAATTAGTGGTTATGCTGTGGATTTCAATACTGGCGATACTATCCGTAACGTCAGTGTTGCCTACCGTGGTCATAAAATATCGGCAGCCAGTGACACAACAGGGTATTTCTCTATTGCTCGCCACGATGGATGGGCATTGACCGTCTCTGCCGTGGGTTATAAGCCCAAAAACATCAAAATCAAGCGCGGCACACCCGACATCATCGAGATGAAACTACTCTCAGACATTCACCAGTTTGAAGAGGTGACGGTGAAAGCCAAGCGCAGTCGTGGCTATAGTCGTAAAGACAACCCCGCCGTGGAATTGATGCGCCGTGTCATAGAGGCAAAGAAAGCCACTGACCTTACAAATCATGACTTCTTTCAATACAATAAATACCAGAAAATTACGCTTTCGGTCAACGACATCAAACCAGAGGACATAGACAGTGGTTTCTTCTCCCGACATCGCTGGTTGATTGACCGCATCGAAAACAGTCCCTACAACGACAAACTGATTCTGCCATTGTCTGTGGATGAGACTCTCACGAACCATCTCTTCCGGAAGTCACCACGAACGGAACGCGACATCATCCGCGGCCAACAAACTACCGGCATCAATCAGTTGATTGAGACGGGCGACATTCTAAACGTGGTGATGAAAGATGTCTTCACAGACGTGGATATCTACGACGACCATGTACGACTTTTGCAGTATCCCTTCCCCAGTCCCATCGGCCGTACAGCCATCTCGTTTTACCATTTCTATCTAGGCGATACAATCCAGGTTGGAAACGATTCCTGTTATACAGTGGACTTCGTGCCTGCCAACATACAGGATTTCGGCTTCCGTGGACAACTGTATATTCTCAAGGACAGCACACTGCATGTGAAGCGATGCCTGTTGACCATCCCAGCACGTAGTGATGTCAACTTTGTGGAAAACCTGCGTATCGAACAAGAATATGAGCAATTGAATAATGGTGAATGGGTGTTGACGCAAGACGACATGATAGTGGAACTGAAATTGGCGAAATTCATCTCACGATTTTTAGTCACTCGCACAACGCGTCTCTCCGACTATGCCTTCGATGAGCTACCCGAGAAACTGTTCAAAGGCAAACTTCGTGAACGAAAGGAGGCCGATGCGATGATGCGCGACGAGACGTTCTGGAACCAATACCGCAAGGTGGAACTGACGGAAACAGAGTCGTCGATGGACGCTTTTATCAAACGTGTACAAAACCTTAAAGGCTTCAAATATATCATCTTCGTGGCCAAGGCCTTTATAGAGAACTTTGTGGAGACAGGTTCACCTACCACCCCCAGCAAGGTGGACATAGGTCCTATCAACACCATGATAACACATAATTTCATCGATGGCTGGCGCAATCGTATCAGTGCCCAAACCACGGCAAACTTCAACAAACATTGGTTCTTTACGGGCTACTATGCACATGGCTGGGGCACAGGCAACAACTATTACAAAGGAGAGGTCATCTACTCCTTCAACAAGAAAGAATATTTACCCCGCGAGTTCCCACGCCGTACGATTTCGCTGATGTCAACCTACGATATCTGCTCTCCTTCCGACAAGTTTGTCCATACCGATAAAGATAATGTCTTCACGGCACTGAAATGGTCGGAAGTCAACAAGATGATGTACTACAACCGCCAACAGGCCACCTTTGAGTGGGAAGCTGAATGGGGACTGAAAACAGAGGCTTGGCTGAAGACTGAAAAGAATGAAGTGGCCGGCGAATGGTATTTCGACCCCTTCCGCACCACAGAGGTTCACCTTGGCTTCACCTTGGAACCTGGACGCACATATATCAACACAAAACAACGTCGTCTGCCAATCAATCTCGATGCCCCGGTATTCAAAGTGAGCCACACAATGGGCTTCAAAGGTTTCCTGGGCGGTGACTATCGTTATAACCTAACGGAGGCATCCATCTACAAACGTTTCTGGATGGGTTCATGGGGTAAAATCGACGCTTATCTGAAAGGTGGTATCCAATGGGATGCCGTGCCCTTCAACCTGTTGATTATGCCTGCCGCCAACCTGTCGTATATCATTGAGGACGAGACATTCAACCTGGTGAACAACATGGAGTTCCCCACCGACCGTTTTGCGAGCCTTGATGTCAGTTGGGACCTTAACGGTAAGATTCTCAACCGCATTCCCCTTATCCAACGTCTGAAATGGCGCGAGTATATCGGCATCAAGAGTCTATGGGGTAAACTGACGGACAAGAACAACCCGAATGTCAACGGCGACTTGGTGTTTCCAGAGGGAAGTTTCGCCCTTGACTCCAAGCGTCCTTATACTGAGTTGATTTTGGGCGTTCACAACATCTTCAAAATCATCCATGTGGAGTACGTTCGTCGTCTCAACTACAACGATCTCCCCACTGCTAAAAAACACGGTGTGAGGTTTATGTTTAGAATGACATTCTAAAAAAGCCTCTTTGGTAAAAATAGTCACCCCTCCACAGAGAATTCTGTGGAGGGGTGACAAGTTATTATAAGAAGGAGTATATCGTTTAGTCTTTTGTGATACCATCGATGACATCCTGGGCGTTGTCATTGAGGTTGATGTTACGGGTGGTCTTCGCATCGATGGTGCCAGCACGCATGATGTCAGCCATATCGACACCTGTGGCAGATTTCAGTACATCGAAGGCCTGTTTGATGGCCACTGGAACATTACCGGAGAGCGATGAGATACCGTTGCCGTCGCCACTGTAGATATTGACATCCTTGATGGCACTGATGGGCTTGGCCACATTCTCGACGATTTGTGGGAGCACCTCAATCATCATTTGTGCCACGGCAGCATTGTTATATTTCTTATAAGCCTCAGCCTTCTTATCCATCGCCTGTGCTTCGGCCTCACCTTTCTTGAGGATGGCGTAAGCCTCAGCCTCACCCTTTGCCTTGATACCTTCTGCTTCCTGCTCTAAACGATAACGTGCAGCATCAGAAGCAGCGTTTTGTGCAAGGGCCTGCTGTTCTGCCTCATATCGCTGAGCCTCGGCGATTCTCTTACGCTGCTCAAGGTCAGCCTCTGCATTCTTCTGCACCTGATATTTGTCGGCATCAGCCTTTTTCTCCACTTCTGCAGCGAGTTTATTCATGCGGATTTCAATCTGCTCCTTAGAGAGAATCTGCTCCCTGCGGGTTTTCTCAATTTCCGCCTCCACCGTTTTGATATTGATGGTTTTCTGCTGTTCCTGCTGTTGGATAGAATAGGCTGCGTCGGCATCGGCCTGTGCGGTATCGGCCTGTAATTTCAGCGAGGCACGCTTCAGGGCCAGTTCGTTGTTCTTAATGGCGATTGCTGTATCGGCATCCACACGTGCATCGTTGGCCTCCCTATCGGCATGGGCCACCTGAATTTTCACGTCTCTCTCGGCATTTGCCCTGTTGATAGAGGCATCTTTCTTGATTTTCGCTGTATTGTCAGCACCAAGATCATGAATCAAACCCTCTCGGTCGGTGACATTCTGGATATTACAACTGATAATCTCGATACCCAGTTTGCTCATATCCGGCGAGGCTTTTTGCATCACCTGATCGGAGAAACCGTCGCGGTCGGTATTGAGGGAACGCAAGTCGAGTGTACCAATGATTTCACGCATATTACCCTGCAAGGAGTCCTGTAGTTGGGCTGCTATCTGGGGTGGTGACATATTGAGGAAGTTCTTGGCTGCCAGTCTGGTACCCTCAGAGGTGGGTGTGACGCGTATCTTTGCCACAGCATCCACATCGACGTTGATGAAGTCGTTGGTGGGCACACTCTCCTCGGTTTTGATATCAACAGTGATTTGTCCGAGATAGACTTTATCAAGTCGCTCCAGGAAGGGAATCCTGAATCCACCCGACCCGATAAGCACACGTGGTTCGCGGCTTAGACCAGAAATGATAAACGCATACGAAGGCGGTGCCTTGACATAAGACAGAGCGATAAAAATAATCAGCACCAAAACTGCAATTACAATGATGATTGTCAAAAGAGATGTTTCCATAAATATAAAAGATAAGTTTTACACCTACAAAGTTAGCAAATTTTGTCGCTATTTGCCGCTTTTTTCCTATTTTTTTACAACAAAAGAAAGGAAAACGATTATTATTTTCAACACCAAGAGAAATGAACATAAAATTGCAAAGTAGGAATGACAAAAAGAAGGGGAAAGAATAAGATAAACTTCACCTCGGAAATGAAAATAAATGTTATTTATTTTGCATTTCTCTCGGTTTGTATTATCTTTGCAATCGATATGGAAATGAATAGGATTTTTGTTGTTTTACTTCTGATATTATGCCCTCTGTGTATTCATGCACAGAATTACTATGGTGTGCAATGTGAGGATACTTGCAACCATATTCATGGTCTTGACATGAGTCATTACCAAGGTGATGTATGGTGGGAAACCCTTGGAGCCAACAACCATATGGCATATGTGTATTTCAAAGCAACCGAGGGAAAAGAGACACAAGATGCCACTTATAAGCATAACATAGAACTCGCACACAGATATGGTCTGAAAGTGGGCAGCTATCACTTCTACCATGCCAATGTGCCACAACAATTGCAGCTGCGTAATTTCATGAGTCAATGCCGTCCCGGCGATCAGGACCTCATCCCTATGATTGACGTGGAGACAAAACCAAAGAATATGTCAAGGAGTCAATTCCGCGACTCGCTGATGACATTCCTCTTATTAGTGGAGGAGGCCTACCATCAAAAGCCATTGGTCTATGCCGGTACGAATTTCTACAACAAAAATCTTGTGGGGCTACTCGATGACTATAAATTAATGATAGCCCAATATTCCGAAAATGAGCCCCAACTTGCAGATGACCGCGATTATATCATCTGGCAATATACAGGAAAAGGGCGCATCAATGGTGTGAGCACCTATGTTGATAAAAGCCGCATCATGGGACAACATAGTATGCGAGAACTAAAATTCCAAAGATGGTAATACACTTACATTCTCTCTGAAACAGTCATACGATACATATACAAAGCAATAGATTTAACACTACAATATGTCAATTATAAAATGCCCTGAATGTGGGCACCTGATAAGCGAAAAAGCCACCGTATGTCCTATTTGTGGCATAGGCATAGCAGGCAAGGTGGTTAGATGTACCTTCTGTGGTGAGGTATATCTTCGTTCTGACGGTTTATGTCCCAACTGTCACCGCCCCACAAAAGCCATCATATTCGAGGATGAGGAAGAGAAAGAAGACGACAAAATCGACACCCACACCGACGAAGACGATTCTACCACCAAAGCAGATAACATGGTGCTGAATGCAGACAACGACGAGCACACCGACTCATCTTCAGAAGAAAAAGAGACAAAAGATAATGATGAGGAAAAACCTCAAGAAAAAGATTTGTCTCAGGAGGAGGAACAATACGTAGATGAAGATGAGACACAGCCCACCGTCCCAGTAAAAGAAGAAAAGAAAGATGAGACTGTTGTCAAGACTGAAAAAGAAGTTGACAGCGAGACTTACATCGACGATGAAGACAACGAAAGCGACGATGATAACAATACTGAGACTACCGATGAAGAAGAAGAACAGCCACGACGTCGCCGTGGTTTTCTACCCATCGCCGTCTCTATCGCCATCACGGCACTCATAGCCGCTGTCTGTTTATATTTCTACAATGAGAACAAGATGACCAATGAGCGCGCTGACTTAAACGCCGCCATCAATGCGGGTACTCGTGAGGCCATCTGGAATTTCCAACGCACACACCCCGATGCTTCTGATGAATCTAAACAGAGGGCCAACGAAGAATTGAAGAAATTAGCCGAACGTGAACAACAGGAGGCATTCATCGCTGCCAGCCACGACAAGGCACAATTGCAGGCTTTTATTGATAAATATCCAGACCATCCCAAAAAGGCGCAGATACTCCTGACCATCGACAGTCTCGACTGGGAAGATGCCAAGCGCGTGAACAAGAAAGAGGCTTACGAGAAATACATCGCCGAGCACAGCGATGGCAAATTCATCAAAGAGGCCAAAGAGAAAATTACAATTAAAAATGTCGCTGCAACAGAGGCTGATAAGGGTATGGCCAAGTCGCTGTTCAGAGATTTCTTCCTGGCAGTAAACGGCAAGGACACTGGTCGGCTGACATCGAGCATGAATGGCAAAATTGCTTCTTTTATGGGTAAGGAAAATGCCAACAACGATGACGTTGTAGCCTGGATGAAACAACAATACGAGGGTGGTGTCCAGACGGTCACATGGAAGTTAGACCATAATTATAATATCAAGGTTATCGAGCAAAACGAGCAGAAAGAATACACGATGGATTTCACCGGCCAACGCACATCCATCCACAATGACGGACGTGCAGTGACCGAGCATTATAAATTTAATGCTAAAGTGTCCAACGGGAAAATCTCATCGATGACCATGGATAAATATACGCCCAGTAGCACTAGCAGCTCTAGCAGCAATAGTAGCACTAGTAAACCTAGTACACCTAGTAATACCAGTAAGCCTAGTACACCTAGTAATACTAGTAAGCCTAGTACACCTAGTAATACTAGTAAGCCTAGTACGACTAATAATGCTAGTAAACCTAGTACACCTAGTAATACCAGTAAGCCTAGTACGACTAATAATGCTAGTAAGCCTAGTAGCTCTAGTAAACCTAGTACACCTAGTAATACTAGTAAGCCTAGCACAACTCAGAGTAAGCCTAGCACTACCCAAAGCAAACCCAGTACGTCTCAGAGCAAGCCTAGCACAAATAATAATGCCAGCAAGCCTGGTACGACCAGTACCCCTAAGAAATAGGCGCTTTATTATCTTCCACAGAGTTCCCTGACGAGTTGTTTCTGTCTTTCTGTTAGATTGACGGGGAGTGTTACGTTGTAGGTGATGATAAGGTCGGCTTTGGTTCCATCCCCTTGAAGTTGACCTTTTCCCCTTAGCCTGACCTTTGTACCATTCTGGGTTTCGGGCTTAATTTTCAATTTTAATTTCTCGCCATTGACATTGATGAGGATATCACCACCAAGCATGGCCGTGGCAAGGTCGATATTCACCGTTGCTTGTGTATCCGTAACGGCCTTTTTGTGTGTGGTTTTATGTGCCTTTCCCCCCATTTTACCGAAGATTTGCTCAAAAAAGCTGCTGAAGCCGCCTCCACCAGAGAAAGAACTAAAGTCAAACCCATCGAAAGGTGACCCTCCCCCACTCTGCTGCCAATATCCGCTGCCTCCAGCCTTCTCAAACTGCTCTGCTTGCTTCCACTGTTCCCCGTATTGGTCGTATTTTTTCCGTTTCTCAGGGTCATTTATCACCTCGTATGCCTCATTAAGAGCCTGAAACTTAGCCTTGGCCTTGGGATCATCGGGATGAAGGTCGGGATGGAACTGTTTTGCTCGTTTAAGATATGCCTTTTTGACATCCTTTTGGGGGATATTCTTATCCACACCCAAAATTTTGTAATAATCTATGAATGCCATAATTTCATCTCCTCTTTTTAATTTTATAATAGCAAATTGTATGCCGATTTTTCACCACTCCGTTCCTCAAATCATATCTCTCACCCCTTACTTCTCACCTCTTTCTACTAAAAAAAGTCAAATAGTTGATGAAAAAAGTACTAAAAAACGGTTTTTTATGTTATAATTATAGCCAAAACAATATGACTATGGAAAAGAAGACCTATTTAGTAACAGGTGGCGCTGGTTTTATCGGTGCGAATTTTGTGAAATACCTGCTTCATAAAAAATATCGTGATGATGACATCCGGGTCATCGTGCTTGATGCCCTTACCTACGCCGGAAACTTGGGCACCATCAAGGAAGACATCGATGGTGACCGTTGCATTTTCGTTCGTGGTGACATACGCGACCGTGAACTTGCCGACAAGTTGTTTGCTGACTATGACATCGATTATGTAGTGAACTTCGCTGCAGAGAGTCACGTGGACCGTTCCATCGAAGACCCGCAATTATTTCTTGAGGTGAATATATTAGGGACACAAAATCTACTTGATGCCATTCGCCGTGCATGGGTGACAGGGAAAGGTAGCGACGGCTATCCTGTCTGGCGTGCAGGCAAGCGCTTCCATCAGGTTTCCACTGATGAGGTATATGGCTCTTTAGGTGCCGAGGGATATTTCACTGAATCCACGCCCCTATGTCCCCATAGTCCTTACAGTGCGTCGAAAACCAGTGCCGACATGTTCGTGCAGGCATACCATGATACCTACCATGCCCCTGTGAGCATCACTCGTTGCTCCAACAACTATGGTCCTTATCATTTCCCAGAGAAATTGATCCCACTGATTATCAATAACATCCTTGAGGGGAAGCCACTCCCAGTCTATGGTCGCGGAGAGAATGTTCGTGACTGGCTCTATGTAGAAGACCATTGTAAGGCTATCGACCTCGTGGTGCGAGAAGGCAAAGAGGGCGAAGTGTATAATGTTGGGGGACACAACGAGATGAAGAACATCGACATTGTACGTCTGACCATCCGCACCATCCACGACATGATGTCGCAAGAACCAGCCTTACAACAAGTGCTCCGTAAGCGTGTTGAAAAAGCCGATGGCAGTTTAGACATCGAATGGATAAACGACTCCCTGATTACATTTGTTACCGACCGATTAGGACATGACATGCGCTATGCCATCGACCCCGCCAAGATTAAACGCGAACTAGGCTGGGAGCCGGAAACGATGTTTGCCGATGGTATTGTGAAAACCATCCGCTGGAACCTGGAGCATCAGGACTGGATCAAAGACGTTACCAGCGGTGACTATCAGAAATACTACGAACAGATGTACGCCGGGAGGTAACAATTCCACACAGAATACAGAGAACTTTTTTAAGACATTAAGACATAGGAGTACCGATGCTCCTATGTCTTTTTAGGCGTTTTTCAGTTTTTTCCACAACTTGCGCTTGATGGCATGTTTATTGACAACCACATAGACGGTATTGTCGGCAATGAAGTTGCGTGTCATATACCATATACCATCAAAGTCGCCAGTCTTTCCCCATGAGTTTTTCACCATATAGAGGATATTACCATCCTTGTCCTTTACCATTCCATAAATGAGCATCACATGATCGTAGGTCTGTTCATGACTGTCAAAACGCTCTTGACGACGCTTCTGGGAAGGAGTGAACTCTTTGAAGTTCACCATGTCGAGTGACAGGGCGAAACCATCTCTGAAGAAACCTGGTTCACTTACATCCCCACCCCATGCCACGGTGTATCCAGCCATCAACGCGTCGTCGATTACCTGCATCATCTCGTCGAGAGGAATATTGTAACTCAGGCTGAACCTCCATTTATAGGGAGCCTCAATGGGAAACCTCTTATAAAAGGGATGATGTGTATAACTGGTAACGCTGACATAATCATCGAAATTCAGTCCGAGGCTATTGGCAAAAGTCATTGGTGTATAGGTCATTCCCTCATATTCGAAGGTTTCTGGACAAGCACCGAGATATTGGTCAAGTATTTTCTGCATGCCCACTTTCCATTGAGGTGATATTTTATCGACTTTGCTTTCGTTCTCTTTATCTTCCTTTGGCTTGGCCACCGCC
>JAFZAE010000041.1 GCA_017548385.1 Prevotella sp.
CAGACTCGCCACAGCTACCAGCCGACTTCATGGAGAAGATGCAGGAGCGAATGGCTCAACAAAACATGCCAATGCCTGCCACCAAGAAAAGACTATGGCGGTGGGTGGCCGCAGCAGCTTGTATTCTAATCCTAATAGGTGTCGGTGTGACGATGCTGCCAAAAGACCAAGCAGAGCAGGGGAAAGAAATCTTTGCTCAAACCAATAATCCGCAGAAGACGGATAAAAAAATAGCACCCGAAGAGCAACAAGTTCGTTATGAAGCGACAAATGAGAAACAGGAAACTCCCCAACATCCTCTCAGATCAGCAAAAGCTCAGACACCTGTTTTGGCAGAGACTCACATCTCATCGGAGCCATCCACATCAACGGAAAGGCCCATTATGGAAGTATCACCCTCACAGGAGAATCCTGCTGCTTATCGCTCTGCTCAAGATGCTAATTTATACTATGCTTCCCAGTCGCTGACAGAAGACACTGCCTATCAGGCACCCAGCAGGATGGATGAGTTTATTGCCAAAATAGCAGAGTATAACAAGGTTAAAGCTGTGCCGCTTGAGTGTACATCGGACAGTGGCGACAAGGCCATCACCAACACGGCCTATGTCTTCCAGGACACAAAAGAACTGGACCTCTTCGGACGACTGCTGCAAGCTGCTTGTTCGTACGATACCAATACTCCCGGCTATTTGTTGAACTTCTCACACCAACAGTTTTTCTTTACGCTGAAGGATTTGCGCAAGGATGAGAAATACCTTTGGATTGCGGAGCGCATCAATGGTGGGCGCATACTGCTTTTTACTACCCACTCGCCGATAGAGGCCAACGTTTCATCGGTTTGTTATCAGAATTATCGCGAACAGCTGACGCATATACAATTGAGTTCATTACAATTCTAAGACACTTCATCACATTTTAAAGAAACGTAGACGTATGAAAAGAATGTTTTTTCTGAGCCTCATGGCATTGGCGGGTCTTACCTCGCAGGCACAAACATTTGAGATAAGTGTGAACTATCAAAATCAAGCGAATGGCGTGATAGAGTACGCTAAAAATATAGGCAACTTTGTCGCATGTCCGGATGTCAAGACAGACAACGCAACAAAGAAAACCACTGCCGTATGGCATACAACGAACATGGAGTGGATCAAGGACTATTGTCGGCCTTCGAAATTTGATATAGAGGATGACTACTTGAAAATCTTCCCAGAGATGGCTGACATACTTTTGGACGAGCACCCATATATTCCTATGAGTTGGCGACTGACAGGGGAAAATGGTGAGACGGTGTTGCATTGCTACCTGCGCATGCCTGCCGACGAGTTGACGAATATGTGGCTGACGGGCGAGGAAGCGTGTCTGCTCGACCGCGAGACAGGTGTGCAATACCGTGCCCGCCGTACAGAACCAGAGACCTTCCGCAAACATTTTGACGTAAAGGCGAAGAAGGGTGATGTGGTCGATTTAAAGATTATCTTTCCGCCACTGCCTGAAACGACAACGGAGGTCACTATCTATGGTATTCCCAATTGGGAGCTGATGGGTGTCACCGTACCCATTCGCTATAGGGTGTATGGTGCGGTTACCTATTATGACACCATCCCACAGTTCCACAAGCCTCGTCTGGTCAAAGAACACATGAGCGAGAACAAACCCTACGACCGGCAGAATTGGAACACATGGAAGGTACTGACTGATGCCCATCTGATTAAGCCCTTGAAGGATGGCACGATGGCAATGTGGCGCACACCAGAGGCTACCTATGTCGCTGTCGGCTATGAGCAGAACTGGACGACCGAATATTTTAGTTTCGGACAAGGCACTATGCTGGTTGACGAAACAGGGCGCCAATACAAACTCCGCGAGATACTAGGCGTTCCCAAGGACGAGTTGTTCTTCATGGAAGGCAATTCCGGAGACTATGTGGCTTTTCTGCTGGTCTTTGATCCATTGCCTCTTGAATTGACGGAAATCACATACATCGCACCAGGTGGAGAGCCTTTCAGTGCATGGGGTGCCAACTGGTCGGGCAGTGTGCTCCCACACCTTAACATCCAGCAACTCCGCGACAACCAGCGACTGTTTGAATATCATCCGAGAATGGTCGTGAAATAGGAAGCGAATTTTAGAATTAGAGAATAAACACGAAACACGCCTTTGCTGTAATAAAATGAAAACAAGAGAATGTCCGTATTGTCATGAAATCATTTCTTTAAAGAGATGTCTTAAATACATATATAGAGGTACCAATTATACTACGACTTGCAACCATTGCCATAGAAGCGTAAAGTTGGAAAAAGAGCCAATACCTTTTATGTATTGTGTGTGCACGGGCTTCCTGAGCATATACTTGCCGATGCAAATCTTCTTGTATGTATGCAAGATGACTTTCATTCAATCTCTACTTTATAGCTTGCCATTTGTTGTGGTATGTATTTCTGTAATTACATTCCTGACTTTCCGCAGAATACGCTTTAGTGGAGAGATGTAACATTTGTAACAATCATGAAGAAGAAAATCATTTATTTCATTTTATTCCTTTTGGTTAGTTGTGTTAGCGGTTTCTTTCAATCAATTACACAAACTCAAAAACTCAAAAACTCATTAACGAATATGAGACAAACTATCATTAACTGTTTAAGGGGATTAGCAATTTGTTTGAGGGGATTTGTAATCCCCGTGTTCACCTTTGTTGCAATGTCGGGGCAAGCACAGATTCATTATCGGTTGGAGGGCACAGTGGGCGACTCAACAATGAACACCAAGTTACTGCTCATACAATGGATGAATGCCATGCGAATGGTCAATACGCCCATTGACACCATAGAGGTTGTCAATGGAAAATTGACAGCCAAGGAAGGGGTGCTCGACGAGCCTGGAGCCTTCAATCTACACTCAATCACCCGGCGCGACGGCATACCGGAAATCATGTCGCCATATTTCTTCTTAGAGCAGGGGACAACCGTTTTGAATATGGATTTACAAAACTTGGCCAAAGACGATTCACTTCGTTTTTTTAGTTCACCATCAGGCACACCACTGAATGAGGAGTTTGGACAGTTTCAGAATAAATTCGTTCCTTTGCTGTATGGTGATTCCATCAGGCAAATGCGTCTCGATAGCCTAATGCGGAGTGAACTTACCCGACATAACGACGATGTATTAGGAATGGTCGAACTGGCATTTGCTTTTGCCAAAACATCGCCACAGCAAGTTGCTTTGTGGGGCAATCTGCTGAGTCCACGCATAAAAGCTGGTGATGTGTGGAGCGAAATGAAGATGGGACTCAGTGCGATGGGACTCAACATGGAAACTGAAGAACCATACTTCAGTCCAGCCATTGGCGAGAAATTTGTGGACTTTGCTGTCGAATATAACGGCAAGACCACTCGTCTCAGTGACTACGTAGGTCACGGTCAATACGTGCTCGTCGACTTTTGGGCCTCATGGTGCGGACCTTGTCGGATGGAAATCCCGAATCTCATTGCTGCATACAACAAATACAAGGATCTTGGTTTGCAGGTTGTCGGCATCGCTGCATGGGACAAGCCCGAAGCTTCACTGAACGCGATCAAGGACGATGGTGTGCCCTATCCCCAGATTATCAACACACAGGATATAGCCACCAATGCTTATTATATCCGTGGCATCCCACACATCATTCTCTTTGCCCCCGATGGTACCATCCTCGCTCGGGGGCTCCGAGGTGAGAACATTGACCAGAAGCTGGCTGAAATTTTTGAGTAGTCAAAATGAAAATGGTTATCTCATAATGACCGCATAAGTATATCCGTTACATCCATCTCCAAGACTGTCTCACTTGTCCATGAGAAGTTATTTGGCGTTGCGGCTACGGTCATAGTCCACACATCCGAGCACGATACGGTGACGAGACTTGTCGTAAAGGGGGTTAGCCACACTCCTTCGAGGATTGAAATAGCCACCATCGATGCCTGCTAGGTCGAGAAAGAGATATGGCAGGTCGTCGGTGGAGACCGGCAGGTGAACAGCCTCCATCACACGTGCAGCCAACTCGGGGCGACGCTCACGGTAGGTCGGTGACATCCACACCAGCAGCGGGACACGCAACTGATAACTTCTTTCCCTGGCTACCAACGAATTACCATGACCGACAAAATCACGGTAGTCATATACTTCCTCTCCGTGGTCCGAGAAATAAACGACACAACAGTCGCCATCACTGAATTTGCGGATAATCTCATCAATCACATGATCGTTGTAGAGCGTGGCATTGTCGTATTGGGCGACAGTGAGGCGCTTCTTTTCCGACCCATATTTTGCATATGCTTTGTTGTCTGCACTGAAACGTTCTGATGATTTTGGAAAACGATCGCTGTAGTCAAAGTGCTGCCCGTTGAGGTGGATGATATAAAGTGACGGCAACGGCATTTTCACGATTGCATTCACCAGGTCCATGTCATAGGGATATTTCGTTTCATTGCGCACATTGTACATGGTGTCGGATAATGCCTTGTCGGACATGAAAAAGAAACCTTTCCCAGCGAAATACTGGTTGTCATAGAGCGCCGTGGTATATCCAGCACGTTTGAAACACATCGGGAAGAGTGGCTCTGCGCCAAAGTCCGTGGTCAGTGAATCGAGTGAAAAAACCGACATCATGGCTCTGTTTGTGAAGTCGGCTGGCGACACCACATTGTCGAAGACTGCCAGCTCACCCATGGCGGCTCTTCTCTCCATATTAACAGAGGTGGGGAGTTCGTAACCATACAGGGAGGTATGATA
>JAFZAE010000042.1 GCA_017548385.1 Prevotella sp.
ACCAGAAAAATGGGCAACTCATGAAATGGGAGGTCAAAGGTCATCAATTGCTTGCTGATGGTGGCACCATCAAACCCAATTTCTGGCGCGCTCCCACCGACAACGACATGGGTGCGCAGATACACCGGAAATATTCCGTGTGGCGCAACCCTGCGATGAATTTGAAGAAAATGACATTCGACAAAAAAACGCACTCCGTGAAAACCGTCTATGACATGCCCGACGTGATGGCTACCTTGACCATGGATTATACTTTCTTTTCCGATGGGCGTATCACCGTGAAGGAGATGTTGGGAACCACTGACGATGCCAAAGTGCCCAACATGATGCGTTTCGGTGTGGTGATGCAACTGCCTTACACAATGGACCGCAGTGAATTCTATGGGCGTGGACCGATAGAGAACTATTCCGACCGCAAATACTCGCAATTACTTGGTATCTATCAGCAGACGGCAGATGAACAGTTCTATCCCTATATTCGCCCGCAGGAAACTGGTACGAAGAGCGATATCCGATGGTGGCGACAGACCGATGCCAACGGTGTCGGATTCAAGGTTTGTCCAAGAAAAGGGATTGAGAATTGGAGCGGCCGTGCCACCATGTATGCCTCTGCCCTCCATTACGACATCGAGGCACTCGACGATGGCGATGACAAGGAACAGCGACATGTGCCGCAAATTCCTCGCTCACGTTTCACCAATCTTTTCCTCGACGATGAGCATACAGGCGTGGGTGGTATCAACACCTGGAGTCCGGAGGCTGAGGCCCTGCCGCCTTACCGCGTCAGATACGATTACAAGGTATTCTCCTTCGAGTTGATACCTGAATAACATCCAATAAAGAGGCGCAGAGAACGAAAATCTCTGCGCCTCTTTCTATTTGTTCAGACGAGGAATCTTTGTTTGTTATTCGGATAGATTCTCCAAAACCAGTCCCTCAACATCCTCTTCTACGATTGCGGGACGGAAATCCTCGGCCTCCAATGACAACTTCACATTCCTAAGGGTGATGCCTCTGATGTGTCGGAGATAAAAGCCCCATGAAGGCAGCTCACCAAACATCGTGAATTCTGGGTATTTGTCCACTTGCTCGGGCACATCGCTCTTGCGCCAGAGGGGCATGTATGCCATCCCTTTCGAAGCACGTCCGGGATAGATGATGCTGACGTTTTCCAACAATACATCCTCGATACAGTTATCGGGAATGCCACAGATGGGGGCGGGGTGGATGTTATGGAAATAATCCACTTCGGGGCCGCGGAGGTCATAGCCAATGTCGGGACGTCCGAAAGGAATCTGTGCCGAGAGGTTGGTGATGCGGATATGTCGGATAGTTCCCTTCCTATTACCGGAACGTTGGCCCAGTCGTATGAACAGGGCGTTACCCGTATTCACTGCAGTGATGCTGTCGGCTATTACATCTTCTATCGTCGCCCCATCAACACTCTCAATGGCTAATGCCGAACGGAAAGTGTCGAACACACGGATGCCCCGGATTTGGATGCGACGGAAGGCACCATAAGAGGCAGAACCGCATTTCACGGCACTGGCACTGCTACGGATCTCGCAGTCGCTGATAATGATGTCCTCGTTGCCACTCTCGGGGTTGTAGGATTTTAGGCAGATGCCATCGTCGGCACTGTTGACACGACAGCCAGTCACCACAACATCGTGACAGTCGGTCAGGTCGATGCCGTCGTTGTTCCAGTAGGCGCGGTTATAAATGTCGAGATGGCGGAGCTTCACATTACTACAGCGGTTGAACGAAAGTCCCCATCCTGAGCTGTTACGCAGCCGTACGCCCTCAATGCGAACATCCTTACAGCCAACGATATTGAGCAATGTGGGACGCACCAGTTCACTGGGTCGTTGTCTGCGTACATTATAGTTGGGATCAATCAGTTCTCCCGTATGATGCAGACTGTCTATGGTCAAGGCCAGTGCCAGTCCCTGACCGTCGATGGTGCCCTTTCCTGTGATGGCAATACTTTTGGCATTCTTTGCCACGATTAGCCCCCGATGCGAATTATCCTTCAAACGGTCGCCCGCAACTTCACCACTCTCCACAGGCATATAGTCGTTTGGCGATGTACTGCCCAACAAACAAGCGCCTTCTTCCAAATGCAGTTCCACACCGCTCTTCAGTTCTAACTGACCAATCAGATATTTTCCCTGGCCGAAGGTCACACGACCGCCACCACCACTGCTTGCCTTGTCAATCATGGCTTGCAGTGTCCTCGTATCCATGCTCGGAACTGCACGGAAGTCCTGCCCCATAACCGTCAACGACAGAAGGAGAAAGATGGTACAAATCAATGATAATCTCTTCATGCGGCAAAGTTACGAAAAAATATGAGATAAGTCAACCTTTTTGTCTTCTAAGCATCAATCAATTGTCGCACATAAATTACCCCACCATACTTGAGCATGATGGGGTAATAACCAAATTACATGAAGAAAATTTACTTGAAAATCTTCTGTGCGAACATAGTGAGGTAGATACGCCAATTGCGCCAGATGTGTCCGCCGTCGGTCTCTACATACTCATATTTGTAGCCTTTGGAGTCCCAGTAGTTGCGCAGATCAACGGTGCTTTGGTAGAGGAAATCGGTCTTACCCATACCCATCCAGTAGAGTTTGGGCTTGCTGCCGAAGAGGCGGGCAGACTGCCCTGCAAAGTCGGGATCACTCTTGATTTGCTCAGAGAAAGGCTGGTTCATATTGAAGTCCTTACCGAGGTGCAGACCTGCTGAGAAGAGACCATAGTAGTCGAACGTGGTGGGGTAGGTGAGACTGATGGCAAAGGTATGGCCACCACCCATCGAGAGACCACAGACGGCACGATGTGCACGGTCTTTATAAGTGCGGTAGTTGGCATCCACATATTTCACGATGTCCATAAAACTGGCAGGGATAGTGGCTGCTGCAGGGGCCGTGGGACCTGTACCGCCATCGCGGAAGCCCGGTGTGTACATACCAAACGACCACTCACCGGGGGCAGCCTGACAGTTCGGGTTACCATTGGGCATGACCACAATCATTGGCTTGGCCTTTCCTGTGGCAATGAGGTTGTCGAGGATTTGTGCGGCACGGCCAAGTTCGCTCCAGGCGTTTTCATCGCCACCGGCACCATGCAAGAGGTAGAGCACAGGATATTTGCCACCCTTGTCGTAGCCTGGTGGGGTGTAGATGGTCATACGGCGTTGCATTTTCAGTGTGGGGCTGTTGTACCACACTTTCGAGAGGTTGCCATGGGGCACCTCGTTCACACGGTAAAGGTCACCTTTGTCACCTTTCTCATTACTAACGATAAAGATGTTAGTGAATGATACGATGTCGCGGTTCACATAAATGTTGGCAGGGTCTTTCACACCCGTCATACCGTCGATGTTGAAGGTGTAACTGTACATCTCGGGAGCAAGTTTTTCGGAAGTGTAGGTCCACACACCGTTTTTGCCCTCTACAAGTTCAGCTACTCCCGGGGCGTCGTATTTCCCGTAGCCGGGAACATCGATCGTCTGAGGCGGTAGGAAATCGCCAGTCACCTCTACTTTCACAGCCTTGGGAGCATAGAGGTTGAAAGTGACCGTTCCGTCGGGATTCACGACGGGGGATTGTACACTGGCACTATTGAAGAGTTTCTCCTGTGCCTGGACACCCATGCAGCATAGGGCTGCGAGTGCCATAGTCATGATGGCTTTTTTCATATTTTGAGTTTATTTTTTAAGTTGACAAGTAAACGAGTTGACGAGTAGACAAGTTGATTGTTCTAGGAGTATGGGAGTTTAGGAGTATGGGAGTTTAGACAATACCTTAGGATTTGCAAAGGTATTCTCTCACCTCTCACCCCTCACCTCTTACCACTAATTAACCTCTCACCCCTAACAACTTGCTACTATTTAAAGAGTCTTTGTGCGAGTTGATGTAGGTTGTTGCGCCAGGTGTACCAAGTGTGACCGCCGGGAGCGTCGTAGAACTCATATTTGATACCTTCAGCGTCGAAGAGTTTCAGTGTGGCAAGGCCGTTTTGGTAGGCGATGTCCTCCGGGCCGCCTTGGGTGAAGACCAGTTGGCGGACATTCTCCTTGATACCCTTGGCAGCCTTGTTAAGACGCTGACGGTATCCCTCAAATTGCTCTTGCTGTGCAGGGAACCATCCGGCACTCAGCACCCAGAAATAGTCGAATTGGTCGTAGTCATTGAGGAGGGTTTCCATCGTCTCCATGCCACCCATCGAGAGACCTGCCATTGCACGGTGACCTTTGTCGGCATACACACGGTAGTTGGCTTCGACGAAGGGGATGATACTCGTCATCAAATCCTGTTCGAAGAGAGGCACCTCGTCCATCAGATTCTGCATGTCGATGCTGCCATTGGGCATAACCACAATCATTGGTTGCATTTTACCCTCGGCCATGAGGTTGTCGAGGATAGTACCGGCACAGCCCACACCTGGCCATGAGGCATCGTTGTCGCCACCACCATGAATCAGGTAGAGTACGGGTAGTTTTTCCGCGCCTTTCTCGTAACCGGCGGGTGTCCAGATATGTAATCGCCGCAGGGTATTCAGTGTCTTGCTGAAATAGAGACGCTGAGCCATGGCACCATGGGGGATGTCTGCACGCACATCATAGAACTGTTTACCATCGCCGATATTTGCCAATGCAGAGGTTTCGGGAGAGAGGGCTCCACGGGGGTCTTGCACTTTCACGCCATCAACCGTGAAATTATAGCGATAGACACCGTCTTTCACATCGGGGATTACAGCGGTCCATACGCCATTTTCGGCTTTTTGGAAATTCACGGGTTTTCCCCATGGCATAGCATCGCCGCCGAAGCCCACTTCCTTTGCATTGGGAGCATAGATGCTGAAGGCAATATTTCCGTTGCCAAGGTTACGCACGGGTTGTAGCGTGTCGTTGGGGGTTGGCTGCCTCTGCCACTGTGCACTCATGGGCACAGTGGCAAGAGTCAGCAATATGATTGATAAAGTATGCTTCATGTGGTTATCAGTGGAGGAGATTGAGTTTCACCTGTGGCTTTAGCACATTGGAGACCTTCTGGCTCTTACCTTTCACCTTCACATTGACGGTCTGGCGGATGTCACGGCTCGAGGCACCGATTTTCAGTTGATATGTACCGGCGTCGGTCACCCAGGCACTCTTGGCGGTGTTGAAGGATGCCAAGTCGATGGTATTAACCACCATCGTCACGGTCTCGCTTTCTCCTGGTTTCAGCTCACGAGTCTTGGCAAAAGCCTTCAACTCTTGTGCTGGTTTGTTGAGTTTGCCTTTCGGAGCTGTGACATAGAGTTGTACCACTTCCTTGCCTGAGTAGGAACCGGTATTCTTCACTGTGACAGCGACCGTCACCTTATCGCCATCGACAGAACCTGTAGCATCGGTGTAGTCGAATGTGGTGTAGCTGAGTCCGTAGCCAAAGGGATAACTTACTTCCTTGTTGAAACTGTCGAAATAGCGGTAGCCTACGTAGATATCTTCCTCGTAATTGGTATAGCCGATGTTTTTCTGCTCCTTGGCATTTTGGCCGGCATTCATCATGTCGCTCATTTTGACCTTCACATTGAGTGGGAAATTGCTGGTAGAGTAGATATCATCGAGACTGATAGGCCAGGTCATGGGCAGTTTGCCAGAAGGTGACAGACGACCACTGATGATGTCGGCGATGGAATTGCCAATCTCTTGTCCACACTGCCATGGCAGTAGGATGGCATCGGGGGTGTTTTTCCATGAGGCTGTCTCCATAGTGCCGCCGACGTTCAGCACGACAAGCACTTTCTTGCCTACTTTGTGGAAGGCACTGCAGACATTGTTAATAAGCGACTTTTCGGCATCAGAGAGGTTATAGTCCGTAGTGAAACGGTCCTCTCCTTCTCCGGAGATTCGTCCGATGACAACGATAGCCACGTCGTTGTTGCGGGCTGCCGCGGAAGCATCCGTGATGTTCATCTCATCAGGCAAGGCGGGTACCTCAAGTGTGTTGGCATTGAGGGTGCCATGCTCTTTCTTCCAGGTGGCGAGATGGGCTACATATTTGCCGAGAATGTCGTTGTCTACTTGGTAACCACTGGTTCGCAGTCCCTCGACGAGTGACACGGTGTAGGCTCTGTTGACATTGCCCGAGCCTGTGCCTCCTGCGATGAGTTCATAACCAGAACAGCCATAGAGGGCAACGTTTTTGATGTTCTTGTTGAAAGGCAGCAGACCATCATTCTTCAATAGTACGGTACCTTCGGCCGCCGAGGTGCGTGTCACTTGGGCATGGGCTTTCAGGTCGGGAGTGTCGTTGTATTTGTATCCTTTGAATCGTGGTGAAATAACCACTAACTGGAGCACTCTGCGCACACAAGCATCGAGGGCTTTCTCTGAGAGACGGCCAGAATTCACAGCCTCGACAATATCCTTGCTGTCGGAAGCCATACCTGGTTCGATGAGGTCGTTGCCTGCTAAGATGTTTGCCGCACGGTCGGTTTTGCTGTCACGCCATACTGGGTCGAGACCGCCAAACCAGTCGGTCATGACAAGACCTTTGAATCCCCACTCGTCACGAAGGATGTTGGTGAGCAGTCCGCGACTCTCAGAGGTCATTGTTCCATTGATGAGGTTGTAACTGGACATGACGGTCCACGGCTGTGCTTTTGTAACAGCAATCTGGAAACCTTTCAGGTAGATTTCACGGGCGGCTCGCTGGCTGACGCGTGCATCGTTACCCATACGCTGTGTCTCCTGGTTGTTGAAGGCAAAGTGTTTCAGCGAAGTACCCACTCCTTGGCTTTGTATACCGTTGATATAGGCTGCGGCAATCTCACCAGCGAGAACAGGGTCTTCAGAATAATACTCAAAATTGCGGCCGCAAAGTGGGTTGCGATGGATGTTCATGGCTGGTGCTAACAGCACGTCAACGCCATATTCACGCACCTCATTACCCATGGCGGCAGTTACCTTGCGCACCAAATCTATGTTCCACGAACTGGCAAGGCTTGTGCCGATGGGGAAGTGGGTACAATAATAGGTGTTGTGGTCAAACTGGCGATTG
>JAFZAE010000043.1 GCA_017548385.1 Prevotella sp.
CCATTCATCGATATCCTTGATGGCACCTATAGCAATGGCAACTATATGGCATTAGGTTATGAGCTTTTCACTTGGAACAATGCTGTACACGATAAGGTATGGAACATCAAGGATGACATTACTTATTATTTAGGTAAGCACAAATTGATGGGTGGTGTGGCCTTTGAGCATAAAATGGCCGACAACCAGTATATGCGTAATGGTACGGGATATTATCGCTATGAGAGTGTGGATGATTTCATCAATGGAGCCACACCACAAGTGGTATGTCTCACCTACGGCTATAATGGTGAGGCAAAACCTGCGGCACGTATCCAGACCAATATGATTGGCGTCTATGCACAGGATGAGTGGAATGCCACTGACAAGCTCAAACTCACCATGGGTATGCGTCTTGATGGATTGTTCTTTAACAATGGTGACCTGATGACCAACAACGCTATTCTCAAGCTCGACTATTATAAGAAAGATGGCTCTGTACGTCACATCGATACAGGAAAATGGCCTAGCACAAATATCATTCTCTCACCTCGCGTGGGATTCACCTACGACGTGTTTGGTGACAAATCGTTGAAAGTGCGTGGAGGTACAGGACTCTTTACCGGTCCGCTGCCACTCGTGTTCTTCACCAACATGCCCACCAATAGCGGTATGGTGCAGTATCAGGCACAACTCAATGCCAAGAATACCGACATGAGCGTGTTTAATGGCGGACTGGTGACAGATGCCAATGGCAAAGCAACCATTGCCGCACTGCGCGACAAAATTATCTCATTAGGACATCCAGAGAGTATCACTCCAGAGGATGGTGCCGTGCCATCATCTATCTCTGCCGTTGATCCCGACTTTAAGATGCCGATGGTGTGGAAGTCATCGATCGCAATCGACTATCAGTTGTCTGTCTCCTTCCCCTTCACAGTCACATTGGAGACCATCTTCGACAAGATGATTCACGACCGTTCTATTTCTGATTGGAGTATCCCATCGGTGGGCGGTTTCGCAAGATTCAACGGTGTGGATAACCGCCCCATCTATCCTGAGGGCTTCCGTACAGGAACAAAGGCATTCATGCTCGATAATACTGACAAGGGGTATGGATGGCTTAGTAGCATCCAGATCAATGCTCAACCTACTGACTGGCTCTCCATTATGGCTGCCTATACTCACAATGTGCGCAAGGAAGTAACTGGTATGCCTGGTTCGGCTGCTGAGTCGGCATTCACCTACGTGCCCACTTACGAGGGACCAAACAACATCAAATTGCACAACTCGCAGTATAATACCCCCAACCGCTTCGTGGCATCCATTACCGCCAACGATAAGAGCGGCAACCAATACAGCCTTATTTATGAGACATGGCAGGGTGGTTATAACTACTCGTATATGATGGTCAATGATATGAATGGCGACGGCTACAACTATGATGCCATCTATATCCCAACAGACCAGGAAGTGGCAAACGGACTCTTCCGCTTCGTTTCCAACGACGACCGCGACCGCTTCATGGACTATGTACACAAAGACAACTACCTGAAGAATCATCAGGGTAAGTACTCCGAGGCGTACAGTGTCTATAACCCATGGGTACACCGCATAGACTTTGCCTATAAGCATGATTTCAAGGTGAATGTGGCCAATACGATGCACCGTCTGCAGTTGAGTTTTGACATGAAGAACGTGCTCAACTTCTTCGATTCCTCATGGGGTGTGAGTAAGACGCTCAATCCTGCCATCGGCAGCGATCCACGTATTCTCAAGTATGAGGGTGTGGATGCTGAGGGCTATGCTACCTTCTCTACACCAGCATCCATCAATGGTAACACTAAAACTTGGGTTGCAAACCACGCCATTGGACAGTGCTGGTATGCTTCTATCGGTATCAAATACATCTTCAACTAATTTTTCATGATAAGCAGTATGAAACTTAAATATTTTTTCCCGCTTTTTATCGCAGTTTTCGCCATGTTGGCAAGCTGCTCGGAAGATGATGAAGTCACATACCTTGACGAGGTAAGACTCTCGTCATCATACGTGGCCATCAATGTCGATGGAGGCTCCACGACTATTGAAATCGATGCCAAGGACAGCTGGACTATCAATGCTGATGAGATTCCATCGTGGCTGACCGTTACGCCACTCTCTGGTGGTGCTGGACAGGGAACCATCTCGTTCTCAGCACCAAGTACACTTGATGGTCGCACAGCTGAATTGCATCTGAGTTGTGGCGGACGCACACAAATCATTAATGTCATCCAGGGACTATCCACGATCTCTGATGCCACTTGCGCAGAGGTAATTGCTGGCCCCGACAGCAAGAACTATCGTGTTACTGGTACATGTACAGCTATAGCCAATACCACTTATGGAAACTGGTATCTCGAAGATGAGACTGGACAAATCTATATCTATGGTACTCTTGATGCTAAGGGAGCTGAGAAGAACTTCTTGAGCCTTGGTCTTGAAGTGGGCGACATTGTTACCGTGGAAGGTCCTAAGACCACTTATAACGGCACCGTGGAACTCGTGAATGTCACTGTGGTGAAGATTCAGAAATCGCTTATCAAGGTGGAGTCGGTAGATCCGGAGGATGCTACCATCCCATTGGAGGGTGGCGATATCACTGTTAACCTGAGTTGCAAGGGCAATGGTGTCTTTGTCGATGTTCCTGAAGATGCCAAGGACTGGCTCGCCATTACATCTGTGTCGGGTGGCGCTACTCCTGCAGTAGTATTCCATGCCGCTCCCAATACTGGTGGTGATCGCAACACTACCGTTACATTCCGTACTACTGATGGTAAGAAGGAATATACTTCGGAGTTGACCATCTACCAAAAGGGAGCTATTTTAGAAGTGCCCATCGCCGACTTCCTTGCTGCTGAGGTTGGTGATACTCAATTCCGTCTGACGGGTGTTATCACCGAGCTGTATGATTCGGATAAGCAGGGAAAGAGCTTCTATGTGGCCGACTACAGTGGCAAGGTGCTTATCTATCGTGCAGAAGGATTCATTGAGGCTGGTGCCAAAGTGGGTGATATCGTAACTGTCATAGGTAAGCGTGGTGCATATAAAGACTCACCGCAGATGGTTTCCGGAACGTTCGAGGAACTCAATTTTGCGGTCACACCTGTCACAATCGCCGAATTCCTTGCAAAAGAAGATTCCAAAACAACCTATTATATGGTGACTGGTATCATCGACGAGGTGGCCAATACCACATACGGAAACCTCTATCTCGTTGATGGCGAGGGCAACCGACTCTATGTCTATGGCTGTTATCCTGGTTACGGTGCTACGGGTGACAACCGCAAGGGATTCCTTGAAGCCGCTAATATTGAGGTGGGAGACAAACTCACCATGATTGGCTATAAGGATACTTACAATGGTACGATAGAACTTTGTGGAGGTATCTATTTCTCACACGAGAAAGAGGAATAGCTCCATTAATTCCATTTTGAATACACACTATCTCGCCGCCTCCCAGTCAGGGGGGCGGCGATTTTTTGACAAAATCCTTTGCCAATTGATTTTCTTTACTTATTTTTGCAACAAAATTGCGATATAAAAAACAATGAAAAAGACTTTTTCAAGACTATTAGCCCTCTGTGTTGTCATATTGGCAATGGGAGTGGTCATCTCATGCAAGAATAATAAGGCATTCACCGTAAAAGGAAATATCACACAAGCAGAAGATTCTGTGTTGTATATAGAGGCTTTTCAGGCTGAAGGAATGCAGAAATTAGATTCTGTTACCCTTGGTAAAGACGGTGATTTTTCATTCAGCGTGGATGCACC
>JAFZAE010000006.1 GCA_017548385.1 Prevotella sp.
AGGGCAAAAGCACAAACATATCCATAAGGCTTTTGCCCTTGCAGGGCGAGTTTTCCCTCACCATACAAAACCCAGGGCGATGCCCTGGGCTATGAGCTCATTGGCCCTACAGGCCGTTCAAAATACACTTGCACTTGAGTAACTTATTTTAATATGCCCTGTTTTAGTATTATCTGGTCGAGAACGATATGGTCGTCAAGTGCTTGGATGGTGATGATATGGTTACCCGCTGACAACCTTATGTCAAAGTTACGGAGAGCCTGGGCACGGAGGACGTTTTGTTTCCATTCCTCAGAACGGAAAGGTTCTTTTAGACTATATACTATTGGTGACTCTCCGTCGATACACACACTGAATCGCAAATCTCCGTTACGTCCGATGGGTTGAGTGGGTATCAAGGCTATACGAACAGTGTATTCACCCTCACTTTCCACTTTAAAGCGATAACTCACCTTGCCATCCTTAGGTAATGCCAAAGAGTTCATGGATTGTCCCAACATCTGGATAATTTGTGAACCCTCTGAGACTTCGGTATAGTCGTTTGCGTTGAAAGACGTTATGATGTTTTCTGGTTTTCCTGTCAGATGGCCATGCACATCCTCAAATACCGGTAACTTACGTGGGGCGGCGTCCATCAGTCCCAGCCACTTGCCACCACGGAGTTCGTTGTATTGTTTTGTCAATGACTGAATTTCCTCGTATGCCTGATGACTATTTATAGAATCACCGAGAATCTTGCGGTTCATGGCTTCAGTTGCATACACTGGATATTCAATGGCGGCAAAATAGGCATCCCTTAATTCTTGGCGTATATCATTACGGCAGTCGTAAACGACGGTCTTGATGTGTTCAAATTCATCGATACGGGCGGCTGCCTCTTGTGGCGTCAGAGGCACATCCGTCACTGATGAGAGTCCGCGATGATATTTCTTCTTGTCGAGTTCCACCTGTGTCCATCCCATGAACTCAGGACGACGAATGCCACAAAGGCGATAAAACTCATGCATGACAGGGAAGAGCCGTTCACCCACTTCTTCTCCAAATTGCCGGCAGAGCCATGCTTGATAATGGTCGTTGATGCGCTCGCCATCGACACAGTCGATATTCCATGCCATGTCGAGGAAGAGTTCCAAGTCGTAGCCTGCTACCTTTGGATCATGTACGTTGGCTATCCAGAGCTTGCGTACATGGTGGTCGTAAGCCTGTCGCATTTCGTTGTAGATGAGACCGGGCTGTGTGGTGGTCAACCACAAGTAGTCGTGAGGACGCCCCCAATAACTAAGGTGATAATAGGCACCGCTACCACCACTGCGTTGTTGTTCTTGGGCATCTGGGAGACGTGTCAGATAGCCATAATTGTCATCACACCACATCAGTGTTACATGGTCGGGCACCTGCAATCCCTTTTCGTACAGTTGTAACACTTCCTTATAAGGAACGAACACCAGCATCTGCTTCGAAGGGTCGCCGATATATTTTCGGAGCAGTTCCATTTGGTCATTGATTACCTGTTGCAGCCCATCGAACTTCTCTTGTTCAGTCTGATAGCCTTCCATGGAACTGTCGTGGATGCCACGCATGCCGATGGTGAACATGTTGTCCTTCGATGTCTTCACTTCTTGCAAACGTTCTATCCAATATTGCTGGACGGCTTCACGGTTGGTACGATAGTTGAATGCTCCACGCTCTTCGACATTCCATTCACCAACATTATTCCTCAGCAAGGGCTCACAATGGGATGTGCCAATCACAATGCCACATGAGTCGGCCATCTCCTTTGCCCCGGGAATCTTGAAAAAAGCTGTAGTCCCTTCATGCATGGCAGGCCAGACAGCATTGGCACGAAGTCTCAGAAGCAACTGAAAAATCTTTTTGTAGGTTTGAACTCCGATGGTGCCATCAGTGGTAGGTTCAAAGTTTGAACAACTCCACGGACGCAGACTCCAGTCCTCGTCGTTCAGGAAGATGCCGCGATATTCCACACTGGGATGCTGCTCGGTCTCAAAACCTGTGTCTATTACCAGACGGTCTCTCTTTTCTGGCACCACATCGCCCCACCATATCCAGGGCGACACGCCTGCCATTCGTGAGAGTTCCAGCAGCCCGTAGGCCATGCCCCGGCCATTGTTGCCCTCAATGACAATCTGATTTCCTTTTGTATAAATACGGAAACCGTCAGCAGCACCCTTGCCTCTCACCACTTTGATAGTGGGGTGAGAGGACATAACGGGAGTCATTCCTGTCACCTGAAACATATCATCCTTCCACATCTCGAGCGCTACCTTCACCACTGGCTCCACCTTCTTCGGTAGGCTAAAGGTGATAGGGCTCTTCCCATCAAACCATACCAATGGGGACGCGTTGATGGATAAAAGGGAAACGATATATGCTATGAGGAGGAGAATTCGTTTCATATCGTACCGTGACCTTAATAGGTGGAATTCTTCAGCAATACTTACTTTTGGGAAATTGCCTCTAATACAAAACCATAGCTTTGTCGTTGATTCCCATCGATAGTATATTGAGGGAGAGTGCGTTTGCCCCAGGTGTCGGCGCCACCCACACCATGAATGTTGAGGTCGATATTCACGTTGATGAAATTTCCGCGCTGTAGTTGATAGGGATGGTCGGTACCTTCAAGGTTCTCTTCGCCATAGTCCCATGTCCGGATGCAGAGTGGCTGACAGCCATCGATACGGAGTGTATGGCGAGATGAAATCATCTCCATCCATCGCACATCGCACCGGCAGCCATTGTCTTGTGGATGCGCATATTCGGTCATCATATCGGATAATGGTATATGATATACTCCAATCAGTGATGAACCTTTCCGGTCGGGATAATTCTCCCATGGACCGCGGCCATAATATACCACATTGTCGTATTCGTTGGGCAACCGCATGCGCATACCAAACTTTGGCATGAGTGGGATGTCTGTTTTAGTGGGCTGGTAATCTGCATCGACTTTGATACGTCCGTCGGAAGTGATAGAGTAGGAGAGGGTGTAGTCGGCACCAACAGGGAGAGACATCTCTGCCACAATTCTCACTTCGTCTTTTTCTTTCACCATGCCGATGCTTTTTACTATCCGCTCATTCCCCGCATTCTTCCAGACCTCAAGACGTTTAGCGAAGTGGGCGGCAGTCTGGTTGTCGTTTTCGGGCTTCCAGAAATATGGCTCCAAAGGTGCCTGTAACAACTCTTCTCCTTCAACCACCCAACTGGTAAGGGCACCAGTTTTGTCGATGGTCACCAAGCCCTTCTCAGTAGTGACTGTATAACTCCCGTCGGTTTGTTTCTTCACCTTAGGAGATGTGGGATTTTGAGCGTCTGTGTCTGAAACATTGGATTTGGAAAAAACATAGTCTGTCATCGCAAACTGTTCCCGTGCCACGATGAATCCTTCTTCTGCCCATGGAGTTTCTTGTCTTAACCGAGCATATACATTCAACATGATTTCGCCATCGTTCGGATACTGTGGCAGGTTAAGATGGTCACCTTGTAATATCAGCTTGCCTTCAGAGACCGTAAGGCCATTCTGAAGTATCTCGTATGTGTAGTCGTATTCGTCGAGTGATGTGAAACTGTCATGATTGATGAGACGGATAGACTTGCCCTCTCGAACGAACTGGATGGGCTGATAGATATACTGGACCTCATAATAATGAGGATGAGGAATGCGGTCGGCGGCAATCAAACCATTGATACAGAAATTGCGGTCGTTGGGTTTGTCGCCAAAGTCACCACCATAGGCCCAGAATTCATCTTTTTCCAACTGAAGGCGTGACGAGGGACGTAGGGGAGAACCGTCGATGGGCTTGGCAATACCTTGGTCCACCCAGTCCCAGATGGCGGCGCCACAGATGCTGCTGTCGGCATAGATGACATCCCAGTATTCCCGCAGATTACCCACAGAATTGCCCATGGCATGGGCATATTCGCGCATCATAAAGGGCTTGTCGGTCACCTCTTGAGCATTCTTGCGTAAGTCATCAGGATAGAGGTAACTGTCGTCCCAGATGGCGGAGTAGCGGCGATCGCTGTCGAAGAATGGTGGTCGCGTGGTGTCGAGATTAATCACGGCATCATACATTGCCTTGATGTTCGGACCCACACCACCCTCATTGCCCAAGCTCCAGAGAATGACGCAGGGATGGTTCTTGTCGCGCTGTACCAAGGAGACAGCCCTGTCCACATGTGCCTTTTCCCATGCTGTATCCTCGCCCATTTCATGGTTGGCATAGCCATAGCCATGGGTTTCTTGGTTGGCCTCGTCCATCACATAGATGCCATATCTGTCGCACAATTCATACAGATAAGGACGGTCGGGATAATGTGACGTGCGCAGGAAGTTGATGTTGGCCTGTTTCATCAGTTGCACATCTTTCTCGTATGTGGCGTTATCCACATAGCGGCCTGTGCGGGGATGATGGTCGTGGCGGTTCACACCTCGTAGTTTCACATTCTTGCCGTTGATTTTAAACACTTCACCAACGACCTCCACTTTTTTCACACCCAGATGGTAGTCGAAATGCTCAACGATACGTCCTTTCTTGTCGATGAGTTCCACACAGAAGGGATAGAGATGGGGCTTCTCGGCCGACCACAACTGGGGATGTTCCATCGTATAGTTCAGTTGAACTGTCATCGTGTCGCCAGCGGCCAGTTTTTTCACTTGACCGGAAATTCTCCTGCCATCAATTCTGAGGACGGCCTTTAAGTTCTTTTCTGCCTTTAGTCCGGTATTGCAGAGGGTAATATCAGCATGGATTTTTGCCTGACTGTAGTCGCGGTTGAGATCTGCCGTCACCTTGTAGTCGGCAATATGTGCCAATGGACGCACCCACAGCTGTACGCTGCGGAAGATGCCCGACAGTCGCCACATGTCCTGGTCTTCCAAATAGCTGCCGTCGCTCCACCGATAGACTTCCACGGCGATGCGGTTGCGGCCGACTTTCATGTATTGTGTGACGTCAAACTCTGCCGGCGACATGGAGTTTTGGCTATAGCCCACACGCTGACCGTTCACCCAAAGGTACATAGCACTGTGTACACCGCCGAAATGGAGGATGAGGTTTTTTTGCAACATATCCTCTGTCGCATCGACGAAGGTCACATACGAACCCACGGGGTCGCGGTTTTCATAGGCAGTCCAGTCTGTGGGGGGCGTCGTTGTCACGCTGGGGCGATTGCGCACAAAGGGGTAGTTGATGTTGATATAGATGGGGGTGCCATGGTTTTGCATCTGCCAGTTGCCAGGCACCGTGATTCTATCCCATTGGCTGATATCATAGTCGTCGGCCTCAAAACCCTGTGGACGTTCCGAGGGGTTTTTCGACCAGTGGAAAAACCATTGTCCGTCGAGGCTGACTACCTCGGAGTGCTCATTCTCCAAGGAGGGTAGTTGCAGTGTCGCATGGTAGGGTAGCTTGTTGATGCCCAATACAGCAGGATTTTCCCAGTCGTGTGGGGTCGCAGTCTCTTCTTTCACCACCTCGATGTCGCCATAGCCCATACGTTCGCCCTCACTGAGGCGGTCGGCCTCGAAGCGGAGAATCTTCGCCTTTACAGGGTCGAAGGTGATGGTCTGCCAGATGGGGTTGTTCACAATATTGGAGAATTCTCCCGAGGCCAATTTCTGCCAGTTGCTCCAGTCGGAGGAGGCCCACAGGGTATAGTGGGTGATGACACCCTCACGTGTGTCTTGTGGTGGTAAGTAGCGGAATGCGGTGATGGTCTGTTCGGTATCCCAGTCGATCATCATCTGTCGGGGATTGCTGAAGAATAGGTGAAGACCCGATGAAAGTTTCTCTCCAGAATCGGGGATGTCGTTCGTCAGTTCGGGGGCAAGGAAAACACCCACTTTTTGGATAAGTGGTGAGGCTTTGCTGTCGATGATGGTGAAGCGCAATTGGGTGGCTGTGATGGTAGGGAAGCAGATGATACGACGGTGACCGATGGTAGTCAGTCCGTCGCCTTGTTCCACCAATGCATCCTTCAGTGGTTGCCACTGTCCATCGACGAGGGCTTCGAGTGAGAATTTTCGCACACGTTGTCCTAATGCGATGTATTCCTCGGCGAGAAAGCGGTTGAAGGTGGTGGGCTTCCTGAAGTCAAGGGTTAGTGACGCTGTAGTCACTCCATCGTCGGTGGCCCAGAAAGTGTTGCTCTTGCCGTCGATGGCATTTTTTGCCTTGAAGCGTTTGTCGTTGCCACGGACATTGGTGGCAGACACTTTCGCCTTGCGGGCAAGGTCGTTGCGGAACACCTCGCGAATCATTTTGGCAAAGGCTATGCCACGTAGGCTGTCCGTGGGATGGATACGCCCATTGGGGGCGATGGGGAAATTGAGCAATAGGGTGGAGTTGCGTCCTACCGACTTGTAGTAGGTGTCCATGAGCTTTGAAAGACTTTTCACATGCTCGTTCTCTGCGTCATGGTAAAACCAGCCGGGTCGGATGCTGGTGTTTGTCTCTCCAGGCACCCATGAGTCGCCGTTTTCTAAGCCGTAGTGTAGCATTGCCCATTCCACTTCGCCATTCTTGTTCAGTAGGCTCCAGTTGGTCTCACCCACATTGCCGGCTTCGGTGCCCACCCAACGCAGGTCGCCACGATCGCTGCCATCGTTCCAGATGAGGCACTTTGGTTGCAGTTGCCGTATCATCTTGTAGGTTTCTGGCCATTGATAATAGGTGGTGCGGTCGATTTTACGTGTCTCGTTGGCACCGCCGTACCAGCCATCGCCGCCATTGGCCCCGTCGAACCATACCTCGAAAATGTCGCCATAGTTAGTCAACAACTCACGTAACTGGTTTCGGAAGTAATTTACATATTCGCTGCGTCCATATTCGGGGTGATTACGGTCCCATGGTGAGAGATAGACAGCAAACTTGAGTCCCTCGGCATGGCAGGCCTCAGCGAGTTCCTTCACGACATCGCCCTCGCCACCTTTCCAAGGCGAATTTTTTACCGAGTAGTCGGTGTAAGCGGATGGCCACATACAGAAACCGCAATGATGCTTGGCTGTGAAGATGATGCCACGCATCCCGGCTTGCTTGCAAACGCGCGCCCATTGCCGGCAGTCGAGTGACTGAGGATTGAATAGTTTCGGGTCTTCATTGCCAAAACCCCATTCCTGGTCAGTATAGGTGTTGAGTGAGTAATGGATGAAGGCATACATCTCCATCTCCTGCCACCGCAACTGGTTCTCATTGGGTACAGGACCGTATGCCGCCGGCATTGTCGGCTGGGCATAGCCCATGATGGCTGTCATCAAGACCATCAATAGGCTTGTCAGTTGTCTATAGATTAACCGCATTTATCTCACAAAATTCATCCACTGTGTTGCCTCACGCTCAGGATAGTCGGGCTGGCCGTTGGCATGGATTTTCTTTAACAGCCAGGCCATGTTGTCGGCCATCGTCCGCATGGTCTGCATTCCCTCGGTATCAAGCGCTGCCTGACCTTCTGTCTGACCATAGACAATGTTCCAGTACTGTGACGTCACCACTGGCATATTCATCATCTGGAAGGGCATGTTCAGTGTCTGGAAGGCTGCTGTGGCACCACCTCGGCGGCATACGCAGACTGCTGCAGCAGGCTTGTTCCTGACCTTGTCGCCAGCACAGTAGAAAAGGCGCTGGATGAGTGAGAGCACCGTACCATTGGGCTGACCATAATAGACGGGTGAGCCCACGATGAGCGCATCAGCGTCGTCTAATTTCTCTACAATTCGGTTGCAGAGGTCATCGTCGAACACGCAGCGTCCGAGTCCTTTCGAATGACACTGTCCACATGCGATACAGCCACGGATGGGTTTTGCACCGATTTGCACAATCTCTGTTTCGATGCCATGTTTTTCTAACGTTTTGGATGCTTCACTCAGCGCAGTGAAAGTGTTGCCGTTTTTACGGGGGCTACCGTTGATTAATAATACTTTCATATGATATGAGTCGTTGGTTGATTTCTTGTTTGATTTCTCTTTTGTTTCAGCAGAAATGTTGGCCAATGGTGTCGTCAGCAAGAGACCACCGACAGTGGCCAATGCCGATTTTTTAATAAATTCCCTCCTGTCCATAGTTTTGAAATGATTCGGTTGTGAAATTCGTGTGTAAAATTACGAAAAATGAAGTATACAACAAAATAATCGAGAAATAATTGTTCAGCGATGAATAAAAACTACAACCTCAACTTTCTCAAATAAGGAATGGAAAAGGGATAGAAAAGGAGTTAAAGAGGAGTTAAAGGGACATTACTCCCGATTTGTTTCGATTTTTGTGTTGGAATCGTTGCAATAGCCAGCCATTCAATGGCTGGAATGAAACATGTAGGGTAATCGGGCATGCCTTTAGGTATGCGATATTAGATGAAAAACAAAAAACCATCCCGAAGGATGGTTTTGATAGTGGCGGAGGCAGGATTCGAACGTGCGACCTCCAGGTTATGAGCCTGGCGAGCTACCAACTGCTCCACTCCGCGATGTTTAAGCGGATGCAAAGGTACACATTTATAGGCATCCCACCAAATTTTTGGGTATTTTTTTTCAAAAATCATGCAAAATGTTCTTTTTTTTGCACAAATTTGTCTTTTTGTGTCGATTTATTTGGGCGTAACAAATAAAATCTATACTTTTGCACATAATAATCAACTGTGCAAAAAGGGAGGTTATTATGTCAATATCAAAAACCAGACAGACGCTAGTAGATGTGGCAAGACAACTTTTTGCCAAAAAAGGCATTGAGAATACCACGATGAACGACATTGCCGTGGCATCTGGGAAAGGACGACGCACACTTTACACCTATTTTAAAAGTAAAGAGGATGTCTATTATGCTGTTATCGCTTCTGAGTTGGAACGTTTGTCCGACAAACTTGACGAGGTGGCAGCAAAGAAAATACCACCAATAGACAAGATTATCGAACTGATTTACACCCACTTATTCATGATTAAGGAAACTGTCGTGAGGAATGGAAACCTCAGGGCTGAGTTCTTTCGGAATATATGGATGGTGGAGAAAATGAGGAAAAACTTCGATGAATACGAAATAGAACTCTTCCGCAAAGTATATACCGAAGGAAAAGCCGATGGCGAGTTCGATATTGACAATGTGGATTTAGTGGCAGACATCACACACTATTGTATCAAAGGACTTGAGGTACCATATATCTACGGCAGGCTCGGCCATGGACTGACCGAAGAGGCCAGCAAACCCCTCGTCGCAAAGGTGGTCTATGGTGCCTTGGGAAAAAAGATTAAGTAGTTGACAAGTATCTTTTAGAGGTTAGAGGTTATAGGTTAGAGGTTACTCTTATTACTCTATTCCAGTTCACTCCAAGAATTCACAAACTCAAGAACTCACAAACTCAAGAACTCACAAACTCAAGAACTCAAGAACTCAAATACTCAAAAACTTCATATTATGGGATTACTAACAGGTAAGACTGCACTCGTAACAGGTGCAGCACGCGGTATCGGAAAGGCTATCGCAATTAAATTCGCCGAGGAGGGAGCCAATGTGGCATTCACCGATTTGGTGATCGACGAAAACGGAAAGGCTACTGAGGCTGAAATCGCTGAAAAAGGCGTCAAGGCCAAAGGGTATGCCAGCAATGCCGCTGACTTTGCACAGACAGCAGAGGTGGTGGAACAAGTTATGGCTGATTTCGGGAGAATAGATATCCTCGTCAACAATGCCGGCATCACCAAGGATGGTCTGATGCTCAAAATGACCGAGGCACAGTGGGATGCTGTTATCAACGTCAACTTAAAATCCGCATTCAATTTCATCCATGCCTGCACACCAATTATGATGCGTCAGCGTGGCGGTTCTATCATCAACATGTCGTCGGTAGTGGGTGTGCATGGTAATGCTGCACAATGTAATTACGCTGCCTCGAAGGCTGGTTTGATTGCTCTTGCTAAGAGTATCGGCCAGGAGATGGGAAGCCGTGGCATTCGTGCCAATGCTATCGCTCCGGGATTCATCGACACACCGATGACACAGCAACTTCCTGAGGATGTTCGTAAGGATTGGATGAAGAAAATACCCCTCCGTCGTGGTGGTACCGTTGAGGATATTGCCAATGTGGCTACATTCCTCGCATCTGATATGTCATCGTATGTCACCGGACAAGTTATCCAGGTTGATGGCGGTATGAACATGTAAAAAAAGACCAGATGAAGGTAGTCTATGAAGACAACCATCTGATAATCGTACACAAGAGCAGCGGCGAAATCGTACAGGGTGATAAAACTGGCGATACGCCGCTCTCTGATATGGTGGGGGCATATATCAAGGAGAAGTACGATAAACCCGGCAATGTTTTTGTCGGGGTCGTACATCGTTTGGACAGACCCGTGGCAGGACTCGTGGTCTTTGCGCGTACCTCCAAGGCGTTGGCCAGACTCAACAAGATGTTTGCCGAAGGACAGGTTCATAAGACCTATTGGGCTATTGTCCAGGGACGACCACAACAGGACAAAGCCATGCTTACAGGGTGGATATTCCGTAATGAGAAACAAAACAAGAGCTATCTCTACGACCACGAGGTGCCAAACTCCAAGAAAGCACTTCTCTGTTATGAAGTGTTGGCAGCATCACCCCGCTATTCATTGCTGGAAGTTAAACTTTTGACAGGGCGCCATCATCAGATACGGTGTCAATTGGCGGCTATGGGAAATCCTATTCGGGGCGACCTGAAATATGGGGCGCGCCGCTCCAATCCAGATGGAAGCATCTCGCTGCTGGCTCGCTATGTGGATTTTGAGCATCCTGTCTCCCATATCCAAATCCATGCCGAGGCTCCACTGCCCGATGAAAACATCTGGCAAGAATTAGCGGCGCTAGTTTAGACTTTAGGCTCTTGTTTCCTGTATTTTCCGATGATTCCGATTATTCTGAGTATTCCGATTAATCCGATTACTAAAGCCTAAAGTCTAAAAACATTTTTCTTTTTTTCATGCAAGGTTTTTGTTTTTTGTCGTTTTACAAGAAAAAAACAACAAAAAATAGAAAGAATGAATACAAAGATTGTTAAGTTATTGCCAATGCTATTGGCAGGTGTGATGGTAGGTTGTAGCACATCAGAAGATGGTGAAGGTGAACTGTATGGTTATGGATTAATGCAGGACTATGGCGAGGGGATTTTCAATGAGCAAGGTGGTGACCAGTTTGACGAGTTTACCGACAATCCTTTTATCAAGGTTGCTGATGCGCCAGTTTCCACCTTCTCCGTGGATGCCGATGGGGCCTCCTATGCCATTATGCGAAGGTACGCAAACAGTGGATATGAGATTGCGCCCGCGAGTGTTCGCATCGAGGAATTCCTCAATTATTTCACCTTTGACTATCCTGCCCCCACCGATGGCAATACTGTAGCAGTCAATGCTGAGGTCGGCGTATGTCCATGGAATGCGGACCACCGCTTGTTGAGATTGGGTATCAAGGGAAAAGAACTGAAGGAAAATGAGGTGCCACAGGCTAATTTCGTCTTTTTGGTGGATGTCTCCGGCTCAATGGATTCTTCCGATAAATTAGACTTGCTGAAGTCTGGACTGATTACACTGCTCGGGCAGTTGAATCCCGAGGACCGTATCTCATTAATCACCTATTCTGGAGAGGTGAAGAAAGTGCTGGAATCCACGCCGGTGAAAAAAGCCGACAAGATCAAGAAAGCCATCAAACAATTAAAGGCCGATGGTTGCACGGCTGGTGGTGCGGCACTGAGAATGGCCTATGAGGAGGCATCTACCAACTATAATCCGAAATATAACAACCGGGTCATTATGGGTACAGACGGCGATTTCAATGTAGGTGTTACAAGTGTCGACTCTCTTGTATCGATGGTGGAACGCTATGCCTCAAAGGGTATCTATATGACCTGCCTGGGCTTTGGACAAGGGAACCTGAACGATGGCATGATGGAGAAAGTCTCAAATGCTGGTAATGGTACCTATTATTATATAGACAGCGAGAACGAGATGATGAAGGTCTTTGTGCATGAGCGCGAGCGATTCGTCAGTGTGGCCAATGATGCCAAATGCCAGATTTCATTCGACGAAACGATGGTGAGTGAGTATCGACTCATCGGTTATGAAAACCGCGTGCTCTCGAATGAAGACTTCGAGGATGACAAGAAAGATGCAGGGGAGATTGGGGCCGGACAGACCATCACGGCTCTCTACGAAATTGTTCCCACCGATAAGTTTGATGAGTGTCTTCAGGATGTGTCCTCACAACGTCATGTCTTCGCCACCTTCGATTTCAGGTATAAGAAATCCCTCAACTCCTCAAGCATTCCGATGAAGGTGGAGGTCGCCGTTGAGGATATGTATGATAGCAATAAGAACCTGTTGCCCACCTCCGAGAACTTCAATTTTGCAGCAGGTGTCGCCGCTTATGGGATGGTGTTGCGCAATTCACCTTATAAGGGAAACGCATCCATTATAATGGCAAGTGATTTGGTGCGCAATAGCTGCAGTTTCGACCCTCATGGATATCGTTCCGAACTTCTCAATATTATGCAAAAGATCAAGGTAAAAGAATAATCTTCTCAATCTCGTGAAATAGGTATAGGTAAAAATTATTTTCAGGTTATGGTCGCTCATGGTAGCGACCATTTTTGATGTAGGAACACAAAGAGTAGCCTATGATATCTATAGTCACTATAGCATCTATTCATAGAAATAATAAAAAATCCACAAAAAAATTTGCAGATTGAAAGATAATGTGTAATTTTGCCGACGAAATGTAATCAAAGAAGTAAAAAACAATCATTATGACAAGAATAGCAAACTTTTGGTGGTGGCAGTACTCAAGATTAAAATAATCGTGAGAAGATAGCCACATACCTAAGTGTTTGCAATAAAGAGATACTGAGAGGCCTGTCGTTCTTACGAGAGGCCTCTCACTTTTTTACATAAATATTCATGCAAAATCGTATATAATATGCAAAACTATCATGTTGACAAAAACGGCTTTTACGGTGAGTTCGGTGGGGCATATGTTCCGGAAATCCTCTATAAGTGCGTTCATGACTTGCAAGAGGCATACCTGCCAATCATCGAGTCACAGGAATTTAAACAGGAATATCATGCACTGCTGAGAGACTACGTGGGAAGGCCCTCGCCATTGTATTATGCCAATAGGATGAGTGAAAAGTATGGCTGCCAACTGTACTTGAAACGTGAAGACCTCAACCATACCGGGGCTCACAAAATCAACAATACCATTGGTCAGATACTCTTGGCCAAACGGATGGGCAAGACACGCATCATCGCTGAGACAGGAGCCGGACAGCATGGTGTGGCAACGGCCACGGTGTGCGCCCTAATGAATATGAAATGCGAGGTGTTTATGGGGGCTACCGATGTGGAACGCCAGCATACCAATGTGGAACGTATGAAGATGTTGGGTGCTGAGGTGCATCCTGTCAGAACGGGAAACATGACGCTTTCGGATGCCTGTTCTGAAGCCATTCGCGACTGGTGCTGTCATCCTGCCGACACTTTCTACATCGTGGGCAGTACGATGGGACCGCATCCTTATCCAGACTTGGTGGCAAGGATGCAAAGTGTCATCTCTGAGGAAATCAAGTGGCAGTTGGAAGAGAAAATTGGCCGCAACTATCCCGACTACCTCATCGCATGTATTGGTGGTGGCAGCAACGCAGCAGGAACAATCTATCACTATATGGATGATGAGCGCGTGAAAATTGTCCTCGCAGAGGCAGGAGGACAAGGATATAACACCGACTACACGGCTGCCACATTCCATCGTGGTACGGTGGGTATCCTACATGGTGCCAAGATGCTGGTGATGCAGAATGAGGACGGACAGATTCAGGAGGCTTTCACCATCTCGGCAGGCCTTGACTATCCCGGAGTTGGACCCATGCATTGTAACATGGCCAGTAAGGGACGTTCCAAGGTACTCAGCATCAATGATGACGAGGCTATCCGTGCAGGTTACGAACTCACCCGACTTGAGGGCATCATTCCTGCCATCGAGAGTGCCCATGCCATAGCGGCCCTCTCAAAACTCTCATTCAACCCCGACGACGTGGTGGTACTCACCGTCAGCGGTCGTGGCGACAAAGATATCGAGACGTATCTTAAGAATAGTTGACGAGTTGACAAGTTGACGAGTTGACAAGTTGTTTGATTTTAATTAAAATCCCCAAACACTCAAAAAATGTACAAATATCACACCATAAGTAAAACCATTTTGGCCGACCTCTATACACCCGTAGGCGTGTATATGAAGTTGAGAGACATCTATCCGCAGAGTGCGCTGATGGAAAGTTCCGACTATCATGAGGCCAGCAACTCGCGTTCGTTTATTGGCATCAATCCTATTGCCAATGTAGCCATAGGCCATGGAGTGGCTACCGTCACCTTCCCTGACGGAAGGCATGAACAACATGAGGTTGGTGCAAATTATGACACTGCCGCCGCCATTCATACCCTCATTGACCAAATAGAGGTCGACGGCGAGGATGCTAATGTTTGTGGACTCTTCGGCTATACCTCTTTCAATGCGGTTCGCTATTTTGAAAATATCCCAGTGAAGGATGAGACACAGGAAAAAAACGATGCCCCAGATGTCTATTACATCTTGTACAAGACGGTCATCGTCTTTGACCACCACAACAATCTCTTGAAAGTAGTGACATTGGGTCTTCCCTCTGATATCGACGATGTGTTGCGGGCGATGAACCGTGGTAATGTGCAGGCATACGACTTCCATCCTGTAGGCGATGTGGTTTCCACGTTGACCGATGAGGAACACAAGGTAAACATCCGCCGCGGAATCAAGCATTGCCTTCGTGGCGATGTCTTCCAAATTGTCCTCAGCCGCCGTTTCATACAAAAATTTGAGGGTGACGACTTCAAACTGTACCGTTCCTTGCGCAGCATCAATCCAAGTCCATACCTTTTCTATTTTGATTTTGGAGGTTTCCGCATCTTTGGTTCTTCACCCGAGACACATTGTCGGATTGTGAAAAACGATGACAACACTTTCACGGCATACATCGATCCCATCGCAGGTACCACAAAGCGAACCGGCGATGCTGAGGCGGATAGGAAGGGTGCGGAGTTTTTACGTAACGACCCCAAAGAGAATGCAGAGCATGTGATGTTGGTGGACCTTGCCCGCAATGACTTGAGTCGCAACTGCCATCATGTGAAAGTGGATTTCTACAAAGACTTGCAATACTATTCACATGTCATCCACCTCGTTAGTCGGGTGAGTGGTACCCTGAACGAGGGTGCCGATCCCATCAAGACGTTTATTGACACTTTCCCGGCAGGGACACTGAGCGGTGCACCAAAGGTGAGGGCCATGCAGCTCATCTCAGAATATGAACCACATAACCGTGGTGCCTATGGAGGCTGTATCGGTATCATCGGACTCGACGGGAGTCTCAACCAAGCGATTACTATCCGTACCTTTGTCAGCCGGAATGGTGAACTGTGGTTCCAGGCCGGTGGTGGCATTGTGGCAAAGAGTGACGAGGAATATGAACTACAGGAAGTAAACAACAAACTTGGTGCGTTACGACGCGCTATCATTTTAGCAGAAGGAAGATAAATATGAGGCTTTTAATCATCGACAACTACGACTCGTTTACATACAATCTGAGTCATTTGGTCAAAGAACTCGGTGCTGAGGTGACCGTCATACGCAACGACCAATTCAACCTCAATGAATTAGAGCAATACGATAAAATCATTCTTAGCCCCGGGCCGGGCATCCCCTCGGAGGCGGGATTGCTATGCGATGTTATCCGTGCATACGCCGGGAAAAAGCCCATTTTAGGCGTATGCCTCGGACACCAGGCCATCGGCGAGGTCTTTGGAGCCCAATTGGAGAATCTGTCAGAGGTTTTTCATGGTGTCGCCACACCTTGTCACATCAAGTCCTCACCCGTCCGCAGTGATGTTGTAGAGGATTTGCAATCCCCGATTCCCCTGGATGAAATCTTCGCTGGTCTACCACCAGAAATCACCGTGGGGAGATATCACTCCTGGGTTGTTTCAAAAAACAATTTCCCAGATTGTTTGGAAATCACAGCCGTGAGTGACGAGGGACAAATCATGGCATTGCGACATCGTACGTACGATATCCATGGCATACAGTTCCACCCAGAGTCGGTTCTCACGCCCGATGGCATCGATATCATTAAAAACTTTGTTTTTAGTGGTAAGTGATAAGAGTGGTGAGAGGTAAGAGAAATGCTAAATATTATCACCCATTCAGCCAGAGATATGGTAATGGCTTTTTAACTCCCTCTCATAACTCCCTCTCATAACTCCCTCTCATAACTCCCCCTTTTTACTCCAGAAACTACAGTCATATAAAAATATAATCATGAAAGAAATCTTAGCAAAACTCCTCAACCATGAGTTCCTGACTCGGGAAGAGATGAAACAAATCCTTATTGGTATCACACATAGTGAATATCCCACTGAACAAATCACCGCATTGTTGACATGTCTGCAGATGCGTGGTGTCACTGTAGATGAATTGCTTGGCTTCCGCGATGGCATTCTGGAAACAGGTGTCCCTGCCATTCTAAATGCAGACCGCTATATTGATGTCGTCGGTACTGGCGGCGACCGTAAAAATACGTTCAATATCTCAACCACTTCCTGTTTTGTGATTGCTGGCGCAGGTTACAAAGTGGCTAAGCATGGCAACTATGCTGCAACATCTGTCAGCGGTGCCTCTAACGTTATCCAACATCATGGCATCAAGTTTACCGATGACATCGACCGCCTGAACCGTTCACTCAATGAGGCTGGTATCGTCTATCTCCATGCCCAACTCTTTGCAAAGGCGATGAAATATGTCGGACCAATTCGGAAGGCATTGCAGTTCCCCACCATTTTTAATCTTTTAGGGCCTATCGTCAATCCATCGCAACCTAAGTGTCAACTCTTGGGTGTGGCAAACCTTGACCAGATGCGCCTCTATCATCAAGTGTATCAGAAGTTGGGCATCGACTACGGTATTGTCAACTCCATCGATGGTTACGATGAGATTTCGCTTACAAGCGACTTCAAGGTGACAACCAATGACTATGAGCGAATTTTCCGACCACAGGACCTTGGCTTCGATGTGGCCAAGCCAGAGGAACTCCGAGGGGGGGCGACGGAGGAGGAAGCTGCCGAGATTTTCGATTCTGTGTTGGAGAACCGTGCGCTTCCAGCACAAAAGAATATTGTGCTCGCCAATGCAGCCTTCGGCATCCAGGTGCTCGAAAAGGGACAAAAAACCATCGAAGAGTGCATTGAGATTGCCCGTGAGAGTATCGACAGTGGCAGCGCCCTCAACACCTTCAAGAAATTCGTGGAGCTGAATTCGTGAGTTAGTTTTTGAGTTTATGAGTTTTTAAGTTTATGAGTTTTTGAGTTGACAAGTTAACAAGGTGTTAGTACTGCAAATAACTCGTCAACAATTATTTAGAGGTAAGTGGTG
>JAFZAE010000044.1 GCA_017548385.1 Prevotella sp.
CACTGATTTCATTGTCATGTGGGTAATAAGTGGTTTGCGCTCCCCCTCCATGTAAAACATCACATAGTCTTTCATACCACTTACATAGATGATGCCCGACAGAGGTATTTGGCGATATTCCCCATCAACTTTGATAAACACAGTGTCATCCTGTGGAGTATCGACTGGGCGTGGGTCTGTTGTTGTCGTCTCTCCTCTGTTGAACCACTTACGAGCCTTTTCTACTGAAGCCATGAATTTGTTATAGCGTATAGGTTTCAGGAGAAAGTCAAGTGCCGAAACCTCGTAACTCTCCAAGGCATATTCCTGAAATGCCGTGGTGAAAATGACCCGTGTCTCCTCTGGCAACAGGTGTGCTAATTCCATCCCGTTGAGGTCGGGCATCTGGATATCCAAGAACAACAGGTCGGGCTTTTGCGTGCTGATTTCTGCCATTGCCTCTACAGAATCGGTAAATGAGGACAACAGTTCCAGACCTGGTGTTTTGGTGACGAACGACTCTAACAACTTGACAGCCAAGGGCTCGTCATCTACAATCATGCATGAGATGGTTTTCATGTCGGTATTGATATTTTTATGTGATAGATTTCATTTTCCACGGATTGTTCCCATATGTATTTCCCGTCATACAATAAGTTAAGTCGACGACGGCTATTCTCCAGGCCCACCCCACTGCCACTGCGGTCTTTATCAGTCTTCGGATAGTTGGTGTTGTCACATTCAAAGACGATGGTGTCGTCGTGTTGGTAGAGATGAATGTCAATGGTAGACTTCCGGTTAGAACTCACCCCATGCTTAAAGGCATTTTCGATGAATGAGATGAACAGCAGTGGTGGCAACTGAGCCTGTGGATTTTCTATGTCAAATTTTGTTGTAACCTCGGTTTTCTCATTACAGCGCAGTTGCATCAATGCGATATAGTCGCGCATGAATTCCACTTCACCGCCAACCGGCACCATTTTTGTGTCGGTTTTGTAAATGGCATATCTCAGCAGGTCGCTCAGTTGAGCGATAGCATCCTGAGCAGCATCGGGATCTATTTGCGTAAGGCTGGAGATATTGTTGAGGGTGTTGAACAAGAAGTGCGGATTGATTTGGTTTTTCAGCCATGCCAGTTCAGCCTCAGTCGTTTTATGTTTCTCCTCTTCCAACTGCTTGCGTATTTTTCTCATTTGGATGAAATGGCGTATCACAATAGCCGCAGTGATAGCGATGACATTCAACAAGAAATAGATGAAGAAATTGGATGCATATCCTAACCATGCGACGGTAGGCATCTGAAACTCGCCTCCATGGTGATGATGAGGTGGAGGCGGTGCAAAAAACATATAAATCGCTCTCCAGTGAATCGCCAAGAAGGCCACTATATTGGCTAGGAAGAACAACACATATCGACGTTTCGCCCACAGCCATTTCCATAAAACATAGAAATTAAAGAAATAGAGGATAAATGGCGACATGAGCGAAAAACTCAGCATCATAGCAATAGTGCGTGCATCGCCGAAACTCCTTGTAGCGAGGAGCGTTGCCAGTGGAACCAACAATAGCACAACCAGCCATACGGCCAGTTGTGCTAAGAAGAACCAAATATCTTTTTTGATGATTTTCATCTTTATGAGGTTTGAAGTTTGAGATTTGAGATTGAATGAGAGTTCAAGAGGCAAATAACTTGTCAACTCGTCAACTTGTCATCTAAATTAATATGGCATTCCGCCACCAGCTCCTGCTCCAGCGCCTGTGCCGGAACCGCCACCAATAGAGTTGTACATCTCGCCCTGTGACTGTTGTTCGATATAGTCGTTCTGGATTTTCGAGACGTGTTGCTTCTGCATACGATTCTTTCCAAAGGTGTAACTGATGCTCAGTGAAACGCTGCTGATAGGAATCTTGATAGTCTGATGGCTCAGGAAGTCTTTACCCTTGCTGTAGGTTTCCATTTTAATGCTACCCTTATCAGAGAGTCCCGTAGTACCCATCACGCTGACGGTAAGTTTGTCATTGAAGAACGACTTCGAAAGATTGGCTGTGAGGATGTTGAATCCGCTACTCCAGCCCTGGAGGGTATAAGTCTTTGTAGAGGTAATCATATAAGCGCCCAACTTGATGTCCAAGGGAAGTGTCTGCTGCAAACCACCCATAAGGTTGCCCTGCCATCCGCTGTTGGAGTAGTCGAGTTTATCGCTTCTCAAGTCAACATATGAAATGCCACCATTGAGGAAGAGGCGTGTGGTTTTGGTTGCCATCCAGTTAGCATAGAGGTTGAGACCAGTCTGGTTTCTCTGTACGATATTTCCAAATGTGGTATGGAGCAGTCCGTCCTGATAGAATGAATACTGGTCGATGGCATTACCTGTATAATTGTGACGTAGGCTGACATTCATCATCAGTTTTGCGCTATATTGGTTATAGACCAACTGCACATTGTGTGATTTCTCGATATCGAGGTTGGTATTACCATAGGTAAGGCTATTGGGGTCGCTGTGGTCAACGTATGGATTGAGGTAGGTAATACCCGGGCGTGAGATACGCATATTGTAGGTAAGGCCGATGTTCTGTGTGGGAGCCAGCGAGTAGGAAACACTTGCGGCTGGCACGAATGAACCGTAGTTTTTAGAGAAGTCCACACCATGTCCACTTTTATATTCCACATCTTGCCATGTGTGCTCATAGCGCAGACCTGCCTTTGTGCCCCAATTTCCCCATTTTCCTTCATATTCAGTATATCCAGCGAGAATGCTGTTCTTGTAGAGGTAGTCCATGCCCATATTCTGTGTCTCCACATCATTAAGATAATATCTTGAGTCGGTGGAAGCACGGCGTGACATAGCCTTGGCACCAACATTGATAGTCTGACCTTCAGCAACAGCTGTGGTGTAATCTACCTGTACGGTATGTTCTGTGGTAGCATTATCGCTGACAGACAAACGATCGGTGAGGTCGATGGCTGTTCCCATTTCGCCACCGAAGAAATCATTCTTCTGTTCGTTCTTGGAAGGATTATGGTCCAACTGATAGCTTAAAGTGATGGAATTTGTACGTTCAGGATTGAAGTAACGCTGGTAGTCGATGTTCCATGTGAGGGAAGTCATTTTTTCTTTCATCTTGATGTTACTCCCATAGGAGAACCCATCGGCGAATCCTAATCCACTCATCGTGGTTGTATTGGTGGCATTATTGCGCATATTCATGCTCATCAGTGCCAGAGAGGTGTTGACAGAACTCATTTTATCGATGTCATACCCTAAAGAGATATTGCTCATCACAAAGGGAAGTCTGGTCTTTGTCTCTGCCAAAGAATTGATGATTGTCGAACCATTCTGCTGCTCACCTTCCACCGTTGGTGTTCCTGGTTTTGTATAACTGACCATCACATTTGCACTATAGGTGAGTTTGTCCTGTTGTCCGCTGAGGAAGACGCTACCACCCTGTGCTTTATTGCCTGCCTGTGCACGGATAGTTCCGTTGAAGCCATTCATATCTGCTGATGACATCATCTGCTTGTTCATCACGATATTCAGCACACCCGTGGCACCTTCGGCATCATACTTGGCTCCAGGGTTGGTAACCACCTCGATATTCTTCACCATGGAGGCCGGCATACTCTTGAAAATCATCGATGGATTGGATGAGAACATAGGGTTGGGTTTGCCGTCAACATACACTTTGAATGCAGAAGAACCATTCACGCTGATGTTGTCCTGCCCGTCGACAGTCACCATTGGCACTTTGCGCAACATATCGAGCACAGTGCTCGACTTGGCATCGTTGTCATCCTCCACTCGGTAGGTCATCTTGTCAACTTCCATTTTGACCAAAGGCTTTTGTGCCACCACCTCTACACTCTTAAGTGCATGTTCGCCATCTTCCAGATATATGGTTCCAAGGTCAATCAAAGAATCCGTGCCCAATGTCAGCATCTTCTCATAATTAGCCTTACCCACGCTACTAATAATCATATTATGCGCTCCGGTCCCTGTTATTTCTTTGCTAAATGCACCATCGACATCCGTCTGGAAAGCTGCCACAACGGTCGAGTCCTTTCCAGGTTTATAAACTTTTACTGTGGCGAAGGCAGCCCCTTCTCCAACGCTTTTGTCCATCACCACACCACGAACGGTGGTGTTTTGTGCAACGATTGCCGACGAAACCATCAGCATACAAGTCATCAGGAAAAATCTAAAATGTTTCATTTTTTATAGATAATTTTGTTTTATTCTTTTTTCTGCTGCAAAATTAATGTGAGAAATTTCGTCAGCAAAGAGAATTTCGACGACTTGCAGGTGTTTTTTCGACCATTTTAGAGAAACTTCGAATAATTAGGGTATTTTTGTCGAAATCCACATTAAAAAAACTGTCCGTTATCCTGGGCTTGCATGACAATGGCAAACAGCAAGGATAAACATAAAGTAAAAAAACTTCTCATTTTCAAGTATTATTATGGTTAGTATTTACGAAATAATCTCTATTTGAAAAAACTGTTCTTACCATTCTGCCTCAAACAGTCATCATATCGGCATTTATCAGAATTTAGACAGTCAGCCTCATCACCTAAAGCCCAAACTATTACAGAAGAAAAGAAGAAAAGTAAAGTTAATTTTTGTGTTAAAATAAAAAATACTAAATTTGAAAATAATCTTCAAAAAATGTCCATAGTGCTCCCCAATCTCAGGCCAGTGCCACTATGCTAAGACAATAGTCACTACCCTTCTGACCCGTAAGGTAGATAACAGACAATGTAAGCCAGAGTCCTTTCTTTGTTTCGACAAAGGTACGATTATTTTCTGAAATAACATTGCTTTTATCGGACTTTTTTCACTCATGCTGCAAAATTGCATCTCTCCGTCGGTATCTGGTGGTTGATTCCCTGATACTAAAGTAAAAAATGTAAAAATAAGATGTAAATTTTGATATTCAGAAATAAATAATTAATTTAGCGGCAAAAATGAGAAATGGGGGATTAGGTGTGTGGGAGTTTAGGAGTGTGGACAACACCTCAGAACTTAAAAACTAAAACTTAAAAACTAAAACTTAAAATGAACAAACTATTTCTAACAACACTAATCTGCTTGTTGTTTCCTATTCTAGTCATAGCAAAAGACTGGGACGATACACTTTATCAACAGATAGAGCAGAGTATTCAGACGCCCCAGATTTCCGGGGTTGACTATTTGATTACCAAATATGGCGCAAAGCCCACTGCAACAGCTGTCCAAAACCAGAAAGCCATTCAGAAAGCCATCGACAAATGTTCGAAGAAAGGTGGTGGCAGGGTGATTGTTCCTGCCGGCCAAACCTTCCTCACAGGTGCCATCACCTTGAAGAGCCACGTGAACCTTGTCATAGAGGAAGGCGCAGTATTGGAGTTTGCCTTCCAGCCTGAACTATACCCTATCGTTCCCACTAGTTGGGAAGGATTGGAATGCTACAATTTGCAACCTTGTGTCTATGCCTATCAACAGACCGACATCGCCATTACCGGTAAGGGCACCATCGACGGCGGTGGTTCTCGAGAGACCTGGTGGCCATGGTGTGGTGCGGCAAAATTCGGATGGCAAGAAGGTATCGTTAGTCAGAAACTCGGTGGCAGGGCACGTCTACTGCAATCCGGAGAGGATGGTATTCCCTTGACAGACGAAAAAGGCAACCGTTCACCCGAACGTGTCTTCGGTCCTAAAGACGGCCTTCGTCCCCAACTCATCAACTTCAACCAATGTGCACGTATTCTGATGGAGGATGTTACATTGTTGCGCTCTCCCTTCTGGGTCATCCACCCCTTGCGGTCCACCGACATCACCGTCCGTCGTGTAAAGATGATTAACGACGGTCCCAATGGTGATGGATGCGATCCCGAAGCATGTAACCGTGTGCTCATTGAAGACTGCTTCTTTAATACCGGAGACGACTGCATCGCCATCAAGAGTGGCCGCAACCGCGACGGTCGTGAGCGTGGTGAACC
>JAFZAE010000045.1 GCA_017548385.1 Prevotella sp.
CATAACAGGCCAGGGTAGTTCACAGACGATATTGTGCTCTTGGCCATCGGGCGTATTATATGCGAGGTAGATTTTTTCTATTTCACCTTCATCGTTGGAAGGTGCGGCCGGTGCGAGCCATGTGATTTTTTGACGGATAGGGTCGCTTTTCTTTTTAGTTCTCATTCCTTGTGCCGATATGCCCATTGTGCATGTCAGTAGTGCCAGCGCTAATAATATCTTTTTCATAGTTATTGTGGTTTTACAGATGAATCTTTGTGTTTTATTATGCAAAGATAATGTATTTCTAGTATTTTTCTGTATTTATTGTAATAATCTTTAAAAAAATATGTATTTTTGCACATCAGTTGATGTGACATTTACATTCAGATTGTTACATAATCCTTAGATTAGAAAAATAATTAACCAACAAATTATAGTTATTATGTACTATTATATCGGACCAAACAATCAGCAGCAAGGCCCCGTGCCAGCAGAGCAACTCCTTTCAAGAGGGGTGACAGGAGAGACTATGGTTTGGAAGGCGGGTATGGCACAGTGGCAGAAAGCAAAAGATGTTCCAGAATTAAGTCGTTATTTTGGCTCTTCATCCTTTTCTTCTGGAAATCCATACGATGATCAATCCACTCAATTTTCCACACCGCCCAACTATGGAAATAATGGAAACTATGGGAATAATGGAGGATATGGTAATTACGGTAATTATGGTAATTACGGTAATTATGGTCCCCAATATGCCGGCCAATTTGGAGGCAACCAGCCGATGGGTCCAAAACCCGACAGCTATCTTGTTTGGGCTATCTTGACCACACTTTTCTGCTGTCTTCCTTTTGGTATTGTTTCCATTGTCTATGCGTCGAAAGTAGATTCTGCATGGCGCATGGGTTCACAGATGGAGGCTGAGGAGAATTCCAGAAAAGCTAAAAATTGGGCATTGGCCAGTGCATTAACATCATTGGGTATTGCAATTATATACATTATCGCAATCGTAGCATTTGGCGTTTCATTTGGTGCTTTTAATTGATAAACTTCATACCAATAAAAGTAGATGCCAATCTCTCAGGATATTAAAAAACGTCTGCCGTGGTTGATTATTGCGGCAGTCGTTTTTATTTACTTGATTGTAAATTACTTTTTTGATCCTGAACAAACTACCTGGAGTCCCAAATGCTTTTGGTTGCAATTGACAGGCTATAAATGTCCTGGATGCGGTGCCCAGCGATTCGCATACCATTTGATGCATGGCGATATACTAGGAGCAGTACATTATAATTATTTTGTTGCCTTGCTGGCACCCTATTTGTTATTGCTGCTTTCAGGGGAACTTATACCATCAAGACGGTGGCGACAGTATGTGCATACCCATTTTGTCACCAAATTCTATTGTCTCTTCTATGTAGTGCTCTATTTCTTGTGGTGGGTACTACGTAACATCTTAGGTCTTTAATGATTTTTAAGCGGTTTACAGGAAGTCAACAAATGAGAGTTGGCCACCCCTATGAATATTTGCAACTGAGTTGCGAAACTTTTGCCATACCTTTGCAGCAGAAATAGAAAACGCGGGCATCTCGCTTGCAAACAATATAATCCAAAGAATATGGCAAAAGATAAACATCAAGAACAAGTTAGCTGCAATTGTGGAGCACACCATTCACACCATCATGATGATCATGACCACCACGATCACCATGACCATGGTCACAATCACGACCATCATCATGAGCATGGTAGTCTTAAGAGTCAGTCGGCACTCATCGTCGTGTCGGCATTGCTTTTAGTGGCCGCCGTCATCATCGAGAAAAATACAAACTTGCCCACATGGCAATTGCTTCTGATCTATCTTATACCTTATTTGTTAATAGGCCACGACACGCTGAAAGAAGCCGTCGAGGGTATCGCTCATGGTGATGCCTTCAACGAGCATCTTCTTATGTCGATTGCTACTTTGGGAGCCTTAGGCATTGGGTTTATGCCTGGGGCAGAGACGGAATTTCCTGAGGCTGTCTTTGTGATGTTGTTTTTTCAGATTGGTGAACTTTTCGAAGGCTATGCCGAGGGCAAGAGTCGCGACAGTATTGCCCACTTAATGGATATCCGTCCTGACACGGCCAATGTGGAGCGTAACGGACAGGTGGAGACCGTCAGTCCCGAACAGGTCGGGGTGGGGGAGACCATCGTGATACGTCCCGGTGAGAAAGTTCCTTTGGATGGCGTGGTCATTGAGGGCTCATCGAGTCTGAATACCGTGGCACTAACAGGAGAAAGCATGCCACGTGAAATAACTGTGGACGATGAGGTGTTCTCGGGATGCGTAAACTTGAGTGGTGTCATCCGTCTTCGAGTATCCAAGAGTTTCGGCGAGAGCACAGTATCAAAGATTATCAGCTTGGTGGAGAACGCCAATGAACATAAATCGAAGAGCGAGGCATTCATCACTCGTTTTGCCCGTGTTTATACTCCAATTGTGGTCTTTGCGGCCATAGCCTTAGCCGTCCTGCCCCCATTGTGGCAGTCGCTCTCCTTTGCCCCCCTACATTTCGAGGGTGCAGCATTTGCGACGCATTTTACCACATGGCTCCATCGGGCGTTGATTTTCCTCGTGGTGTCATGCCCCTGCGCGCTGGTCATTAGCGTTCCCCTCACCTTCTTTGGTGGTATCGGAGGGGCATCGCGCCAGGGTATTCTTGTAAAGGGTGCCAACTTCCTCGATGCGCTTTCAAAGGTCTCAACGGTGGTCTTCGACAAAACGGGTACGTTGACACATGGACAGTTTGCCGTGGAAGTGGTGCATCCTGAGCGATACGATGAACGGCATGTCTTACATCTGGCTGCTCATGTAGAGCATTTCTCTACCCATCCCATTGGCGCAGCCTTGCGTGATGCCTTCTCCGAGGAGGCTACTGACGGTTGTGCGGTGAGTGAGGTGGAGGAAATTGCGGGCCATGGCATCCGTGCTCGTGTAGGCAACGACCTCGTGTGTGTGGGCAATACCAAAATGATGGAACTTGTCGGTGCTCAATGGCATGACTGCGAACATGTGGGCACCATCATCCATGTGGCTATCAATGGTGAGTATGCCGGCCATATCGTCATCAACGACAAAGTCAAGGAAGATAGTGCAGAGGCTATCAGCCGTCTCAAACAGTTAGGAGTCAGACGAACAGTTATGTTGACTGGCGACCGCCGCAAGGTGGGAGAGCATGTGGGGCAACTGTTGGGCCTCGACGAGTATCATACCGAATTGTTGCCAGCCGACAAGGTGACTCGTGTGGAAAACTTGTTGGCGAATAAACCTGAAGGCACCAACTTGGCCTTTGTCGGTGATGGCATCAACGATGCACCGGTATTGGCACGTGCCGATGTGGGTATCGCTATGGGTGGGTTGGGGTCTGATGCTGCCATTGAGGCAGCTGATGTCGTGCTGATGGACGACAAACCATCGAAAATTGCCACAGCCATCTCTATTGCCCGACGTACTATCTCTATTGCCCGACAGAACGTGGCCTTTGCTATCGGGGTGAAAGTGGCAGTGCTGATTCTTGCTGCCCTCGGTATCGCCACTATGTGGATGGCAGTTTTTGCCGATGTCGGTGTCACTGTTCTCGCAGTGCTCAATGCAATGAGAAGTCTGAAATCCTGAACTTCTAAACTTAAAAACTTAAAAACTCAAAAACTCAAAAACTTAAAAACTTAAAAACTCAAAAACTTAAAAACTCACTATATGATTCAACAAATAGAAATAACATTGAAATCGATGTCTAGAGGATTTCATTTAGTGACATCCGACATCATTCGACAGTTGCCTAAATTACCCCAAACAGGCATTGTTAACATCTTTACCAAGCACACCAGTTGTGGACTGAGTATCAACGAGAATTACGACCCCGACGTCCGCACAGACATGGAGACCATTTTCAATCGTTTAGTTCCAGAAAACCGTCCGGAGTATGTCCACACCCTTGAAGGCTCGGATGATATGCCGGCCCATGCCAAGTCAGTGCTCAGCGGAGTCAGTCTTACAATCCCTATCACCAACGGCCGTATGAATTTAGGCACATGGCAAGGCATCTATTTCAACGAATACCGCAACTATGGCGGCACAAGAAAACTTGTCATCACCATCATTGGTGAGTAATGTTGCCATAGCAACGTTACGAACCTCAATCATTATCAGTTATACCCCTTATTTGAGAGTAGTAGGACTATATACTCCTCTCTTCCTTCGGAGAATGGTCGGGGGTGAGGCTATTTAACACCTCATCCAAAACGGCATAAATCTCTTCTTCTTTCTCGTAGGGGTGGATGTGGAAATACGGATTGCCCGTGAGCATGGCGGAAAGCTGACATTTGGTGCGGTCGTAGAAAATATGGCATGGAACACCTAATTTCTCGGCGTAGGCCAATTCATATCCTACACCTAATGATGGACAAGTGCATTCGGCGATGAGCAACTCAGCCTCTCGTAGCCACCCCGTGTCCTGGTCATAGATGGCGGCATCCTTCGCCTTCCCCTGTTCCAAAGCATTAAGTATCAAATTGCCCACGTGCTCTGTGAGTACCATATCGGTCTGCTGCATATAAGTAATCATCCGATGGTAGAGTGCGGCATCCACTCGTCCCCCACGGATAGACCCTGCAAAATATATCTTTTTCATCTCTTACCCCTCACTACTAAAGGTGGGTTCTATAAAACAACTAGAACCAATATGTAAGGTGATAACCAATGCGGATGTCGTCTTTGCCAAGGTCTTTCACGCCTGGTAGGGAGTGGTTGAAAGCCTTATCGAAGTAATATTTACAATAGAGGCCGAAATCGACATTGCGGGCACGCCAGCCTACCATAGGTGTGACAGCTAGACTCTTGTCGAGGATTACGTTCCTATCTTGATAATAGTCTTTCATCACACTTCCATCATATACCCATAGCCCATATTCAGCACCGCAGCCGATGTAGAATTTCGTCCATTTACTTGTGCGGAACAACTGCAGTTTTGCGATAACGGGAAAAACCACTTGACCACCTGCATCTACCAAACCTGTTTTACCTTTTTGGTCATCTGGGCGTGGGTCGCCAGCGATGTATTCAATATATTCCGCACCAAACGATAGGTTGAACATGTCGTTTGTTCGACCAAGGTTGAACAATAAGCCCAATCCCACTCCGAGACATTTATAGTAGTCGCCTGTCTGGTATATACCAGCTGTAAAGAATGGTTCAGATTTATTCCCCTGGTGGTTTTCGAAAGTGAATGTCCCTTCAGTTTTGGGCAGTTCTTCATAAGATGACGTTGCAACGACATTGTTATCGTCATCTCCGTCATCTGGTGTAACAAATTCTTGATTAGCTATTGAGGATAAGGGAACCAACATCAATAGTGTTAATAAATACTTTCTCATAGACGATATGTGTTATTTGTTCACAAGTTATTAGTAATTTCTAATTCCTGTTTATCCTATCTCCTCCCAGAACTCTTGTGGCAGATGGATGTTGTCTTCCTGCTTTGCCCAGCGGAAGAGGGGGGCGATCTCCTGAGGCGTAAAACCAGCGATACCACAACCGATGGGTGTGACGAGGAATGTTTGCTCTGTATGACTTTTGGCATAACTGATGAATTCGTCAACATAGGGTTGGAGG
>JAFZAE010000001.1 GCA_017548385.1 Prevotella sp.
GGTGAACACTTTTCCCTCCAAATGATCAAACTCATGTTGCATCACCCGTGCGAGGTATCCCTCGACCCACTCGTCGTAGTTGTTGAAGTCGGTGTCCTGATACTGTACACGGATACGCTTGGGTCTTGTGACCTTCTCGTGTATACCTGGTAGGCTGAGGCAACCTTCCTCGGAGGTGTCCTTGTCACTATCGTCGGTCTCCACGATATGTGGATTGATATAAACCTTACGGAAGCCTTTATACTCAGGCATATCTTCGGCCAGAGGGTCCAGGTCGATGACCACGACGCGTATTGACTTGCCAATCTGCGGTGCGGCCAGTCCGATACCTTCCGAGTCAGCCAGTGTATCCCACATGTCATCTATCAGGTTGGAGAGTCCAGGATAGTCTTGTGGTATATCCTGCGCTACTTTTCGCAGCACCGGATGTCCATAAATATAAATAGGTAATATCATTTTCTTTTCGATTCCAAAAAACTCTGCAAGAGGATGGTAGCACTCATCTCGTCCACCAGTGCCTTGTTCTGCCTCGCCTTGCGATGCAGCCCTCCCTCAATCATCGCCTTATGAGCCAGGACAGAGGTGAAGCGTTCATCGTAATAGGCCACAGGAATTTCTGGATGAGCCTTTTTCCATCTAGCTACAAATCCACGCACTCGCGCCAGGTTCTCACTGGGTTTCCCATTAAGCTGCCATGGTTCACCCATCACTATCAGTTCTATCTCCTCACGCTCAATGTAAGCTGTGAGCCATTCGAAGAGCTGATATGTAGGCAAAGTCGCCAATCCGCCAGCGATGAGCTTTAGCGGATCGGTGACTGCCAGTCCTGTACGTTTCTTTCCGTAGTCTATAGATAGTATTCTACCCACGCAAGATTACCTACCGTAAAACAGCAACCATGCATCGGGATAGGTGTTTCTCAGCCTGTCGCGGCTTTGTACTGCGCTCGCCTTGCTATCGAAAGTGGAAGCTACCACACGATACATATCACGGCTGGCATTATATGCCAACTGAGCATCATAGCCTGATGCACGCAGACTCTCCACCAGATTTTCTGCATTGGACTTCACGCTAAATGAACCTACCACAACACTGTACGACTTGAGGCCAGCTCCATTGACCACTGTCAAATTCTCACTGCGTACAGCCACGTTGTCGCTGTTGTCTGTGACTGTACCACTAGTGACGGGCTTCTCGACATAAGGAGTCACCACTGGAGAGTCGTCATAGTCTGACGTCACTGTCGAAGTAGCTTCCTGAGCCTTGGCCTGATCGTAGGCTTTTCTGTAAGCACTTTCCTTTGATTTACAACTACTAAATGCCAGAACGACACATAGTCCTGCGCAGAATAACAAATATTTCTTCATAAACTCTGAAATGATTAGTGATTGTTAATTAATATATCATCCAAACAAAAAATTTTTGCGAAGTTACACAAAATCGGGCAAAAACAAAGACAAACACCCCATAAAGTTTGTTAAATGAACAAAATACAACACAATTAACAAAAAAAGACGTCATTATTCATTGTTGTTTAACAAACTTTTACTACATTTGCTAACGAATAGCGAGCAGTTGTCGCAAATTCTCCCAAGAATGACCAACTTATAATCTTTTAACTAAAATAACGTAAACATGAAACAATTAAGCTACATTGGCGCATTCATCGGTGGCGCCCTCGCCGGAGCTGCTCTTGGCTTGCTCATGGCTCCAGAAAAAGGAACAGACACTCGTACCAAGATTTCCGACACCGTTTCTGACTTCTGCAAGAAGCACAACATCAACATCTCCCGCAAGGACATGGAAGATCTTGTAGACGACATCAAAGAGGCAGCAGAAGAGGTTGTCGTTTAACTTTTCCGCCCCTATTATGATTTCCAGCGACAAAAACATAGAGACCATTGCCCAACTGGCCGAACAGCTGAAGCACTATGTAGGCCTGCAGTCTGAATATGTGAGACTTGATGTCATAGAAAAAGTGGTGAAACTGGTCACCGCAGCAGCTATGACATTGACACTTACACTATTGTTGATGATGATGCTCATATACTTGTCGTTTGCTTTGGCATACGGCCTCGCCTCCTGGGTGGGCTATGTGTGGGCATTCTGCATAGTCGCTGGAATCTATCTTCTCTTTTTGATTCTCCTCATCGCCAACCGGCGCCGCTGGATAGAAAAACCTCTTGTCAAATTTCTCGCCGACTTGTTGTTGAACAATTAATCGCATGAAGTCCGAACAACCCTTGTTACCATTTAAGTCTTTAGATGATATCCGTATGCGCAAGGAATATTTGCGCAGGGAGCTTCGTAAAGACAATCAGTCTATGAAAACACAGTGGAACGGCTTATTCCACAAGCAGGAGAACAACCTGCCATCTCAACGTTTCTCAAATTTTATGACAACCGGCGCATCAGTGTTTGACGGTCTTCTATTAGCATGGAAACTTTACAATCGTTTCGGTGGTGGCAGCAAACGTAGGAGGACAAAAAATAAAGGCAATCTTCTGACCGCCTTATTATCAAGAAGGAAGTAACAAAAAAGGAGTACCGCTGTACTCCAACCTTTTGTTAACCTTAAATCTAATACTATGAAAAACACATTGCAAAGGTAATCAATAAATTATTATTTGCAATAGTTTTATGGGGAAATATGTAAATTTTCAACCATTTTTAACTTTTTGCGCCTTGTTTGTTACAAATTATAAGGAAATCACTTGCCCGTCGTAAGCAAATTTTATATTTTTTGGCAAAAGGCTGTTGGCCTCATCATGAAATCCGATTTCATGTGTGCAGTGTATCAGGTAGGTCTGCTGGGCACCTATCTGCTGGGCAAACGTCAAAGCTTCAGCGACCAACTGATGTGAATGATGTACTTTATTGAAACGCAAAGCATTGACCACTAACACCTCCACTCCCTCAAGATAGGCAATCTCCGCCTCGTCGATGGTCTTCATATCTGTGATATACGCTAAGGAACCAAAACGATAACCAAGAATAGGCATGCTCCCATGCATCACTCTGACAGGTGTCACGGCCACATCACCAATCATGAAAGACTGATGAGGCTGAATGGCATGAAGCGCGAGCAACGGCACTCCAGGATACAAATGTGAAGCGAAACAATAAGGCATCGTCACCTTTAAAGCATCCAATGTAGTTTGTTCAGCATAAATATTCACAGCACCAAACACACAAAAAGGACGTATATCGTCAATGCCTGCCACGTGGTCGTAATGGATATGCGTAAGCAGTACACCGTCAATGGGCTTAAAGTCAAAAGGCAAGATTTGCTGTCGGAAGTCAGGGCCACAGTCAATGAGAATCCTAGTTTTTTCGGTCTCTAAAAGGGCAGAACTGCGCAATCGTCGGTCGTGTGGGTCAGCACTGCGGCACACCTTACATCCACACCCCACACTCGGCACACCGCCGGAAGTACCAGTTCCAAGAAAGGTAAGTGTCATGGCCTAGTCTTATACAATATTTACTTCTGAGTGTATCTCAATACCAAAACGACGGAGCACATCTTCCTGCACGGCCTGGCACAATTGGAGAACCTCCTGCCCTGTGGCTCCGCCTCTGTTAACCAACACGAGAGCCTGGCGACTGTGAACACCAGCCCGCCCTAGCGTGCGTCCTTTCCATCCACATTGCTCAATCATCCA
>JAFZAE010000007.1 GCA_017548385.1 Prevotella sp.
ATCCATCACCTTCTGGAACTCATTTTTCCGCAACATACCATGATCAACAAAGATACATGTAAGTCTGTCACCAATGGCACGATTGAGCAAGGTGGCGCACACCGAGGAATCGACACCGCCACTCAGTCCGAGAATGACGCGGTCGTTGCCCAACTGCTTCTTCAGTTCTGCCACAGTGGTCTCTACAAAGGAAGCCGGACTCCATTCCTGTCGGCTTCCGCAGATGTCTACGACAAAATTGCGCAACAGCTGCTTGCCCTGTGTGGTATGAAACACCTCGGGATGGAACTGCACTGCCCACAGCGGATTTTTCTCACTGGCGTAAGCAGCGAACTTCACGTCTGCCGTCGAGGCAATGGCATGGCAGTCGGCAGGAATCTGTGTGATAGTATCGCCATGGCTCATCCACACCTGTGAATTGGGTTCGAAGCCCTTGAGCAATGGATTTCCTGCATCAAATGACATGAGGTTGGCACGACCATACTCACGGCTGTCGGCACGCTCCACACGGCCGCCATTCGATTGTGCGATAAACTGTGCCCCATAGCAGATACCCAACACGGGGAGGCGTCCAACAAACTGCGAGAGATCAACTTTAAAAGCCTGCGGGTCATGTACAGAATAGGGTGAGCCACTCAAGATGACACCGATGACAGAAGGGTCGTCCTTTGGAAATTTGTTGTATGGGATAATTTCACAAAAAGTGTCCAGTTCTCTCACGCGACGACCGATCAGTTGTGTAGTCTGTGAGCCGAAATCGAGGATGATAATTTTTTGTTGCATGATGGTTATTATTTATCTGGAGTTAAAAGGGAGTTAAAGGGGAGTTAAAGGGGAGTTAAAAGGACATATGATTCTGAGGGGTTTGGAAATATACTATTAATATTGATGATTGAAGATTGAATATTATATTTATTGTGGTAGTGCTTGCAGGAACGTCTCGGCTTGTGCGAGGGTGTCGGCCTTCCCGACATCCATCAGTTGTAGGTCGGGCTTATAGTGCCCACGGATAACGCATTGGTCGCATATACGCAGATAGAAATCGATAATGCCAAATTTCTCGGGCCACCCTTCCATTCTTTGGAAAAGTCGTGGCGAAAAGACATGAATGCCCGCAAAAGCATAGCGGTGACATTTTGACACATCTAGGTCGCTATGTGGCGTCTTGACCTCGCCCGTAGCGATGTTTTGCCAACCCACAAGGCGCATATTGTCATCGAAGAGCAGATAGCGACTGGTCTGTCGCTTGCTTACAAGCAAGGTTGCATCATCCTCCTGCGCAGCCTCATAGAAAGTCTTGAGGTTGACATTGCTCAGGATATCGACATTATGGATGAGGATATTTGCGTCGGGATTAAAGAGTGGCGCTGCCTTACGCAGTCCCCCACCCGTATCAAGCAGCATCTCCGACTCGTCGGAAACTTTAATGTCCATTTCCTTGTCATTCCGTTGCTCCAGATGTTGAATAATCTGTGAGGCAAAATGATGTACATTGATCACCACACGCTTTGTTCCAGCCGCTTGTAGTGTAGCAAGGGTGCGGTCAAGTAATGGTTTGTCTCCTACTTTCACCAATGCCTTGGGCATAGTATCGGTCAGCGGTCTCAAGCGTGTCCCCAATCCGGCAGCAAAGACCATTGCCTGCATGGGTGCAGTCAGTCGTTTTGCCTCCAATATCTGGGAAATGCCTTGTTCGCGGTGCATGATGCGCACCTCGATACCGAATTTCTTGTGAATGTGCATGGCCAAATGCTGGGCAGAATAAACGCTACGATGCTGTCCGCCCGTACATCCGAAGGAAAACATCAGACTGGTGAAACCACGTTGTATGTAACGTGCCACATGGGCATCGGCCAGACGATAGACGCTTTCGAGGAATGTCAGGATCTCGCCATCGTCCTCCAGAAAGCGTATGACGGGTTCGTCAAGTCCCGTCAGTTTTTTATATGGCTCATATCGCCCTGGATTGTGGGTGCTCCGGCAGTCGAATACATATCCGCCACCATTGCCCGACTCATCCTCGGGGATACCTTTTTTATAGGAAAAACTATAGACTCGCACCACAAGCGGTCCCTTCCCATCGTATTTAGAGAATGTGGCTGGTCCATCTGCAGGATGTGCGTCGTAGATGTTTGACAAAGCAGTGCGAAAGCCATCTGCCCTCTCTACCGTCTGCTTGTTGGCAGCGAAACGTGGCAGACCTATCAATCTTTGCAACACATCCACCAAATAAGGATATGGGAAAGAAATATTATTGAGCAATTCCCTCAGATTCTCCATTGCCGGAGGTATGGAATCGATGAAATGCTGTTTTCTCTCATAAAATCCCCTGAATCCGTAGGCACCGAGTACCTGGAGCGTACGGAAGAGCACGAAGAGCGACAGTCTCTCTACGAAATGCCTCTTAGAAGGCACCTCGGTATAATTTTTTAATGAATTGTAATACTCATAGATGAGTTCACGACGCAATTTATTGGAATAACGCGCCGATGCCTGCCAGAGGAACGAGGCGAGGTCATAATAATAGGGGCCCTTCCGTCCTCCTTGGAAATCAATGAACGATGGTCTGCCATCACTGTCGAGCATGACATTACGCGCCTGAAAGTCACGGTACATGAAACTGTCTGTCTGTTCGGACACCAAGTCTTGAGCCATCAGACGGAAATCTGCCTCCAACTTCATCTCATGGAAATCCAAGTCGGTAGGTTTGAGGAAACAATATTTGAAATAGTTTAAGTCGAAGAGCACGGTCTCCTCATCAAACTCAGGTTGTGGATAGCAATAATTCCAGTCAAGTTCTTCTGCCCCGCGAATCTGGAAATTGGGCAACTGTCTGATGGTCTCTAACAGCAGTTGTTTTTCCTTGAGATTATACCGTCCGCCAGCCTCTCTACCTTCTCTAAGCACATCAAAGAGAGCGGTATCCCCAAGGTCTTGTTGCAGATATCGCATCCCATTCTCGCTCACGGCGAGAATCTCGGGTACGGGTAGTTTGTGCTTGCGGAAATGACGTGCGAGGTAGACAAAGGCATTATTCTCCTCAAAACTGGTGCCTACCACTCCGATGACGGTATTTCCCTGCGCATCCAACAGACGATAATATTGGCGGTTGCTTCCTGCTCCCGGCATCTTTTGGATGTCGTAGGGTTTGCTACCGCACCATTTTAGGTATAATTCGCTGAGTTGTTGCATGGTCAGTCGTTTCCCTCCTGTTCTTGTTCGTTTTCCAACTCATCCCGGTGCTTCTGCATCCATTCCCGTTTTCTCTTGTTATCGTATTGCTTGAGGAAGTTGTCTATCAGCAAGATAATCATCAGAATACCCAATGCCATCCACCACGACTGAGTGATAAAAAGTAAGGCTGCAGACAGCACAAATAGTCCCAAAATATGTAATATCGTCTTGAGTTTCATGTCACTTTTTGAATTGGGGTGTAAAATTACAAAAAACATGGGATATGGGATATGATGAAACGAACTTTTTTCATTATCGTAAGTAAATAATCATTTTTTTTATATACTTTTGCATCAAAATCATCACAACCCACTATTTAAAGACTATGTACAGTATTTTGGAGAATCGCCCCGCACTGAGGGGTGAGATTGAGAAGATAGCCGAAGTTGCCGGCTACCTGTGGCAAAACGGATGGGCTGAGCGTAACGGCGGCAACATCACCGTGAACATCACCAAATATGTAGATGACGAGATTCGTGCACTTCCTGCCATCAGCGAGGTGAAACAGATTGGTGTCACACTCCCACAGTTGAAAGGTTGCTATTTCTATTGCAAGGGCACTGGCAAACGTATGCGTGACCTGGCCCGCTGGCCAATGAGCAACGGCAGCGTCATCCGCATCCTTGACGACTGTGCCAGTTATGTGATTATCGCCGACGAGGCAGTGCAACCCACCAGCGAGTTGCCCTCACACCTTACAGTGCACAACCACCTGTTGGAGAAGGGCTCCCCTTATACCGCCACCGTACATACCCACCCCATCGAGTTAGTGGCTATGAGTCATAACAGGAAGTTTCTCGAGAAAGACGTGCTGACCAACATTCTGTGGAGCATGATTCCCGAGACAAAGGCTTTCTGTCCATTAGGCCTTGGAATTATCCCCTACACCCTGCCCGGCAGTGTGGAGTTAGCCGATGCCACACTGAAAGAGCTTGACGACTACGATGTGGTGCTTTGGGAGAAACATGGTGTGTTTGCCCAAGGGCTAGACGTGATGGATGCCTTCGACCAGATTGACGTGCTCTCGAAGAGCGCAAAAATCTACATCAATGCCCGCTGCATGGGCTTTGAGCCAGAGGGCATGAGCCAAGAGCAGATGAAAGAAATGAGCGTAGCTTTCAATTTGCCGAAATAAACCTCGGAAAAAATAAGGTCTACGGACTTCTTGGACCTCCCCTAACCCCTCCTCAGAGGAGGGGAAAATTTACTACTGTGGAGGATGGGGACCATAATATCCAAGAAGTCCGTAGACCTTTTGTTTAGATAACCTTTTAATAATCCTCGCCGTAGCGCTCTCGAGCGATGCTGTCGAGGGAGCGACCGCGGGTTTTGGGGCATCCGATGAAGCCCACAATGAGCGAGATGAGGAGCAAGGCAATCATGCAGTAGGCAGCAATGGTGAAGCCCTCGCCCTTTTCACCATAGATGAGGGTGAAGACGAGTCCCCATACTGCGGATAGGCCACGAACGATGAAGAACATCAGTCCCTGCGCACCGGCACGGAACTTAGCCGGGAACAATTCCGATCCCCATAGCGCATAGAATATCTGTGGAGAGGCACCACCCTGAATACCCCATAGTATAGTAAATAGCCACAATCCGAAGAGGCCGTTGACACCCACTGTGACAATGACTACCCAAGCTGCGATGGCCACCACGAGACCAAAGACATAGATACCTTTGTGACTGGTTTTGTCGATGAGTTTGGAGACGATGAATGTCACGCCGACGATGATGGCCCATTGGATACAGTTCATCCAATTGGACTGTTCATTGCTCACACCACCTGCCGTCTCATAGATATGCGGTTGGAAGAATCCCATCACTGATGCCACAAGATTCCATGTGAGATAAATCGTGGCAAGGAAAATAACGGTTCGCACAGCAATCTTGTTGGTGAACAACACCTTGAAAGCATGCATCAGACTAGTATCCTCTCCCTTGGCCTTGGCAGCCGCTTTGCTGGCTTTCCACTCACTGCTCTCATCGAGTTTGCGCTGGAGGTTCCATGCGATAAATGCCACGATAAAGAGTGTGAGGAACACCATACGAGAACTAAAGACATTAGCGTTCACATAGACATGATATGCTGATTTGAATGTTGCCGGATCGTATGACAAACCTGCAGCAGTCATCTGCTTCATGGCATCATCTACACTATGTAGTTTCGACACATCCACACCGGCACTATCCAAAGATGCTATTGCAGACGCTGCCACATCATATCCTGATGTATCCATAAACCAAGAAGAAATAGTCTGCACAACATCGAAAAGGTATCCACCCGGCGCAAATAGCATTCCGAACAAGAGTATGCACATGGGTCCAAAGCCCCACGACATCTGCGAGATACATATATTTCGTCCACGATTCTTTACTTCTGAACTCTCAGAGATATAGGTCCATGAAGCAGGCACACCGATACCCACTGAGATACCTGTGATGAGGAATCCCGTCAGAAGCATGGGGAAATTGACGCTGAATATAATTAGCAACACACCC
>JAFZAE010000046.1 GCA_017548385.1 Prevotella sp.
ATAGAAGCCCTCATAGAACATATAGGCACGAGCCAGCATACCCTCAGCGGCACCCTTGGTGGCATGACCGTCGCCACGAGTGGTGGCTCCGTGAGTCATCAGGTTGGCAGCTGAAGTGAAGTCAGCCAGGATGTGCGGCATGATCTCAGTCTCTGCACTCAGCTGAGGACAGGGATCGGGAGCGGCAATGGCCCAGTAAGCGGGGATGTCACCCCAGAACTGTACGCCCCAGAGGTAGAACAGGCCACGCATGAAGTAAGCCTCACCCAGCATCTGGTTGCGGGATGCCTCATTTCCAGTCCAGTCGAAAGCGTCAACACCATAGATGACGGCGCTGGCACGGGAAATACCTACATAAACCTGTTTCCAGATATCGTCATAAAGGGTTTCCTTATTGGTCATCAGGTGACCAACGGCGTGTGCCTCAACGTCACCAGTACCACCGGCACCGTTACCTTCGTCAGACATAATGTAGTTCACGAACCAGGGAGTCTCCAGGGGATTGGTACTGATCTGGTTCATCACACCATACAGGGCAGCCAACTGCTTGTTCAAGTCACTTGGCGTAGCAGGATAGTTCTCGTTCGTTGCACCTGTATAATTTTCGGAATCGAGGAAATCCTCGCAAGAGGTCAGACCTACGGCGAAGAGAACCGCGATTGCCATTAAATATATCTTTTTCATATTCTTATATACCTTATTTATATTATATTAGAACTTAATGCTTGCACCGACTGTGAAGGTACGTGCTGTCGGATAAAGACCTACGTCGATACCGCGAGCCCAAGAGTCCTTACCACCAGATGAACCGATTTCAGGATCAACACCAGTGTACTTGGTGAAGGTGTAGAGGTTCTGAGCCTGCACATAGATACGGAACTGAGAGAAGGGGAATCCCTTGATCAGCTGAGCGATATCGTAACCCAGTGTGATGTTCTGAATCTTGAAGTAGTCAGCATTCTGCATATAGCGGGTAGAAACCCACTGGTCGTTGATCGAACCAACGGTGAGACGAGGATATTCATTGCTGGTACCCTCACCATGCCAACGGTCGAAAACGTCAACAGTGTAGTTTCCATAAGGATTGGCCAGCAAAGCGGTACGGTAGCACTGCATAACCTGCTGTCCGAATGCGCCAGAACCTGTTACACCAAAGTCAAGACCCTTCCACTCGAAGCCGAGGGTGACACCAAGTGTTACGTCGGGATGGGGGCTACCGATCTCGTGACGGTCCTCAGACAGAGAAATCTGTCCGTCGCCATTCCAGTCGTCCCAGATGCAGTCACCAGGAACAGCACCGGCAACCACAGCCTGACCGTTAGCAATAGCTGCATCGATCTGAGCCTGATTCTGCCAGATGCCGCTGTAAGACATACCAGAGAAGTAGCCGATGGGGTGACCTACCTCAACGCGAGATACCCATGAAGAGTTCTCGAAGAGAGCCTTGTCCTGACCATTCATGTAGTCAAGATTCTGCAGACGAGTAACTTCATTCTTGTTGGTGGCCAGGTTTACGTTGGCATGATAGTTGAAGTCGCTGCCGATCTTGTCGCGCCAAGAGAGTGCGAGCTCGAAACCAGTGTTCTCCACGTCACCGCCATTAACCATAGCGGGATACTCATAACCGAGCACGTTGTTCATCGGGGCCATAACCAGCCAGTCCTTCGTGGTTTTCTTGTACCAGTCGAAGTTCACACCGAGACGACCGCCAATGAAGCGAGCATCGAGACCGATGTTGATCTGCTCAGAGGTCTCCCATGTTACGTCGGGGTTAGGAACGTTATAAGCGTAAGCACCAGTCTGATAGACGTTACGGTTCACCGTATTGTACATATCGCTGGAGAACTTATAACCATAGTCGGCATAGTCTGAGGGAGAGAACTTGATATTAGAGAGATAAGTGAAGGGTTCGATGTTACAGTTACCATTCTGTCCCCAAGATGCGCGGATCTTCAAGAAGTCCATCCAGCTACGGGTGCTCTCCATGAATTTTTCGTTGGTGATGACCCAACCTGCGGAGAATGAGGGGAAGTAACCCCAGCGCTTGCCGCGAGCGAAGTTGTTAGAACCGTCGGCACGGATGATAGCTGTTGCCATGTACTTCTCGTCGTAGTTCCAGTTGGCACGAGCGAAGAACGAAGCGATGCTACCAGACCTCGGGTTGTCATAACCACCGTGACCAGTGAGATACTGAGTTTCGTAGTTACCGGGGATGTTGTAGTCCCAACCGTTGAGCACCAAAGTGTTCAGGTTTTCCTCTGTCACCTCAAAGCTCATGTTCAAACCTGTGCTCCAATCAGAGCGCTCCAAAGACTGACCAATCAGGATGTCGATGGTGTTCTTACCGAGTTTCGGCAGGATATAAGAAAGCGTATTCTCAATGGTGAAGCTGCTGCTCTGGCTCTGGCTCTGGCTCAGTGTGTAAGAAGCACTGGCAGATGTTGAGCTTGAAGAGTAAGGCTTACCAACCTGACGATAGTTGCTGGCGCTGTAGCCAGTATTGAACTGTCCACGATACTTCAGATTCTTGATGGGCTCGATGATCCAGTAGAAGGTAGCACCGACACCAAAGTCACGACTCAGGTTCAGAGAACCGAAACCACCATTGACGAAGTGGTTCAGAGGCTGACCGTAGATCATATCGCTGTAGCCAGCGTGGTTGTTAGCATAGCTGGTCAGTTCGCCGTTAGCGTCGTAGGGCTCTACGAGCGGAGAAGCGATGTAAGCAGCCTGCATCACGTTCCAGTAACCGTTAGACTCTGCCAGAGAGTGGCTCTTGTGATACCAGTAGCTCAGGTTCTCACCGAGGGTGATGATGTCGTGCTCTTCACCCAGCAGGTCCTTGCCCTTCAGCAGCACGTGGTCAGAGTTGATACGGCCACCATAACGCTTGTATGAAGAAGCGTTGTCGCCACCCATGATACCCTCGTTAGAGCTGTAGTTCAGCGACATAGAGAACTTAGAACGATCAGTACCGCCATTCAGTGTTACAGCGTGGCTGAACTGAAGGGCGTTCTTGTTCTCATACTCCTTGAACCAGTCAGTACCTTCCCAACCCTGGTTCACCTTGTCGATGATGCTCTGGGGGACGATGCTGGCCCAGTTCTGAGCTGTTCCGTAAGTATTGAAGTTAGTTTCGTTGATGATCTGCATGTACTGCTTAGCGTTCACCATAGCAGGCACCTTATAGGCGTTAGACCAACCAACGAAGCCGTCGTACTGAATCTGGAGCTTACCAGACTTACCCTGCTTGGTGGTCACGAGGATCACACCGTTAGCAGCACGGGCACCGTAGATAGCTGCAGAGGCAGCGTCCTTCAGCACGTCGATGCTTTCGATATCGTTGGGGTTCAGACCATTCAGACCGTTATCAGCTGTACCGGCATTGATACCGTCGATGATCAGCAGAGGAGAGCTCTCGTTGATAGTACCCATACCACGGATGTTCACCTTGAAGCCCTGTCCAGGCTGAGCCGAAGCCTGTGTGATGTTCACACCAGGAGTGCTGGCCTGCATGGCTGTCAGAGCGTTGGTGGTGTTCAGTTTGGCGATTTCCTCACCCTTCACCTGAACAGTAGCACCAGTGACGAGCTTTTTCTTCTGGGTACCGTAACCTACGACCACCACTTCCTCGAGCACGGCATTGTCGTCGCGCAGCGTGATTTCGATGTTGTCACGGTTACCAACCTTGATTTCCTGAGTCTCGTAGCCGATGAACGATACGACGATCGTTGCACCTTCCTTGACGTTGAGAGAGAAATTACCATCGAAATCGGTAACAGTACCGTTCGAGGATCCCTTTTCCACTACGCTGGCTCCGATGACGGGGCCCTGAGCGTCGATCACTGTACCTGTGATCTTCTTTGTTGCCTGCTGAATCTCCTGAGGAGCGCCAGCGGCGTTGGCATTTGACGAGTAACCGAGTCCCAACAGGGCCATGGCACTCATCAGCAGCGCTGTCTTTCTAAAATTTCGATTCATACTTAAGTATTTACTATAGATTAAATTGGTTTAATAAATCCATTCGAGTTTTGGTGCGACAAGGCACCTGAGTCCCAGCCTTATTATAATAATAAGGTACGCGCGACTCTCCGTTTATTAAGAGGAGTTGTTTTGGCTCATACGTTTTTAGTTTTCTTTTTTTAAGAGTTATAGTTATATGATTTGTTTATAATCGGTCGCAAAGGTAATATAAATTTTTTATAAATTTCTATTTTATCTTAGCAAAATGTGATACTTTTTTGCCAAAATGCCATTTTTAACACAAAATAAGCTAAAATTATGCACTTTTTATGCCATAAGTGTAGCCCGTACACTATCAATTTTAGCCCGAATTGTCAATAAATGTAAATATTACACTTATTCCGCTTTGGCTGTTGGCTTGGCACAGATACCATCGTTTTGCATATCGTGGATTTACTTGGTATCTCACTAAAAAGTTCAAACACCTAACATGAATCGCCGAAAATGCCGATGTACAAAGGGTTTGATGAGTGTTAGGTGTTCTTGAAACACCTAACATACACCTAATAAACACCTAACATTCTGCTTTCGGTAGCAAATTTGAAAAAAGTAGGTTTGATGTGAGGTGTATGTTACCTCTATGTTAGGTGTTTCAAGAACACCTAACATGCCTAAGATCCTTTATATAAAGACGTTTCAGAAGGATTATGTTAGGTGTTGGGCAGTTTTGAACGATTGCGCTCGATTTGTTGCTCAAAACTGCAATCTCCAGATAGCAAAATCGGGGGTGCGTTTATAACGATGCCTGTTAAGGGTGTTGGAGATGCCTTGCAACACAGTAAGGAAAGCTTAGTAACAGAGTAAGGGCTGGCACTTTAGGGGGTATAACAGGCATCTTAACAACCCTGAGAAGGCTGCCCTTACTGTCGTGGAAAGCATCTTGGCAACCCTTAATTGGCATCTGGTCAATTCTGCTTGTGGACTGTGACGAGGAAGTGGAGGGTGAGTGGCTGTCGCTGAAAGATCTCTCCGCCCTGTTGAAGAAACACTTCAAGGGTTACAAGGAAGACACCAACGCTTTCCAGAAGATCGGCAACTACCTGAATCGTCCCGAATACAAATTCCAGAGCAAGCGCCAGACCGCCGGCATGCAGTATTTAGTAAAGCTGAGGGTGTGAAAATTATCATAATTATGATTATCATATTTTCGATAAAATCTGTAAGATCAATGTTGTACGAAAGTGAATACAATATAATAACTCCCGAAAGACTTGATTCTTTCGGGAGTTAAAGTAAAAGAGGGCACGACTATTTCAATACTGCTTTTGTTCCTTAGCTTTAATGAATTCCGCACGTCCTGCTTCATCAAATGCGACAAATGTCTCATAGTCGTAAGTCCAGCCATCACCCTCAGTTTCCTGCATCACAAACTTATATATGGCCTCTCGGGAGGGGGCATTGAATGCCTTGAAGGCATAATCATTCATTAGGCTATTGAATGTTGGGCGGTAGGCACCGTGTCCGACGAGCCATGCCCCTTCGTAAACACCTAACTCTTCAGCTTTATAGCGCTGGTCATTGATAAACTTGGCCCACTTTACCTCTGTAGGATCAGCATGATAGTCTACATTGGCTCCCCTGCCGACTATATTCCACTCTATGTCATAATTAGCCTTATCCTCATCAGAGACTGTCGCATCTTGATAACCACGTTCCACATACTCATCTAGAAGCCGCCCAACACCATGACCACCTGCCTCATGAGCAACACCTGCATCCAGGCCTCCATCTTTCATATAAGCCACCCAGGAAGCATCAAGTTTCACAGATGTATAAGCTCTGACATTTGCAGAGGTCTTGTTGATGACTATAGCACGCTTCGGACGGCCAGGAATCAGTGTCGTCACCTTGTCTACATAAACAAAAGCTTTGTCATCAGATGTGTCTATGGCATGCTCATCTCCATCGAAGTTTCCTTCATGTTTCGATACGGCTTTCACCATATAAACGTTGAAGCGGTTTTGAAGTGACTTAAATGGCTCTACTGCGAAGAACTCCTCCATAGTCTCGCGCATCCTCTTCTCATAGACGCCTCCTGCATCCATATCCCTGTCTACAAAGCCGTCGCCCATGATCACGATGTCAAAGCCGGTGCCAACGCTGGCCGTCTGCAGAGTAGTGACCTCGCCATCCTTCGAGAAGTCGGTAGAGGTGTATACATTATAGTCCACATGGCCGAGCTTGTCTTCCAGTACAGAATAGACATTTGCATTGTATGCCATTGAGTGCTGCCTTTTACCTGTATTGTCTACCATACTCGTCCACACTATCTTTCCTTGTTGATCGACTAAGAACAAACTCGGCATATAAAAGTCGTTATCATTGTTATAGACGGTACTAAAGAGCAATGCATCCATCAAATGATCTTTCTGAACCTCCCAGTCTCTCCACACATCAGACCTGACATTGATCCAAGGGATATTATTGTTCTGTACGTTATCCGCAATCATGTCATCGCTGAGCGCCCAATCGGAATCCATGTTCAGCTCCACAACCTCCAGATTGGTGGCATCCGAAGTCTTATAGGCGTTATAGAGAGGAATCAAGAGATGGTCAAGTTGGTTAGAATATTTAGCGCCATAACGCCCTAAATAAATCAGCGTGTACTTGTGCGAGCTATAGATGTCGCCTAAATTGAAAGTCTGGTTATTGATATCCGTAAGGGTTACCCTTGGAGCCGAGATTTTTCCCCAAAGGTCTGATAGATCCAAACGTCCTTTCTGCATGACAAACCTATGCCAAAACTCAGAAAGCCTAGAATGATTCAATACCTTATCGGGGATTTTCCCGCTATAGTCGTTATTGTTAAGCTTTACTTCAAAAGTTGAGCCGTCATACGAATGGTCCATCTTGTAGACCAACAGGTCTGCTGGCAAAGGACCTGTAAACTTGTTATTTTCTAGTTGCAATTCCAGTCGCCAAATACTCTGGGGAATGTCGCCTGTCAGGCCGCCAACACCCTTGCTGTCACCAATTTTGATAAATTGCATACTGGGATACTTCCCTAGCCATTCTGGCAATTCTCCCGTTACATTGCCGTCAATGTCGATGCTTCCGAGAGGCCCCATGTTAAGAATACAATCGGGAATACTTCCTTTGGCGTTCTCCACTCGTATACTGCTAACCCAATCACAGACGAGACCATTGCTCCACGAGAGAGAATTGTGGTACTCATCTTGCTCTTTACCCCATTCTTTGAGTGGCTTGTCGCTACACCAGTTTGTGTTATATTTCCAGTTGGGACCGTCTAAAGCCTGGTAGAAATCTGTGAGTGCCTTTTTAAGCATTGTTGAATAATCATCTTCCGTATGTAGCATGATTTCTTGCACGTCGTCCATTTCATACTTTGCAACATCATCATTTGTATCAAACATCCATACAGGTTTACTATCGCTATTTGGCTTTAAGAATGTAACTCCCATACCTCCGAGCGTCCACTCAAGGTAGTCGCCATTTGTCTTATAGATTCTAACTGGGTTATCGTGGACGGGTACCTGTTGTGCCTTTATGCCCATTGTGGCTATTACTGCCATCGTGAGCGTGATAATGATTCTTTTCATATGCATTCTTTTCATTTTCTAACTTTACCTTATTTCTTCAAGATGGTATTTACCATCATGGTGATGTCCGTCTCATCCAAGGAGCCATCATGGTTCATGTCCGCATTTGCAAAATGAAAGCCTGTGGGCGGATTGTTGCCCATGATATAGCTGGTGGTGTAGTTGATAGTCATCACGATGTCGGCCACGTCCACCACGTTGTCGCCATTAGCATCACCAGGCAACAAGTTGACGGTCTGGGTATACATCCGTTTCACGTTGGCAGGATCAACTTGGAAGCGCCCACTTGCCCAAGTAACATCGAATACGACATTCACATTCCCATTAAGGTCCCCATCAATCCCTATCATGATATGTGGCAACTCATAGATGGTGTTCCACTCCTTGGCAATAGGCGCAACGTACTTTGTGCCGTCACGCATCTCAATCACCAACTCATAGTTTGCTTGTGCAAAACTATCTATCGAAACTATGCCCATCAAAGCAACTAACC
>JAFZAE010000047.1 GCA_017548385.1 Prevotella sp.
ATAGGTCATCATCACATCGTCACTACAGATGTTCTCTATCTTGTGGTAGGCTTGGTAGAGGGCAGGGCGGATGAGGTCGGACATGCCGGCATCGACAATGACAAATTGCTTGGCGGTGCCTTGTTTCACATATAATGTGCGGGTAATGAGGGTTCCGCATTGGGCTACCACGGCGCGACCTAACTCGAAGTGGAGTTTCTGACCGGGACGAAGGTGGAGGAAACGGGCGTAAGTGTCGAAATAACCCTTGAAATCGGGGATAGGCACTCGGTTGGGATGGGTATAATCGATGCCCAGTCCGCCGCCAACGTTGATGTTGTCCACCTGAATACGTCTACGCTCAAGGAAGTTCTGGAGGTCGTTGATGCGGTTGCACAACGCAGCAAAGTCACCCATGTTGAGGATTTGTGAGCCGATATGGAAATGTAGTCCGGTGAACTGCACATGTTCCATGGCAGCGGCACGCTCAATGATGCTTTCCATGTCCTCCATGGCGATGCCAAACTTGTTCTCGGCAAGGCCGGTGGTGATTTTCGCATGGGTATGAGCACCCACGTCGGGGTTGATGCGCAAGGCGATGCGTGCGGTGCGCCCCATTTCTGCAGCAATTTCTTCAATGACTTCCAGCTCGGCAAGGCTTTCCACATTCAGACAGAGAATATCCTTTTGCAATGCCAACCGTATTTCCCAATCGCTCTTTCCCACACCGGCATAGACGATCTTGTGGGGAGAGAAACCTGCCGAAACACACGCCTGGATTTCACCTCCACTCACACAGTCGGCACCAAGTCCCGCCTGACAGATGATGTTGAGAACCTTGGGGTTGGCATTTGCCTTGATGGCATAGTGGACCATAAAATTGTCGTGCTTGGCCACCTCGTCGTTGATGCTCCGAAGTGTTCTGCGCAACAAATCTGTGTCGTAATAGTAGAATGGGGTCTCTATCGACTGCATTCTGTCAATGGGAAAATTTCCTTTCATCGTCTGCTTGCAGTGTTCATCCTATAATTTCTAGATTATCTAAGACTTCTAGATTTACTAGGATTACTAATTTTTCTAAAAACTTAAAAACTAACTAAACAACTTATCGCTCAGGTTCTGAAGTGCGCGCTTTTTGTCTGCCTCCTTGATGAGGAACGAGATGTTGTAGTTGCTTCCACCGTACGAAATCATGCGCACTGGGATATCTTTCAGCGCATCTGTGGCAAGGGTCTCGAAGCCTAGGTTGCTCCAGTCGAGGTCGCCAACCACGCAGATGATACACATATGGGTGTCTACCATCACGGTGCCATATTTCTTCAGTTCATTGACGATATTTGAAAGCTGGGCGTCATTGTCGATAGTTACAGATACACCGACTTCTGAGGTGCACACCATGTCAATAGGTGTTTGGTAACTCTCAAAAATCTCAAATACCTTGCGAAGGAAACCTGTGGCCATCAACATACGAGAACTCTTGATTTTGATGGCGATGATGTTGTCCTTGGCGGCAACGGCCTTAATCTGTCCACGCATGATGACATTGTCGATGATGGTACCCTCTGCATCGGGCTCCATCGTGCAGAGCAAGCGGACAGGAATGCCTGCATATTTAGCGGGCTGTACACAGGTGGGGTGCAGGATTTTAGCACCGAAGTAGGCTAACTCAGCGGCTTCCTCGAAATTCAGCTGTCTGACAGCCTCTGTATGCTCCACCACACGAGGGTCATTGTTGTGCATGCCGTCGATGTCGGTCCAGATTTGGATTTCCTCAGCATTGATGGCTGCGCCGATGAGCGAGGCCGTGTAGTCGCTGCCACCACGAAGCAGGTTGTCCACCTCGCCATAGGCATTGCGACAGATGAACCCTTGGGTGATATATACTTGGTGACCCTCTTCCTCTTTGAGGATGGCATTGATTTTTTCTTTGATATATTGTGAGTCGGGTTCGGCATTCTTGTCTGTGCGCATGAAGTCCAGGGCTGACAGCAGCACCACATCAATACCACATTCCTTCATGTAATTGGTCATCATATTGGTACTGATAACCTCGCCTTGCGCCACGATGCTTTTCTCTTCGAAACTGGTGAAGAGGTCTTTTGTGAAGGAGCGGAGATAGTTGAATTCCTCCAGCAGGAACAGACGGGTCTTCTCGCGCCATTCCTCTGTGGAAAACAACTCCTGAATGTGTTGCATGTATTTTTTCTCAAGTGTATTGATTACCTCATTTGCACCATCGGGGTTTTTCTTGTAGAGATAATCACTGATCTCGACAAGGGCGTTGGTGGTTCCCGACATGGCAGACAATACAACAAGTCTGGGGTCTTCGTTGCGTGTGATGAGTTGGCAGACGGATTTCATCCGCTCTGGTGTGCCGACGGACGTGCCGCCAAATTTCATTACTATCATTTGAGTTTGTGAGTTTATGAATTTATTGTTTAAGATATATCGGAGTATTCAGAATGCTCGGAATAGTCAGATTCTAAAGAATAAAAACTTCAGCCTAATCTTTCCCGTCCTCAGTCAGGTCCATCTGATGGTATTCTTGGGTCACGTTGGTCACTGTGCCGTCTTTGCAGCGATAGACGGTACCGGGAAATTCGTCAAGCATCTGGATATTGTGCGTACTCATAATCACGGCGGTGCCGTCTTTGCGGATGCCGTCGAGTAGGCTGACAATATGCCGTGCAGTGTCGATGTCGAGGTTTCCTGTAGGTTCGTCGGCGATGATGATTCTAGGACTGTTGAGCAATGCTCGGGCAATGGCGATATGCTGCTGCTCACCACCAGAGAGCTCATGGGGCATCTTATCGATTTTGTCACTCATCCCAACGGATTCGAGCACCTCGTTGATACGTGCTTCGCGTTCCTTTCGCTTTTTCCACCCAGTGGCTTTCAGCACAAAGTCCAAGTTGCGTTTCACGGTGCGGTCGTGGAGTAATTGAAAGTCCTGGAAGATTATGCCCATCTGTCGGCGCAGGTCTGGTACGTCTTTGCGTTTGATATGATCTACGTCCCATCCTAATACTTCGGCTTTCTCAGGATTGTCGTGGTCCAGTTCACAATACATCGTCTTGAGAAGCGAACTCTTTCCTGAGCCTACCTTCCCAATCAGGTAAACCAATTCGCCTTCATTCACCTCAAGATTAACATCTTTGAGAATGACATTGTCGTCTTGTACAATATTAACTTTTTTGTAGTCTATCAGCATGGTGTATGTCTTTTTTGTTGTTTCGGGTGGATAATAATGGTGGGGTTGATTAGATTCCACCTTTAGTGCTTGTGCCAGGAGGGGTCATGACGCTGGCGTAGTTCAGTGGCCAGGTCTTCAATTCTCAATCCCTTGCTGGTGAGTAGTACGATGAGATGGTAGAGCATGTCAGCAGCTTCATAGACGATACGCTCATTGGTGCCGTTGGTGGCCTCAATGACTGTCTCAAGGGCTTCCTCACCCACCTTCTGGGCGATGCGGTTGATACCGTCCTTGAAAAGGCTGGTGGTGTAGCTGCCTTCGGGCATTTCCTCATGACGTTTCTCAATGAAGTCTTGCAGTTCACTCATAAACAACAGCGGATTGGCATCGTTAGTCTCTCCCCAGCAGGTGTCTGTGCCTGTATGGCAGGTGGGGCCGTCGGGACGGGCCGTTACCAACAACGTGTCGTGATCGCAGTCGCATTTGATGTCTACCACATGGAGATAGTTGCCCGACGTCTCCCCCTTGGTCCAGAGGGTCTGTCGACTGCGACTGAAGAATGTCACGAGTCCAGTCTCTTGGGTCTTGGCAAGCGACTCCTCGTTCATATAGCCGAGCATGAGCACCCGGCGTGTCTCACTATCTTGTATAATGGCGGGAATTAGTCCGCCGCATTTTTCAAAATCTATGGTCATGTATTATGATTGAATATTGAAGATTGAAAATGGAATATTAAGGAGTTCTTGGGGGCGGGAGTAAGAAGTTGCAAATAACTTGTCAACTTGTCAACTTGTTTACTCGTCAACTTGTATACTCGTCAACTCGTTTACTTGTCAACTCAAATTCTAACTTTAATCCCTTCTTCTTTCAGATATCGTTTCAGCTCCCCTATGTTGATTTCGCCGTAGTGGAAGACGCTGGCAGCCAGGGCGGCATCAGCATGGCCCAAGGTGAAAGCATCTCGGAAATGACACATATCACCGGCACCGCCGCTGGCGATAACGGGGATGGGGAGATTGTCGCTGAGCATTCGCAGGGCATCATTGGCATAACCCTGTTTCACTCCGTCGTGATTCATACTGGTGAAGAGAATCTCACCTGCTCCGCGGGCAGCTGCCTCACTTGCCCATTCCAGCAGACTCCGGTCGGTGGGAATACGACCGCCGTTTACATAGCATGTCCACCCTTTCTCATCAAGACGGGCATCGATGGCACAGACGCATACCTGCGAACCAAACCTACGGGCAATCTCATCGATGAGTTCGGGACGGCGCAGGGCTGCACTGTTCACGCTAACTTTGTCGGCACCTGCCATTAGCAGACGCTCCACGTCGCTCAGTTCATTGACACCACCACCTACAGTGAAGGGTATATTTATTTCTGTAGCCACACGAGTCACCATGTCGGTGAAGGTCTTACGACCTTCATGGCTGGCGGTGATGTCGAGAAACACCAACTCGTCGGCACCGGCCAGACTATATGCCTTGCCAAGTTCAACAGGGTCACCCGCCCGGCGCAGGTTCACAAAGTTTGTGCCCTTAACGGTCTCACCGTCTTTTACGTCGAGGCAGGGGATGATTCGTTTTGCAAGTCCCATTTTTGTTTTAATGTTTCCAGATTGATACGCCCCTCATAATAGGCTTTGCCAAACACTACGCTGGGGATGCCATGGCGGTCGAGGTCGAGGATGTCATCCTCAGATGACACACCACCACTGGCGATGAGGTTCAACCCGGGATAGGCGGCCATGATGTCGCAGTAGAGAGTTGTGGCGGGACCGCTGAGCATGCCGTCGCGGGAAATCTCTGTACACAGCACATGGTGCACACCTTGTTCTATATAATCTTTCAGGAAAGGCAGCAAGGGTAGGGTGGAGTCCTCACGCCATCCGTTGATGGAAATCATTCCGTTTCTCACATCGGCTCCTAAGATGATGCGGTCTGTACCATAGCGTTTCAGCCAACGGCAGAATGTCTTTGGTTCTTTTACCGCAATGCTCCCGATGGTGACCATTGCGGCACCATTGTCAAAAGCCTGTTCTATATCCTCGTCGCTCTTGATACCGCCCCCAAAGTCAATCACCAGGTTGGTGCGCTCGGCAATAGAGCGAAGAACGTCGGTGTTGACGATATGTTTGGACTTTGCACCATCTAAGTCCACCACATGCAGACGTTTCATGCCAAGCCGTTCAAATTCGGCTGCCACATCCGCGGGCGTGTCGCTATATACCGATTTCTGGGCATAGTCGCCCTTGGTCAGTCTCACACATTGGCCGTTGATGATGTCGATGGCAGGAATCAGTTCAATCATTTGTTTTTTTAGTTGACGAGTAAACAAGTTGACGAGTTATTTACAACTTTAATTCCTAATTTCTAATTTGTAATTCCTAACTAACTCCAGGAAGTTCTCAAGTATCTGCTCTCCAACCCTTCCGCTCTTCTCTGGGTGGAATTGCGTAGCATAGAAATTGTCTTTCTGAATGGCTGCGCTGTAGGGCAGGATGTAGTCTGAGGTGGCTATAGTATGTTCGCAGAGGGGTACATAGTAACTGTGTACGAAATACACAAAACTTGTGTCCATATCCTTGAACAAAGGGGAGCGCAGATCGCTGATTTCATTCCATCCCATAGCGGGGATTTTCTCACTATGCTGGGTGGGCTGGAAGCGATGTACATCGACATCGAACACCCCTAGACAATCGGTGTTACCCTCGTCTGAATGGCGGCAGAGCAACTGTTGACCAATGCAGATGCCCAATACTGGTTGACGGAGATTTCGAATGACCGTGTCCAGACCATGCCGACGGAGGAAAGCCATGGCATTGCTAGCCTCACCTTGACCTGGGAACACCACACAATCAGAACTTTGCAATGTTTCGGCATCGTCGGTGAAGATAGGTTCTATACCGAGACGCCTGAGTGAACTGATCACAGAGAACACATTGCCGGCATTGTATTTTACGATTGATACATTCATCGTGATGTAGTGGTGTTGTCAGCTAAATATGATGGTCTTGTTGTGATAGGTCAATATCTTGCGCTCGATATGTTTGGAGACGGCACGCGAAAGGACGATTTTCTCTAAGTCGCGGCCTTTGAGCATCAGACTTTCAGGCGTATCCTTATGAGTGATATACACCACGTCCTGGTCGATGATTGGTCCTGCATCGAGTTCGGTGGTCACATAGTGGCTTGTGGCACCGATGATTTTAACACCGCGCTCATAGGCCTGGTGATAGGGCTTGGCTCCCACGAAGGCCGGTAGAAACGAGTGATGAATGTTGATAATATGATGGGGATATGCATCAATCATCTTCTCGCTGATAATCTGCATATAGCGGGCGAGAACAATGAAGGTGATACCTTTCTCACGCAGCAGTTGCATCTCGGCTTTCTCCACCTCTTCTTTGTTGGAGTGGTCTTTTTTGATGGACCACACATAGTAAGGAATGTCGAATTGCTCTGCCACATACCGCAAGTCTTCGTGATTGCTGATGATGCAGGGAATGTCAACCTCCCATTCTCCAGCCTTGTAACGGGCGAGGAGGTCATAGAGACAGTGGCTCATCTTGCTCACGAATATTGCCATGCGTGGACGTATGTCATTGAAATACAGGCTGAATGTCATCTCATAGCGCTGGGCGTAGAGCGTGGTGATGTACTCTTCAATCTTGTCGCGAGGAATCAGGAAGTCATTGAGTTCCCATTCCAGTCGCATGAAGAACATCTCGTCCTGGCGGTCCACATACTGGTCAAGATAAACGATGTTGCCTTGATTGTCGGTGATAAATTTGGTCACCTCTGTGATAATGCCGGGGCGATCAGGACAGTGAAGTAACAGTATTGCTGTTGGTTTCATCTAATACTATTTTTATGCCATTTCTTGCAAATTTGCCGCAAAGTTACAAACTTTCCCCCACTTTTGGCGCATATTGACAATAAAAAACGAAAAATGGTGAAAAAAAGTATTGTCTTCATTTCTTCTTCTCCGACATTTTTCTCCCCAAATCTTTGCAGATAGAAAAAATAATCGTACTTTTACCGAAAATTTGATGAATAATATGATTTCAAGGCTATGAAACGGCTTTTTACTATAGCGATTGTATTGACGGTGTGTTTGCTGGGGAAGGCTCAAGATACCATTATCGTGTCGTTAGACAGCCCAGGGACATTGGAGGCGACGCTTGCACAGATTTCGGAAGATGCTAAAACCAACACCGCTTCGCTCAAGGTGCTGGGACCGCTCAATGGGCAGGATATGATGCTCATCCGTGAGATGTGTGGGGTAAAAGCCTTGAACACGAAAACGCAAGGCATCCTCTCGTCGCTGGATCTTTCCGATGCTACGATTATGCCGTCCGACGAACCGTATATGTCGGTATATGGAATCGACTATACTTCGCACATCGATGAATTCGGCCCCTTCTTTTTGTATAATTGTGCCAATCTGACCGAACTGACACTGCCCCAGGACATCGCCGTTGTCGATACCATGGCTTTTGCGGGATGCTCCAACTTGAAGGAATTGGAATTGCCCGGGACACTCCGCGAGATAGGTATGGGTGCCTTTATCAATTGCTCCAACATCCAGCGACTGATAGTACCTGATGAGGTGACTGAACTGGGCGTGGGGGCATTCCAGCGGATGGAGGGCTTAGAGGAACTGACATTGGGCAATGGCATCACAGAAATAGAGAATTCCATCATCGTGATGGATAATTCGCTGCGTACCATCAACTTGGGACTTAGATTCCAGACGTTCAATCCTGTTGTCTTCTACAACACACCGACATTGGAACAAGTGAATGTCGATGAGAACAACCCTCATTATATGTCCATCGATGGGGTGCTCTTCTCAAACAGTCTGGACACATTGGTGACCTATCCACCGGCATATCCTACTGAACAATATGAAATACCTGAAGGAGTGCGCATGTTGGCACCTTATTCGTTTTATAATGCGATGAATTTGAAAACGGTGAATCTGCCATCGACGGTCAATGTCATCGATACCGTGGCTTTTTTCCAGTGCCTGGCCTTGGAGGAGGTGACGGGCGGTGAGTCTCTCACTACCTTGAGGTTTGGTGCTTTTGGGGTGATGCCAGGTGAAGAACCCGCACTGACTTCTTTCACAATACCTGCATCGCTTATTACATTCGATGGTGGCGCTTTCTTTGGCAATTACTTGATATATCCCGACATTGATCCAGAGAACCCCTACTATGTTTCCGACGAGAACGGTTTGATTTATACGAAGGATATAACAAGATTGTGCTTCGTGCCCGGACTCACAGAGGAGTTCTCTCTACCTGAGACAGTCACCACTATCGGCGAATATGCTTTCAGCGGGACGTTGGCATTGCCTGAAATCTATCTGCCCGACCATGTAACAAGTGTCTGCGACGCAGCCTTTTCCTTTGCCTTGGGCACGGAAACCATCGTCCTTGGCAAGAATATTAATAAGGTGGGTACACAGGTGATTGACTACTGCGTTTCGCTTGCCAACTTGTATGTCTTCACCGAAGATATACCTGATGAGAATCTTGACGAGTACTCTTTCCTTGATGAAAGTGGAACGGTCATGGAACAGTGTGTGCTCCATGTGATGCCAGGAAAGGCAGAGACTTATAAGATGAAGAAAGGCTTTTATTCCGAGGAATTTGAAACCTTCTTCTTTGCCGACATTGCCGAGATAGAGAATTCTGATGGTATTGAGAAGGTGACAACACGGTTGGAGTCCACAACCCCAAGATACTATGGCCTGGATGGAACGCGACGCCAATTCCTGACCAAAGGATTGAATATCATCTCTTTACCAGGAGGAGGTATTAAAATAGGTATGAGACGTTAGGCTTAAGTTTTTAGTCTTTAGTCTTTAGTCTCTGATAATCCCATAATTCTCAAATCTCAACCCTCAACCATCAAATCTTCAAATCATGCCAATCGATAGAAATACACATCTTACAGACCAGCAAGAGAAAGAGCTTGCGTTGCGTATACAGAAAGGTGACAACGAGGCTGTCAACCAACTTGTCAGTGCCAACCTTAATTTCGTGGCGCATATCGCTAAAAACTACGTCGGACAGGGTGTCGACTTCGACGACCTTGTTAGCGAGGGGAATATCGGTATGATTCGTGCTGCTGCGCGTTTTAAGCCCGACTACAGCCATCGATTCGTTACTTTTGCTGCTCCCTCGATACGACAGGCTATGGAAAAAGCTATCCGTCAGCAGGCTGGACTCTACAAGGCTCCCCAGGATGCCAAGAGCGTAAACGACGCTAAAAAGGGTAGGGTGGTTTCCGTGGAGGCTCCCATACCGGCAGGAAGCCAAAACAACTACAACCTCCTCCATATCGTGGAGAATAAAAACGCACAGTTGGCTGACGAAGACCTGTTGACAAGGGACGGACTGGAGAATGTCAGCGAAATCATCAGTGTGCTCGATGAACGCGAACAGCAGGTTATCTCCCTCATTTTGGGTATCGGAACCGACAAACATACCATGGCTGAGACCGCCATGCTCATGAAACTCAAACGTGAACGCGTACGCCAAATCCGAGATAAAGCGCTCAGAAAACTGCGCAAAAACAAAAACGCGTTAACAACCAACAACTCTCAAAGTCTTTGATTTAAAATTCTGACAGCAACTGACATTTTGTGTGCCAAAATCATCAAAAAAGTGATTTTGGCACACTTTTCGCTATTACCAATCACAGAAGAGATTATAAACTTAAAAAAACAGTATAATTATGAACATTCAACCATTAGCAGACCGCGTGTTGGTACTCCCCGCACCGGCAGAGGAAAAAGTAGGAGGTATTATCATTCCTGACACAGCAAAAGAGAAACCATTGCAGGGTAAAGTTGTGGCAGTGGGCAAAGGAACAAAAGATGAAGAGATGGTTCTGGCTGTTGACGACACCGTGCTCTATGGCAAATATGCCGGGACAGAGGTACAGCTCGATGGCGAGAAATATCTCATTATGCGCCAGAGCGACATTCTCGCTATTATAAAATAATGTTATAAGTTCATGAGTTTATAAGTTTTTGGGTTTTCTTACTCCTCAAAACATGTAAACTAAGTGAACAAATCACACAAATTTTGAAGTAAGTTAGTTTTATTAATAAAAGATTGTTCGGTGTTTACCGAGCGAAAAATTATCAAAAATCATGGCAAAGGAAATTAAATACAATATTGAAGCCCGCGACCTGTTGAAACAGGGTGTAGACCAGTTGGCCAACGCAGTGAAAGTGACACTCGGCCCCAAAGGACGCAATGTAGTGTTGGAAAAGAAGTTTGGCGCACCACAGATTACCAAGGATGGTGTGACAGTGGCAAAGGAAATTGAACTCGAGGATAAGTTTGAGAACACCGGTGCACAGCTCGTCAAGAGCGTGGCCTCGAAGACCGGCGACGACGCTGGCGACGGAACTACCACCGCTACACTGCTCGCTCAGGCTATTGTCAACGAAGGTCTGAAGAACCTTGCTTCTGGAGCTAACCCCATGGACCTCAAACGTGGTATCGACAAGGCTGTAAAGGCTGTTGTGGCATACATAGCTGAGAATGCAGAGAAAGTGGACGACAACTACGATAAGATTGAGCAGGTGGCTACAGTCTCCGCCAACAATGATCCTGAGATTGGCAAACTGCTGGCCGACGCTATGCGCAAGGTGTCGAAAGACGGCGTCATTTCCATTGAGGAGAGCAAGAGTCGCGACACACACATCGAGGTGGTAGAGGGTATGCAGTTCGACCGTGGCTACCTGAGTGGCTATTTCGTAACCGACCCCGACAAACTCGAGTGCGTCTATGACAATCCTTATATCCTCATCTACGACAAGAAAATCAGCAATATCAAGGAGTTCCTCCCAATCCTGCAGCCCGCAGCAGAGAGTGGACGTCCATTGCTTGTCATCGCTGAGGATGTGGATTCAGAGGCATTGACCACATTGGTTGTCAACCGTCTTCGCTCAGGTCTGAAGATTTGTGCTGTCAAGGCTCCTGGTTTCGGCGACCGTCGCAAGGCTATGCTTGAGGATATCGCCGTGCTGACTGGCGGTACCGTCATTAGCGAGGAGAAAGGTCTCAAACTCGAGCAGGCTACTATGGAGATGCTTGGAACTTGCGAGAAAGTTACTATTTCGAAGGACAATACCACTATCGTCGATGGTGCTGGTTCTAAGCAGGCTATTCAAGACCGTATCTCGGCCATCAAGAATGAGATTGCCAACACTACCAGCTCCTACGACAAGGAGAAACTGCAGGAGCGTCTGGCTAAACTCTCTGGTGGTGTCGCCGTTCTCTACGTTGGTGCCAACAGTGAGGTGGAGATGAAGGAGAAGAAAGACCGTGTGGATGACGCACTCTGCGCAACACGCGCTGCTATCGAGGAAGGTGTGGTCGCCGGCGGTGGTACCACTTATATCCGCGCACAGGAAACACTCAAGGATGTCAAGGGCGACAACCCCGATGAGCAGACAGGTATCAATATCGTGGCAAGAGCCATTGAGGAACCGCTACGCCAGATTGTCATCAATGCTGGTCGCGAGGGTGCTGTGGTCGTTCAGAAAGTGCGTGAGGGTGAGGGTGACTTCGGTTACAATGCCCACCTCGACACTTATGAGGACCTGCGCAAGAGTGGTGTCATCGATCCTGCCAAGGTGGCAAGGGTTGCTCTTGAGAATGCAGCCTCCATCGCTGGTATGTTCCTCACCACCGAGTGTGTGGTGGTTGACAAACCAGAGGAGAAACCCGCCATGCCAATGGGAGGTGCTCCAGGAATGGGTGGAATGATGTAATTTTGATAACTCTATATGGCAAAATGGGGGTTGGAAAAATGTCCAACCCCCATTTTATTGTATTTTTTTCGGAATATATGTCATATTTTTCGGATTTTCTTTTGGGGAATCAAATAAACTCGTTACCTTTGCACCCAAATGTATAACTTTGCTTAGGGCTAATTGAAGCCCATCAGTACAAGGTAAATAATTTTTTTTGATTTGTTTTAGTAGATTAGTTTTTAAGTAGTTTGTTTTTTGAAAATCGGTTGTCGGGAGACATCCGATTTTTTTTTTTTGTGCCTATTTTTCAACAATTCTTCATAAATAAAAAAAATATCGTTATCTTTGCACAAAAGATATAAACAATGGGCCTTTTCCCCGTATGCGATGGCTGCGCCGTCGCCATGACAATCTTAATAACCCCCAAACCTCACCCCCAAACCTCACCCCCAAACCTCACCCCCAAAACCTCAAAAACTCAAAAAATGACTAAACCTCACTATTTTTTTGCCGTTGATCTTGGCGCCACAAGTGGTAGAACCATTGTTGGCACCCTCGGACAAGAAAAAATCGAATTGGAGGAACTGACAAGGTTCGACAATCTCATCATACAAACAGGTGGGCATTTCTATTGGGATATTTATGCCCTCTACAATGAAGTCATTAAGGGACTGAAGGTGGCAGCACAGCGAAATTTGCCCATATCTTCCATTGGCATTGATACCTGGGGGGTAGATTTTGTATGTATCGGCGATGACGGAGCCATTCTGCGCAACCCCTTGTCATACCGTGATCCCCATACATTTGGCGTCATGGAGAAATATTTCGCCGATTGTGTGGACAAAAAGCGAGTTTATGACATCACAGGCATACAATTCATGAATTTCAACTCATTGTTCCAACTCTATGCGATGAAGTTGAATGGCGACAGTGCCCTGAAGAATGCTTATAAAATCCTCTTCGTGCCCGACTGCCTTAGTTATATGCTCACAGGGAAACAAGTCTGTGAATACACCATCGCTTCCACGTCACAATTCCTTGACCCCAAGACCAAACAGCTTGATGACACACTGCTCGCTGCCATGGGGCTGAGCTGTGATAAATTCGGCAAAATGGTAACACCAGCGACTGTCATTGGCACACTGACCGACGAAGTGCAGAAGATGACAGGAATGGGACCGGTGCCTGTGGTGGCCGTGGCAGGACATGATACCGCCAGTGCGGTGGCTGCTGTGCCTGCAAAGAATGAACGGTTTGCCTATCTCAGCAGTGGCACATGGAGTTTGATGGGTATCGAGACCCAGGAGGCTGTCATCAATGACAAGAGTTATGCATATAACTTCACCAACGAAGGTGGCATCGAGGGCACAACCCGTTTTCTGAAGAATATCTGTGGAATGTGGCTCTATGAGCGTTGCCGCAAGGAATGGAAGGATGCGCCCAAGTCGCACACAGAATTGCAGGCAGAGGCTATGAAGGTGGAACCTTTCCAGAGTCTCATCAATCCCGACGACGAAATGTTTGCAAATCCTCCTTTCATGGTGGAGGCCATTCAGGAATATTGTCGGAAAACTGGACAGAAAGTGCCGCTGGGATATGCCGAAATCTGCCGTTGCATCTTCGACAGTTTAGCACTACGCTACCGACAGGTATTCGGGTGGCTAAAGGATTTCGCCGACTTCCCCATCGACACACTCCATATTATTGGTGGTGGATCGCTCAACGAATATCTCGACCAGTTCACTGCCAATTCCACTGGCGTGGAAGTGCTTGCGGGACCACAGGAGGGCACAGCCATTGGTAATATCATGCTACAGGCGAAAGCCTGTGGGGC
>JAFZAE010000048.1 GCA_017548385.1 Prevotella sp.
CCGGTATATCATCATCGCCACGGGGTCGCTACCCAAGATGCTTCCCATCCCGGGTGCTGACAAGCCCATCGTGATGACCTCCACCGACCTGCTTAATATCGACTATATCCCCGCTCGTCTGTGCATCATCGGTGCCGGTGTCATCGGAATGGAGTTTGCCACTATCTTCAATAGTCTCGGCAGCGAAGTGACAGTGGTGGAATACCTGCGTGAATGTCTGCCCGCCCTCGACAGTGATGTGGCGAAACGGCTCCGTCAGACCATCTCACGAAAGGGTGTCAACTTCATCATGCAGAGTGGTGTCTGCGAAGTGACCGACACAGGCATTGTGTATGACCGTAAAGGCAAACAAGGTACCGTGGAAGCCGATGTGGTGCTTATGGCCACAGGACGCCGTCCCGCCATCGATTACTTAGGCCTCGACGATGTTGGTGTGAAATATGGCAGGGGGGGTATTGAGACCGATGAGCACTTGCGCACCAATATTGAGGGTATTTATGCCATTGGCGATGTCAACGGTCGTATGATGTTGGCACACGCCGCCACCTTCCAGGGCATCCATGTGGTGAACCACATCCTGGGCCGTGACGACAGCATCAACCTTAACCTCATCCCAGCCGCCATCTTCACACATCCTGAGGCTGGTGGCGTGGGGTTGACCGAGGACCAGTGCAAAGAAAATGGCATGGAATACACTTGTCGCAAGGGTTTCTACCGCGCCAACGGCAAAGCTTTGGCGATGGACGAGACGGATGGCATGGTGAAAATCCTCGCCGATGCCAATGACCGTATCATCGGCTGCCATATCTTTGGCGCACACGCCGCCGACCTGGTTCAGGAGGCCTCCTCGCTCATGGCGATGGGTGCCACCACAGCACAGTTACGCGACATCGTGCATATCCACCCCACCCTGTCGGAGATTCTGCAAGAAGCGGTGTTTTGAAGTTTTTTAAGTTGACAAGTTAACAAGTTAACAAGTTGTGTGATTGTTCCCCTCGCCCTTCGGAGAGGGGTTAGGGGTGAGGCCTCAAAAAAACTCAATAACTCTTGCAATATTGACAGGAAAAATGTAATTTTGCAGCAGAAAAGACTATTGGCCGTATCGGGCAGATCGGGATACTCATCAAATTATAGACAACACCGAGATACCTTCTCATGTCAATGGCGGGCCACATCCGTGAGGACAGCCTTCGGGCCGGTGGATTACAACGACGGAGAAAGTCTCAAATCATATTTGCTCGGAGTTTTCATCACATCGCCGGTACGGCCATTTTTTATGAGTAGACAAGTTGACAAGTAACAAGTAGACAGGTTAATACTATTTGGTTTTCGATTTGCTACTCTATATATCGTCAAGCAACTTGTTTACTCGTCAACTTAAAATTCAATTAACTTGTCAACTTGTCAACTCGTTTACTCGTCAACTTAAAATTATAACCATGTTTTCCGGAATAGTAGAAGAAATGGCCACCGTGAAGGCTATCACCCATGATGGCGGCAATGTAGATTTCACACTCACGTGTTCGTTTGTCAATGAACTGAAAATCGACCAAAGCGTGAGTCACAATGGCGTATGTCTGACCGTAGTGAAAATCGACGGCGACGAGTATGTGGTGACAGCAATGCGCGAGACACTGGAACGTTCCAACTTGGGACTTCTCCAAGTTGGCAGCCATGTCAATGTGGAACGGTCGATGCTGATGAACGGCCGACTGGATGGACACATCGTACAGGGGCACGTCGATGGTACCGCCACCTGCATTGCCAAAAAGGATGCCGATGGCAGTACCTACTTCACCTTCGAATATCCATACGACCCGGAAATGGCTCGCCGTGGCTATTTCACCGTAGATAAGGGTAGCGTGACAGTGAATGGTGTCTCCCTGACAGTCTGCAACCCCACCAACAACACTTTCCAAGTGGCCATCATCCCCTACACGATGGAAAACACCAATTTCCACGACATCGAAGTGGGCACCGTCGTCAACCTCGAATTCGACATCCTCGGGAAGTATATTGCGAGGATTATGAAGATTGAAAATTGATTAGTCGTAGGGACATACCCCGTGTATGTCCGTAAGCGACACCATTCCTATTGACATTTTTTTCGGACATACACGGGGTCACTAGTAGTCTGCAACATCTAAATATTTATCATCACGAGATTTGTCGCAGACCCACTGACCAGAGGGAGGTAATTTTAGAATTTTAGAATTATGTTTTCTGCAAGCAGAAAAATCAAAACTCAAATAATTCTTTAATCCTCTAATTCGTGACCAACTTAAATTATTATTCTTTTAGAGGTTACAAACACACGGGGTATGTTCCCTACATTGAATCTATTCTATCCATGTCAGTTTGCCAGAGACAATGGTCCATTCGCCATTTTGTTTTTCCAAGGTTACTTCACCACCCTCATAGACGAATCGGAAATAAACAACAGCACGTTGCATTTGGGAATCAAAAACGATGGATGTGGCTTTAGGATAGGTTTCATATTGCCAATAGCCTCCCCAGTGTCCGTAGAATATCTTGGCGGCATTATTAATGAAATCCATCCTTTTCCTGCTTTCACCTTTTGAATAGGCAACTTGCATGATGCTTTCTTGTCCCAAGCCAACATGTCTATTACCCAAAAAGTTGTATAACAACCGTGCGTACTCAGAGGTCAGATAGACAATTTTCTTGTTGGGGAACTTTACGGGAGGACGAAACGATATCGCTGAATCCACCTTGGTTGTAGGGGATTTTCCCCCAGAGAAACCATAGTAATCAAAATCAAAATCAAGAGACAACTCACCTCTCTCTTTGAATTTTCGGAGCATATTCAGTTGTTCTTTGCGAATACTGTCTTTCGAATATATTTGGTTGATACGATTTGTGTAATATGCCTCAAGTTCATCGGGGGTAATCGGAATGACATCCGCCATGTAAATCGCCTGCAATGTGTCTTGCACAATAAAATAGGGACTATTTTTATACAGATCTTGTTTCTCGCTTCTGCACCCGATTTTATCCAGTTGAAGAGGTTGATAAAATGCAGCAAAAACCTTATGTGCCTCGGCCACCCATTTGCTTTTTGCTTCGTTCTCATTAGATGTAATAGCATTGGACCAATTGTCAAAAAATTGATACAGCAACGGAGTCGAGTGTTGTTTATAGGCTTTTTTCAACAATTTCACCTGTGACCGGTCTTGTCCCTGAATAGCCGTGCACAAAAGCAGAAGGACGCATAAAAGACATACTTTTTTTGACATAGTAGTAATTATTTATTGATTTGAACATTTATGTTGACAAGTTGACGAGTAAACAAGTTGACGAGTTGACGAGTAAACAAGTTGACGAGTTATTTGCAACTACTATCTTCTACAAGGAGTTATGATGAGGAGTTATTATTTGGAGTTATGAAGAGCCAATTGATTAGTTGACAAGTTGACATGTAGGGACGCGATGTATCGCGTCCGCCAAGTAAACAAGTTATTTGTTTCTGTGTTAGCAGAAGTATTCTCTCACCTCTTACCTCTCGCCCCTAACCACTAATAATACATAATCCGATAATGTGTATATCCGTCGGGAGAGTCGGCCTCTAATGGACGACCTTCTGAATCGGTGCGGATTACCTTGTGGTTTCTTGGCAGCAACGGTGTTTCGGCAAAGAAAAGCACCAGTGGCGGATAGGCATCCTCGCCAGTCTGATTGAGAGCTCTGCCATCAGCATCGTATTTGAACCGCTGTTCCCCATCTTCATTCTTCACACGAACGATATGGCCATCTTCGTCATAATACAAAGTGCCGATTTTCACGGGAGGGTCACTGTTGACCGTTGAATAAATCTCTGTTGCCGACCCCTTCTCGCGGTAGTCGAACGTCACATACAATTTCTCAGGTTCGGTCTTATCCTCATCACCGAATCCAGCATCCTCACCTTCGTTTTTGATGGCACGGCCATTCCGCCATGTAATTTTACCCGTATATCCATGATCGAACAGATTGATGATAGCGAGATTTCCGTCGCGGTCGAATTCGTAGGAATAGCCAAAGCCTGCCTCATAACCAAACTCCACCTTCTTCACGCCCTCAGAAAAACCAAGCAATTGTGCCTCGGTAGGTCCTTTGACTTCTTCGTTCTTTTCCTCTTCATCATCTTTTTTCAGTTCCTCCTTATCGTTGTCTTTATTATCCGCTATAATGGGTTCCTCTGTCCTGACTTCCTCCTTTTTGTCATTCGAAGCCAATTGATAGATAAGAAAACTACCTAATGTCAGTACCAATGCCGCCACAACAGCGATGGTTACATATTTACCTGTGTTGTTCATATTTGTAAATTATTGAAAATTAAAAATTTAAAATTTAAAATGAAGGGTAGTTAAAGTGTAGTTAAAGGGACAAAACTATTGGAAGTTTGGGAGTTTAGGAGCTTGGACATTTCCATTAAAAATCTATTTCCTTGCCTATTCTATCCATGTGAATTTGCTGGAGACAATGGTCCATTCGCCATTTTGTTTTTCCAACATTACTATACCACCCTCATCGACGAATCGGAAGAAAACAACTGCATGTTGCATTTTGGAATCAATAACGATGGTTGAGGCTTTAGGATAGGTTTCATAGTACTGTATGTAGATTATCTTGGCGGCACTTTTAATGAAATCCAATCTTTTCCGGCTTTCATCTTTTGAATAGGCGACTTGCATAACTCCTTCTTGTCCCAAGCTACCCAAAAAGTTGTCTAACAACCGTGCGTACTCAGAGGTCAAATAGACAATTTTCTTGTTGGGGAACTTTACGGGAGGACGAAACGATATCGCTGAATCCACCTTGGTGGTAGGGATTTCTTTCCAAGAGTAAAAATGGTGTTCAAAATCAAATGTAGGTAACAAATATCCTCTTTCTTTTTCTCTTTGGAGATAACCCAATTCTTTTTTGCGAATACTATCGTCCGAGTATATCTGGTTGATACGATTTGTGTAATATGCTTCAAGTTCATCGGGGGTGATCGGGATGACATCCGCCATGTAAATCGCATTCAATGTGCCTTGCACAATAAAATAGGGACTATTTTTATACAGATCTTGTTCCTCGCTTCTGCACCCGATTTTATCCAGTTGAAGAGGTTGATAAAATGCAGCAAAAACCTTATGTGCCTCGGCCACCCATTTGCTTTTTGCTTCGTTCTCATTAGATGTAATAGCATTGGACC
>JAFZAE010000049.1 GCA_017548385.1 Prevotella sp.
ACCGAGGGCGGTGAGATCCACCCATTGCCAGTCGTTCACATAGTAGTGGTCTTCCACATTCTCCGATCGGTAGTCGGCTAAGTAGTAGTAGATGGTGTCGGCCGTCTCGTCAGGATGGTTGCCGATAATCCACAGAGTGAGATAGTCGCCGGTGTCGAAAGCTCCCGGTGTCATGCCGTCTCCATTGAGGATGGCATCTACCACCCAAGCGTTGTTGGTGACGTAGAATCCCGAGATTTGTCTCCCTTCCGGGGCATCGACGTCAATTGTTTCACCTTGCGGATAGGCTACCAAGTATTTTTGTGAGCCGTTCACTCCCGAACCCACACAACTGTTGAACTGGTCAATCGTGTAGCTTGTGAAAGATGTCTCCGTGCGACTGGAGATGGCAAATCCCGACCAGTAGTACCATTCGGGGAAATAATTGCAGTTGAAAGTGAATCCGCCAGCCTCGAAACAGGCGTCATCGCCGAAATCGTTTTGATACCCGTCGGCATTAACCTCGAATTCTTCGAAGGTTACCACGTCATCTGCAATACAATGGACACCTGTAAAGAGTGCCGCTAACATTGTGATGTAAAGTTTTTTCATGTCTTTGTGGTTTGGTTTTTTATAGGAATAACTTGATTTTTTAGATATTTCTGATTATATAGATTACCTATGACTCTTAATATCTCACTTCTTTCCTCGTTGTTCCATCGCTATAGCGGACGATTTGGATGCCAGGTGTAGCTTGGCGTAGCGAACGGCCATCTAATGCATGGCGGCTGATGACGATTCTGCTGGAGGGGGTACTCATGGCATTGATGTGAGTGGTGATGGCTTGGATGGATTCTTCCAAGTGCAGGTCTTCAGCCCCACTGATTTCCGTGCTGGTCTCTCCTATCCATCCGCATTTCTGGTTCTCGCCATTATAGACACGCACGAAATCGACAAAGTCCAGGTCCACGGGTTGTCTGTTTGCATCCACTGCCCATGCGATGTCAATACTGCATGTTTCGATGTCGCTGTTGGGGGCATTGTCAGCATAACCATAGCTGAATGCCGAAAGCACCCAATATTCCTGTCCTCCCGTCCCGTTGTTGACTGCATTCATGGGTAGCAGCGTGCCGTGGAAGGTAAGAGGGTCGTTATGCCATAGGGGAAAATACTCTTGGTCGTGGTAGACGTTACGGTCTACTGTCCCTTGCCGTCCTAAATTGTCGGTCCAAGTGATATCGCCCAAAGGATTGGGGGTGTAGGTGATCTCGTAACCGTATGTGGTTTCATCGGCGTTATCGACATCTGCGCTGCCGGCAATCTCATACCATAGGTCATCTGGAATGCCGTTGTGGTTGACGTCTTTGGCCACCATCACGACACCTGGCTCGCTGTTGCCTGTGTATGCGTTGCCTTTGATGTAGATGTCACGCTGCCCTGGGATGTTGGCGATGCTATGGTCGAAATGGAAGGTGACATAACCACCATATGCTCCGAGCGTAATCATGTCGCCTTTGTCGCCGGCGATACGCTCGGTACATTTCTCCGCTACCGTCTTTGGCGTGTCATCGGCAGTACATATTGGGATCGTGTTGACAAACTGTCCGGGAGCCGGCAGATATTCATCTACCGCCTGGATGTATTTGCTATGGATGGGTGTGTCATCCATCCGCTGTGCCATCACTGTGGTGGAGATAAGTAATAGGGGGGTGAGAAGGAGTATTTTTTTCATTTTTTGGGATGTTTTGGGGATGTATTGGGATACATTAGGATGTATTGTAAAGAGTATTCTTTTACCGCTCACTCCTCATCTCTAAGAACACAGCATGTCCTGGAATGTCACCAGTCCAGGTTACCCATTTATAGTTTCCGTCATTGTCGAAACAGTAGAGTTTTCCACTAGAAACATAATTGGTGGCATCCATGATATAGATATCGTGGGTGATGGGGTGTACCATGATTCCGTATGTTGTTTTGATGGGGTTGTCAGCAGGTTGTTGAATGAGACGGTTGTTGACAATGGTACTTGTTTTGATGTCAATGATGCCGTATGTGGTCTGTGGTTGCCAGTTTTGGTCGTATGTGGAACCATAGTAATAGATAGAATCGCCTAATATGGCCATTCCACTCACAGGGGTGTCGATGGAGTCGCTGACGACCATCTGTCCTTGCTTTCCTTTCTTCAGATGGTAGAGCCGTGAAGGATAATTTTGGTAATCGCCTCTTGAGGCAACCCAGAGGGCACCATGGCTGTCGGCACGGAGCAACGATAGGTTCGGGGCAACATTGACATGACTCTCGACGGTAAATGATTTGAGATCGATGACACTTACACGGTTATCATACCCTTTGCCTTGCATAGCTTGGTATCCTCCGCTGTTGGCCACATAGAGTTTTCCGTCAGCCACAGCCAATTCGTCGGGCTGATAGCCCACGTTCACTTTCCCCACTATTTGTAGGGTGGTGGTGTCCACCTTATAGACTCCTCCAACCACAGACTCTTTGTTGATTTCACCTACATAGGAACTTACATAGGCATAACCCCCGTCGAATGCCACGTAACGGCAGTTTGGAATATCTACATGTCCACGACTCACGGCGGTCATGGCGTTAGCCACCTCCACCTTATTCGACATATTGACCACCATCCACAAACTACTACCATAGATTTTAATGTCATTGCCTACATCTCCTAGTTCCATCACTTGGTTTGGATTGCGTGAAGGGTAGATGTTGCGGTTATAGACACCGGTCATTAGGTCGAGGTAGTCAAGGGTGCATTTGTTGCTGCCCATGTTTCCCTCGTTAAGCACATACATGCCGATATATTCAGTCTTGGTCTGATGCCCTGTATCATCCTGTGTGGGATAGACCACGATATTGTCATCGCGGCAGGATACTAAAAGCAGAACCGCAAGACTGATGAGTATGAACAATGTCTTTTTTGTCATTATTTTGAAATTTATATAGAAGATTAAGAGTTCAGACGATACCATGTCCAGTTTTCAGGTAATGGCTCTTCATAACTCCCTTTATTACTCAAATCTATTGTCCCTTTAACTCCCCTTTAACTTCCCTTTAACTACTCTTTAACCCCCTTCAATTTTCAAAATTCCATCTGAATGGATAGCGCATAATTGCGCTTGGGCATGGGATAGTTGACGATGACGTCGTAGTCCTGACTGAGCAGGTTGTTGATTTCCATAGTCACTTTCCATTTCATTTGGCGATAGTTGAATTCGTACATCATACTGAGGTCGTTGGTGTACCATGGCTCCATGTGGTTGTAAATGATGTTTTCCTGTTCATTGTACCGTTCGCCAGCATAGATGAAGCTGTAGTTTAGGGTCCATCCCTTGTAGTTGAGCCCCAGGATGGCTGAACCGCTGTGCCAGGGGATATAGGGAATTTGGTCGCGGTAGTAGGGCGTGGTGGGGTCGGTAACGTCTCGGGCATCCTGGTAGGTGTATTGCGCACGGCCAGTCAGTGTAAGTTGTGGTGCAAGACGCAGGTCTGCCTCTGCCTCGACATCGATTCCCTTGATATGTACGCGCCCGAGGTTGAGCATCGTCCAACGAAACTGCTGTCCCTTGGGGTAGGCGATAATCTTGTCCTTTACGTCGTTGTAATAGGCGTCGGTCTGTAGTCCTACATGTTGGAGGAAGCCGTGAGCCCAGGTTTTGCTAAGTACCATGCCCACGTCGTATTGTGTGGCTGTCTCCGGTCGCAGTGTGGCATTGCCCATGTCGGTGTAGTAGAGATCGTTGAACGTGGGCATACGGAAACTTCTCTTCACGAAAGCTCTCAGTGAGAGCATCCTGCCCCGTAATGGATAGATGTTAGCGAAGAAAGCTGGTGTCCAACGCGTGAGGGTAGGGTGGCTGCCATTGCGTTGTGTGTGGTCTTTGATGATGGATGCCAGGAGACTTGCTTGCAGTTTTACGTGAGCATAGTCAACTGCAGTTGCCACCGATACGAGATTGGACCATCGGGTGGGGTAGGCGAAACCGTAGGTGCTTGCATTGAGTTTATTCCATCGCAGGTCGTAACTCATCGATGCACTCCAGTTGTGCATAATCTCATACACGTTGCTTGTGGTGAGATACACTTCCTGTTGGTAGTAGTGGTTATCTACGGGCAGTTGGGTGGAGTCACGGTTGATGTAGTGGGTGCGGTAATAGGCGTACTTTGCCATCACACGGGTGCTGAACCGCTCGCTAAAACTTCGCTGCCATTGTCCCTGGGCAAATGTGTTGAAATCTCCTTGCCGCTCGCCTCGTCGCCACACGTTATTGACAATGGCTCCAGGGATGCCCCGCTGCGAATTGTAGGCATATCCTTTTAACTGCCAATATCCTTGGTTGAGAGTGCCGTAGAGGTTGGCCTCTAACCGCTCGGCGTGTATGTCGCCATTTTGCCGTACAGCGGTGGTGTCCCATGCAGTGGTGCCGTCGATGTTGACACGCCGGTAGCGAAATTTATACTTACCGCTGGCGGTGAGGATACCGCCGCTCACCGAGGCGCTTAGGTGTTCGCTGAGTTTCTGTTCATAAACTCCCGAGAGACGTACCATATCGCTGGAGCCACCCTTGAGGTTGATTTTCAGGTGCTGTCGTTCATTGTCAAAGAAACGTGGCAACCGCGTGCGGATATATACCGAACCGGCATTACCGAAATCACTGGCAGTTTGAAAAATGGCACTCTTCTGACCATTATAGAGCGTCACCTCATCCACATTGTCGAGTGAAAATTGCCCAAGGTCAATTTGTCCGTTTTGGGCATTCGATAACTCGATGCCATCGTAATAGATGCCAAGGTGGTTGGTGCCCATGCTACGGATGTTGACGGTCTTGATGCCTCCCACACCACCATAGTCTTTCAGCTGCAAACCAGAGAAATAACGCAAGGCGTCTGCCACGGAGTGCGTGCTCAACCGTTCCAACTGCTCGCCGCTAAGGGTCTGCGAGGGAATCACTTCCCGAAAAGTGAGTTTCGAGGTGATGATCACAGGCCTGAAGCTGAGGGTGCTGTCGCTGTCGTGGCCATCGTCATTCTGTGCGAACACAGTGATGGCTATTAGGCATAGCAGGCATGTATGTACAATCCTTCTCATGATGTATGGTTCTACGTCGCCATAACCACGTGACGACGAGAGTAAAAATGTGACGGCAGGTCTTCTGACTTTGTTGTCACACCTAGAGCGCCTTCCCGGCAATGGGCCAGTGGCATCATGCTCTTAGTGTCGAAAGACAACTTACAGCAGCGGGACTGTCGGGGA
>JAFZAE010000050.1 GCA_017548385.1 Prevotella sp.
GTGTTGAAGAAACAAAAGATTCATTTTTTTACAAAAAAAAGAACCGAATGTCTGACATCGAAAGCAAACTTTATTTGTGGTCTATTCTGGAATATTAAGTCTGTAAATAACGATGAGATTATTTTCGTTGTATGTGATGGTGATACTTTATCCAAGGAAGTTACATTTAACAGGATCGACAGAAAAATCTATGCTTCTATGCCTGGGTCGGGGAGAACGAAAAAGCAAGAAATGATGTTTGGTCACAACGCGGATGAAGAAAAAGATAAGTTTTTCAAGGTTATAAAATTGATAGAGAAAAAAACAAGAACATTATAGACCAATAAAAAGAGATGTTACTTTTTCATAACAATCGATCGGCTTCAACTTCTGAAGCCGATCGATTTTGTGGTCTTCTTGCTGATGGTCTCTTCGTGACAGTACTGCTCGATTCGCTCGTCTGTCACGTAGCGGCGACCATAGAGGATGGTGTCGATGTTGCATTTGCGGGTGATGTTTTCAATCTGTCCGCCACTGAAGTTGTAGGCACCAGCCAGGCGTTCTGTGGTTTCTTCCGATAGTTCTGGCATCATTGAGTGCCAGATTTTGGCACGTTGGGGCAGTTCGGGCTTGTCAAACTTCACTTTGTAGAGGAAACGGCGTTCAAAAGCCTTGTCCATATTTTCCTCCAGATTGGTTGTGGCAATCATGATGCCCTGCAGATTTTCCATCTCCTGCAAGATGATGTTCTGGATGGAGTTCTCCATCTTGTCCACAGCTTGCTCGGCATCCCGCTTCCTGTTACCGATGATGGCGTCCGCCTCGTTGAAGAGTAGGATAGGGGCTTTCTTCGAATTGTTCACGGCAAACCTGTAACGGTCGAAGATACTCTTGATGTTCTTCTCGCTGTCACCCACCCATTTGCTCTTCACGTCAGCGATATTCACTTGCAGGATGTCGCGTCCAGCCAACCTCGCCAACTGCATCACACTCTCCGTCTTTCCTGTACCCGGTGCGCCATAGAACAGACAGGTGAATCCCTCGCGATACCCCTTCTTCTTCAGACGCGCACAAATTTTCTGATATTCCTCGTCATCGAGCAGATGCGTGAGGCGTTCGATATGTTCATTCACCTCCTGTCCGAAGAACAAGTCTTTCTTCACGATTTTCTTGTACCCGATGATGCCACAATGCGAATTATCCTCCAGTTTCAGCTCAATGCCCTTCAGCAGAATCTTCTTGGTTCGGTCTGTCAAACGGAACGTCTCATTACTCTCGAAACCTCCATCAAATGCCCGTTCCACCCATCCCGATTTAATGATTGGGTGAATTTTCTCCGTCATTGCATGACAGAAATCATAACGCGTCTTTTTATCGTCGTAGAGATAGCCTAATACGTCCAGATCCAAGCAATCCAAGTTGTTCAGCACGATATGACGGCAGAAGTGGGTGATGAGGAGTTCTATATCCGCATCAAGATCCAGTTTCTTGAGTGCCTTCACATAAGGCATATCCTTATTCGTCTCCAGGAGATCCGCCACCTCTTCTTCCAGCAGTTCCGAGGACAATTCCTCTTCATAGCGCAGATGGGTCAGTTCATAGAAACTCTGCATCAGCTCAATCACGTTGTTGCACTTGGGAGTTTTTTTCTCATACGCCTCATTCTTGTTCAGCGCATCGAGCAGTGCTGTCGGTATGATGTATGTTATTTCTCTTCTGAAATTCTTGATCGACCGACGCACGAATCCCCGTTTCACCAAGTCGTCCACCTCCTGCTGATACTGCATCATCGCCATATTCCTGCAGCCAACATATCTTGCCACATCCTGCATTGTTGCGGTTCTTCCCATTGTGCCGTTCTCTATCAGCAATCCCAGAAGCACAGCCTGTGTGGGCGACACCTTCATTCGTCCTGCCACATAATGGGAGAACAAGGTGGAATGCTTCCAGAAATCTGGAGTCAACTCGGAATCCATAGCCAAATCCAAAATGCAGTTGAAAGCCTTCAGCAAAGTCAGCTCCGGATTCTCCTCAGCCAAATCCTCCGCTCTCTGCTTCAGCAACTCTCCGTCATTCACGACTTCTTCCAACGTTTTTTTCCTTTTTAAATGGTGCATCATAAGTCATTCAATTAAAGCGTGTTGAACAATTTCGATGCGAAGATAGGAGTTTTGGAGGGACTCACTGGTATTATCCTAGCTAGGAAATAAAGGTTAAAGGTTATAGGTTAAAGAACATCATGCTGTGTGTCGAACAACGTTAGCCACTGAACGAATATTTCATAAATAGTGAAATCCCTCTTTTCCATTTCAGATTTTTTCCCTATATTTGCATACAATTTTCGTTTCACCCTCAAAACCTATTACATATGAAAAAAGAAAATGCAACAGAGAACCAGAGTATGGAAGCCTTGTACAACGAGGTCTTGAATTACGTTATAGATGAAGCTTCTAGTCCGTTTGCTTCAAAGGTGATAGAAGCTCAGCGATTGTTGAAGAAAGCGCGAGGGAAAGCTGATTATGATAAAGCTTTTGGACTGTTGCAAGAAGTGTGTGGCATAAAGAAAAAGCCTGCCCCTAGACCAATGCCAACTCGCCGCTACATTAACCCGTATGGTGGCGTCTTGATGAATGGCATAAACATGTTGGATAATTATGCTATGGCTGCAGAAGTATGTGACGATGATTTGTCTATAAGAGAATCTTCGCAAAGTGCATACAAGCCAAAGGCGGATATAGGTGAACCGAAGAGTAAAAAGGACGAAGATGATTATAGTGAAAAAGATAATGATGGATATGCGCTTGCATATTCATTGATGGGTTTCTTGCTTCAGAAAGGTGAACTTGCTGGTAAAGACCCCAATGAGGCTATTCGTTACTTGCGAATAGCCCAAAAATTTGGAGGTAAAAAGGGCGAGCATCTGGAACAGGTGGCGCGTGAAATGATGCAGAAAATCATTTCGGCTGAAGATACAGCCGCCGTCGCCGACACCGTAAAAAGCTATGTGGAGATTCGAGATTTACATTCGGGATATGGATATAAGAAAGGAGAAAGATATGCGATTATTCTGCATCATGCCGATGGAAGTGAATCTGAAATGCATTTGGTTGGACGAAATAAGTTGGTGTACACGTTGGCGCTGATGACAGTATGTGGTCCTCAAGGTACAAAATTAGTGCCGAAACTGTTTATTTCCCATCGAGAATCACTCATACAATTAGTTGACCAAATGAGGATAAAAACAGGAACGAAAAGCGCGAATGACTGGTTGACGGATTTTGTTTACAAAGAACAAGAAGGCAATGAATTTCTTCGTCGTTCGATGAAAAATAATGATGATGATATAGAGGGGTGTTTTACATATGATTCCCTCTGTTATTCGCAGACGAAATCACCTATTAATAAGGAGATTAAGAAAAAATCCTGTTCGGAGAATGAGTATGAGACATTCGAATTGAAAACAACAGGCGGAAATAAAAGCTATATGTATATCAGCATATCACCTGAGCAGGTTGTTATACCTGATTCCCTGAAGGATTTTGTCGACAAATTGCCGACTCCAGAGGAAGTGGATAGCTTTCACCGTCCCGATAATATGTGGTGCCGTATCTATGGGGAATAGTACTGCCCCTAGCAAATAAATGACATCTGCACCCCCCCAATCGTTATCCTAGCTAGGATTTCACATTCTATGTCATTTTATTATCCGAAATTTGCATCGTCAATACAAAAATCGACGTGCAAATTATGTTTTATAAAGTGAATTTTGAGGAATATGCTCATTCCTACAACAACAAGTTGATGGAAGATTTCCGGCAGGGAAGGCTGTGGAAATTCCAACAGGGCGGCACAATGAGAAAATTGATGTATGGCTACACGTTCACGCCGGAGTATGCATCGGGAGAAGTGGACGATGCCCTGAGTGTGGATTATTGGGAGGAACTTGCCCGTAATGGGGGCGAGGCGAATGGCTGCGTGTTGGATCAATCTCCATCGCCGTATTACAAAGTGAAAACAGTACAAGCAAGAAAGCTGCTGGAAACCATCTTTATTTCTGGGGAGGGAAAGACTCCCGGGACGGCATACAGTGTCATCTCAGTGCAACAGGAATATGAGTTTATCAATCATTTCTTCCCTTATTATATGATGGAGGTGAAGAGGCAAGTCCTGGTAGGGGAGGGAATTGACCGCATCGAGTTCGAGGACCACCCCTACGGTGTCAAGCAAGTCTATTTCGATGTGCACAGATATATGGATGTAATGTTAAAACATTAATTGGAATGACTATGATAACACTCACACAGAAACTGATTAAGGAGCGCTTCGCACAATGCAACCAAGCGTATTTCGAAGGAAAGCTGAGACGTCCGCAAATAATTAGAATCACTCGGGCAAAAGGATACGTCGCAAAGGTGACCTATTACCCGAACAAGAAAACACGGAGGTGCGAAGGCCTCAAGTTGATATTCTCAGAGATGTATGAATATGATGACGAAATGTTCACCAATGTCATGGTGCATGAGATGATTCATGTTTATATGCTTCGGAAATGGATTATGGAAAAGGATCCCCACGGACCACGATGGCAGAAAATGGCGGATGAGATGAATTCGAAATATGGGCTGAACATACAAGAATCATCGGATCTCACACCGATAGGCGGATTCAGCCTTATGGAAAGCATTTTCTACTTCTGCGTGGGCTTGTATCAGGGGTTACGTCATCCAAATAAGTACTCTCTTGAAAAATAAAAATAATATCAAATGGATAAAACCGAAAGTATATACAAGGTCATACATTATGCACATATGTGTTTAAACAAACGAAGGATGCATTATCCTACTTTTCGAGTTTCTGGAAGTAATGAGATATATTTCAGGAGCATGGAAGAAGTGGAAAACTACATACGGGAGAAGGGCAATTCCTACACCAGAATTCACGAAATGAATCCCGTCAATGATGATTATATGGATTTGTATGCTTATGTGGTGATTGAGATTCCATTAAGAGAAGAAGTGAATGTGGATGTTCTAAACCAGAATCTTTCGCTAAGAACATATCTGCCTGATGGCACTCTTTGGGGCAAAAATGATTACGGACACTTCATGCCAAATTGTGCGATAGGTGATGAATACAATGTGTGGGGGCGCAGGAATTTATTTGGGGGACGCAAGCCCGAAGAGATTAGGTTTAAGCCTGGCGACATCGTAGAAGTCCTGGGCTGTCCAGGTAACGATTATTGGGGAAATGAAACAGTGGATCTTGCCATTGTGGTGAAGGTACCACCCACCATCGCTGAAGTGGAGGAGATGCGAAAGCGGTATTTTGAGACTCATAGTGGATTTGATTTGTGTGATCATGCATTGAGTACAGTGTTTGATGGTAGTCTTGATACTTACGAGGTTATTCCCTACACCTATGGTGGTATAGACCATGCCCCAACAATCTGTGTGTTTAA
>JAFZAE010000002.1 GCA_017548385.1 Prevotella sp.
AGGTCGATGGTGAGCGTCTCTGAAGAGGAACGCTGGTTGAGGATGAAGAAGATATGGGCATTGGCTGTTTGGCGGGCTGTATAGGCGATGCTGTCGCCACAACCTTCCACCACTTGCAGTTCCCTCACGGGCATCATCTCCGTCCATGTCTCTGTCCATACGCTGTCGGTCACGTGTAGTGCGTTTGGTGGGATGGTGATGGGTTTTTGTTGCATCATCGTCTTTTCGGCAGTGGCACGAGGCAGGTCGCCGAGGAAAACCACCTTGCCGCCACGGCTTGTAAATTCCTCGATTCGTTGCCAGGCATCATGACGAATGACTTCAGCGCTAGGGATGATCAGCGTCTCGTAGGCCTGACCACTTTTGTTGAGCAGACGGCCATTGCTCACGTTGATTGCTTCGACAAGGCCATCGTCGGTGATAAAGTCGTAGTCATATTGGTGGGCTGTGAGCAGATGTCCTGCTGCCCGTGTGAAATGGTCGGCGCGCTCATTGCCCAACCATAGCGATGGAATGGGGGCATAGACCGCTACACGTGCCGATGGCCTGCCCTGCGACATAAGGTAGGTGGTGCGGTTGACGTATTCGTTGAGCGTCTTCATGGCAGGGTCGGCCATATATCCCGTTGGTCCACGTTTGCTCATCATGAACATAAACTCAAAGAAGTTGATGCCCCGGGCAATCTGGTAGTCTACCACATATTTCACCGCAGGGATGTCCAGATTCCTGGTGTAGGCGGCGAAACTTTCGCTGAAGGCCCGCTGTTTTCCATAGACATGGGCTGTAGAGGAGGCAAGGCGTGGAAATTCGGTGTTACTGCCATACCATATCTGCGACCAGATGACGTCGATGCCAGGTACTTGTACACGACTTAGGTTGCGGAAAGGGTCACCTTCCATCTTCACGCACCATGCCAGCATATCGTCTTTGTCCATGTGCGTGATATGTCGCACACCATTGGTCTCGCACCAGTCGGCTTGCATCTTGAAATAATGGTCGGCAAAGAGGCTGCTCCACACATCCCAGTAGTCGGCTTTGGCGCGTCGCTGTTCTTCAGTGAGTGAGGCATGATGGAGTGATGTCCGCTCACTCATGGTGAGAACTTTCAGCCATGGCTGGATGGAATACCCCTTGCGTGCCTCGAAGATGCTGTCGATGCCAGTCGTCCAGGGCACACGCTGATAGGCGGGTTCGTCGCCGCGAAATCCAAGCACGGTGGTACCTAAATGATGGCCTAAGGCGTTTTTGTATTGTTCATGGGTCCAGTTGATGTACTGTCTCACAGCAGTGGTGTCGAGATAGTCGCAGAGAGAATTGCTGTCGTCTTTGCCACCAGTCGGATTGTTCACACAGCGTGTGTTTGATGAACGTCGTGCAGCCTTCACAGTGTCGCCTTCTATTATCAGTGCCTGCATACAAAGGTCGGGACGTTCTTTAGAGAATTTCCCGCCAGCCATACCACTGGGGTATTTGCCCTCGTCGATAATCCACATTCTCATACCACGGCGTTCCACGGCATCGGCCATCATCCGCACGTTGGCAAACCATTGTGGACTGAGATAGGGGTCCCCCATATGGTAACCTGGTTCGATGATGACACAACGAAAGCCACATGCTTCGATGGCATCCAGGTCTCGCTCTATCACGGTGCTGTCTATTTGTCCGTCCCAGCCGAGTATGACATGGTTGCACATCTCCGTGGGAGGGTATCGGAACGCTTCTTCTGTCTGCGAATAGGCCATCATGGCAGACAGAAAAACAATAAAAGTCAATGTAATTTTTCTCATAGATAGGTTGTTTTATGAATGCAGCCGATACTCTTGCTAAATAAGAATGTCAAATCTCAATATGGTGAAATGTTGTTCAGTTCCTCCAGTTTACGTTCTTGGATGGGTTGGTGGAGGAGGGTGGTCAATTCAGCGCTGTTCTTCAAATGGTATTGGGGTTGGAATTGTGGCGAGTGCATATAGCGGAGGAGGCTGAGGTAGAATTGGCGTCCCTCAACATATTCCGAAGCCCGTTCCAAGTCGCTCATACATACCAGCAGTCGTCCTTTTCCTACAGCAAATTCAAAGACCAATCCCAATTTGTGGTTACGCTCGATATTATCGATTACTTGGACGATTGGCAGATAGTTCTGTGGCAGGTTGTCGAGAATCATGGGGTTACTGGCTTTCACCACAGGGAACCATTGCCAGTTGGAGTGGAATTCAGTAGGGAAGTCTGCCAAGAGGGGATGTTTGGGATCGGTGAGAATGCCAAGGGTGCCTGGCGACACAGGACGGTGGTTGTTCTCGCTGATGGTTTTAAACATGCGGTAGTTCCAGTAGTCGGTCTGGAACAGACCACCCACCACTTGGTCTTGATATTCGGTGGTATCGGGCATCCATAGCACCTTGGCTCCACGATTTAGGCGACGCATGACCGATGCATCCAACTGATGTGTGATGATGATGTCTTTTTTCAGTTCGTCTACCTTGCCATTGGCGGGATATACCCAGATGGGATAACTGTTGGAAAACTTACCCTTAGAAGCATTGACATAAGCAAAGAGCGAGAGGTTGAGGCGCATGGGGCTGTCAACATCACTTAAGTCTATAGCAATGTCACCTACATCCACCAGTCCGTGACAGTCTTCAGGAATGTCCATGAAACCATGCCAGAGAATGGCTCCGTTTTCCTCCTCCAACACCCATTCCAGTTTCCCTTCCAAGTATTTGGTTTCTTCCTCGCCCGAACCATAGTTGAACAGTTTTATATGGCCTTTCAGAATCTCGTCGGAAGCGTAGCAGAAACGTTCGGTCTCCAAAAGCGGCACCACCTGGTTACAGAAAGACCGCCACACCCTTTCACCATTGTTTTCCTTCATAAAAGTCTTCTCTTCCATCAGGGCATCCAATACGCCAACGTATGCACTACCCTGACCTGGGTAATCCTGGAGGTCGAGCAGTTGGAATCCAGCCATATTTGGTGTGCGCATATCCATCTCCACGTCAGCCTTGTAGAGTTGCAGACTCCATAGACCAGAAGCACGGTGGAAGTCCTTCGCCTGTGATGCCAAGCCTGCCTGCACCAGTCGTTTGTAGAACACCTGCATATTATAGGGATAGAGCACACCGGTGTATTTCCGTATCTCGTCATAGTCGGGATAGGTTTGGAATTGTGCTGTCTCATGACTGATGACAGGCACTGTCGATTTGGCGCAGGCACCTTCGAAATTCACCAATGTGCCTGGGTGGGTATGGTTGATGATGCCACCGTCGTAGGTGTCGGCAAAGGCGAAAGAGCCGCGGGTGTGGGTGTCGAATGCCCCCCATGCCTCTCCGCCCACACGGCAAGTGGTGAAATAGTCCATGCCAGGCTTCACGCCCTGATAACCGAGGTAATAGTTGGAGCCAAACGTGAAGAGTTTGTGGGGAGCCATTTGGCGGAAGTCGTTCACAAACTCACCCATTTTCTCAATCGACCCCCATAGTTCGTTGCCCAAGGCAAACATCACAAACGAAGGATGGTGACCATAGGTACTGAAAATATGCTCACCCTCTTTGTGTAGGAAGATCATCAGCCTTGAGTCATCAGGATTGAAGTCGCCCCAGAAAGGCAACTCCGGCTGAAGGTAGATGCCAAGTTCATCAGCGGCATCGAAGGCTGCTTCTGGCGGACACCAGGAATGGAATCGTACATGGTTGATGCCATAGCTGCGACATTTGCCTAAATAGTCGAGCCATGACTGTCGGTCCATAGGCACATGGGCGGTGAGAGGGAACACACAGGCGTCGTGCTTGCCACGGAGGAACGTTTCACGGCCATTCACCACGAAATGGTGGTCGTCGACACGGAAGTCTACAAGTCCGAAAACACGATGCTGTTCATCATATCCATCAAGTGTGGCGCTCAGGTCATACATATTTGGATGGTGCTCATCCCAAAAGCAAGCCTCATCGCCTAAGGAGATGGTGACTGTATAGTCTTGTTTTCCTTGTTCTGTCCAAAGGTCAGCATAACATATTTTGCCGTTCCAGTTCCTTGGAGTAGCTTCGACGAGGATATGTGTATGTGCTTTTGGGGTGCCGGCAATCGAAAGGCTGACGGTAACCTCATGTTTCAGCGCATCCGGTTCTACCAGTATCGAGGAAAAATGTATAGGTGATACAGCCTCTAAGAACAAGTCGCCGATGATACCATTCCAGTTGGTTTGTGTGTCTTCGGTGTAGGCATGGGAATTGCTCAACAGCTGGGGTGGTACGCTCTCCCCATTGTTTACTACCACGGCGAAGTGGTGTGTGCCAGGAGTGAGCCATTGGGTGAGGTCATATTGTTGTGCGGTGGTGATGTCATCGCTTTCGCCCACTTTTACCCCATCGACAAACACTTGGGTGGGCTTGGTGCGTTCCATCGTGAGACTGATGGTTTGGTCTTTCCAATTTTTGGGGATTATGACGTCACGCGCATATACGGCAATACCAATAAAGGAGTGTAAACGGGTAAGGTGGGTAGTCTCATCGGTGGACTGTGGTGGATTGCCAAGACCGTTGGTGTCGGTGGTGCCAGGTAGTTGGACGCTTTGTGGCATCTTAGCGACAGTGACAGCTTCATCGATAGACGAAGGACTTAGCCATATACCCCACTCACCAGCTAGGTTGATACGCTCACGATAGGGGAGTTGTTGTGCCATGGCAAATAGCGCTATCCATGATAGAACGAGCGTTGAGAGTATTTTTTTCATTGAATTGATTGTTTAGTAGTTGTCGATAGTCGGTTATCTTCAATTTAGGTTCAGATATCCCTCAGCATAAATAATTGATTATCATTTGCAAATGTAGTCATTTTTAGTCAAAAACAGCGAAAATATGCCATATAAAAAGAATAATGCACTGAAATTTTGTACTTTCCGAAATTTTTACTATCTTCGCCAACAAAAGAAACCACCCGGAAAGGGTGCTGCTCCAACCTAAACAATTTATCAACAAAAAGACTAAGCCCATGGAAGAGAATATTATCCGCGGAACATACGATAGCCCATGTGGGCAACTGGTGCTCTGTTCATACAAGGGGAAACTGTATATATGTGATTGGGCTGTCAGCAAAAATGCTGAGTCTCTGCAGCGACGGTTGGGAAAGACGCTGAAGGCAGAGATTGTTGACGGCACCTCGCCCGTCATCACATTGGCTAAGAAGCAGTTGAAAGAATATTTCTCACGTCAGCGCCGTTCATTCAGTGTACCCTATAAATTGATTGGCACAGATTTCCAGCGAATGGTTTGGAGTTCGCTGGCCAATATCCATTATGGGCGTACTATTTCGTATGGTGAACAGGCTCGCCGTTTAGGTATGCCCCGTTCGGCACGTGTCGTTGCCAATGCCAATGGCGCCAATCCGCTATGTATCCTTTTGCCTTGCCATCGGGTGGTGGGAAGCGACAAAAGCCTCACTGGATATGGCGGCGGACTGGATGTCAAGCGTTTCCTTCTTGACTTGGAACAAGGGCGTCAGAAACTTAGAAGGGAAGAATAGGTAAAAAAATCAATTTTTCCTACAGATAAACTCTGCTGTCTGTTCCATGGCGAAGACATATTGGCGGAGTTGCTGGAAGTGATTGTTGAACTTGGTAGGATGCAATTGTCCATCTGCACCAAGGTTATAGCAGAAATCTTTCTCCATTTTCGGGCTGTATAAAAAGACACCTGCGCTGTCGCGGGCAACCATATGCGTGTCGGAGGTGTAGAACACACGGTTACGTTGCTCACGGAGCAAATCCACACCAAAACCATCATAGTCGTAACTCATGTTCATGATGCCAAGAAGCGTGGGCATGAGGTCCACCTGTGTACCTAATCCATCATATAGGTATGGTTCCACACCCTTGCCGAAGATGAGACAAGGGATGTGATTATATGACTGTGGTAGTTCCGAGTCCATTTGTCCCACCAGTTTGCCATGGTCAGCCAAAATCACAAAAATGGTGTTGTCGTACCATGGTTGCCGACGAACTTGGGTAAGGAAGTCGCCAATGCAGCGGTCGGCATATTCCACGATCTGTGTCTCGGGTTCCTTGGTTCGTGTTTTGAAACCATCGGGGATGATGTAGGGGGGATGGTTGCTGATGGTTAGAATGGTTGCCATGAAAGGCTGTTCAGTTGAGGCTGTTCGGTTGATAGTTGTCAGGGCATATTCAAACAGATATTTATCGGGTACTCCGAAACTGTTGACTACTTCCTTCGAAGGATAGTCCTCTTGTGCAAACACCTCGTCATAACCATTGGTGCGGAAAAAGGCATTCATGTTGTCGTACTGCGACTCATGAGTCATGAAAAACAGATTGTGGTATCCCTGCTGTTTGAGTACTGTTGGCAAACCGCTGCGATGGGGTGTTACCGTGCCCTTCATCAGGTTTCTCATCATCATGGCAGGAAAAGAGTACAACGAGGCTGTAAGACCATGGTTGGTATGGATTCCGGCTGAATAAAAATGGGTGAATGCAAGGGAATGATGGTAGAGACTGTCGAGGGTAGGGGTAAGACATTTCTCTTGTCCAAATGTCTGCAACAAGTTGGCCGACATCGACTCCATCAGGATGATGACAACATTTGGGCGTATGGTTTCTCCTTCTGCACTGATGTGTCGACGGAGGACGGTTGTGCTGTCAGCCAGTCCTGTGATATGCAAGGCATCGCGAGTGTAACTGATAGCCTCGTTGTAGGGCATCAGATGTAGTTCGGTGTTCTCCTTACGCATACCGTCAAGGGTACTCGTGAAGAGGTTGAAGGCAGGGTTGATACCCAATTGATTGAGGAAAGGGTCGTTGCAGTAGTATGCCTGACTAATTTTGATGGGGTTATATCCTGTGCGACCACGGATGCCAAAGATGCAGAGGCCTGTTGTCACCAGGGTGATACATAAACATGCTACAAGGGTCTTCCAGTTTTGGCGCACAAAAGTCTCACCAATGTGTTTGTCGGCACATCGCCGCAACTTCCTGACAAGCCAAACAAAGGCGATTATCGAGAGGATGAAGAGCAGGATATATAGCCAATAGGATTTCTCACCTACCAGCATACCTGTGGTGGTGCCGACATAGCCAAACCATCCGAAAATGGAAGCATCGAGATTTTTGAAGAAATAGGCGAAATAGGGGATGTTGGCTGCTGATACCGCCAATACCACACCATACAGCACACAAAACCAAATAGCAGCACCTCGGCGTAAGCGACGATGACAATAGCCTATGCTCGCTGCCAATAGTAGCACCACTAAGGGTACCACCATCAGATAGCAGGCTATCACATTGTCGAACCATATGCCTTTGACGAATGCTGTCAGACGAGAAGCCTCACCATTGGGTTGCAACATGCCATGAAGGGCAATAAACTGCACGGCTCTGTATGCAGACAGGAAAAAAAGTCCTAGCAGATGAATACCCAACAAATATGCCAGCGTGTGAAGATAACGCTTCATCTCACTGAATTATTTGACTTTGATTTCTATTTTTTCAGGGACAACGGGCTCTACAGGTTTGGTGACCACATCCGTACCTTTTGATACTTGCTCTGTGGCTTTCTCACGTTCTGGTTCCTTTTCTGTCTTGGATTCATCCTTCTTCTCGTCGCCAGATTTCTTCTCCGCTTTTTCTTTCTCAGCCTTGGCAGCAGCGTCGGCGGCCATTTTAGCCTCAAAATCATCCATCTCTTTACCTGTCATACCGCTAATCTTGTCACCCGTTGAGTCGTATATGGCAGTACGGCGACCGCTAGTTACCTTGAAGCCATCTTTCTCGCGCACCACCTCACCTTGGTCGATGACATCCAATTGTCGTGTCGCAATATCCAGGCGATAAAGTCCGCACTCGGTATTACCTGGCTTTCGCGATACAATCATCACCAAATATTGTTCGTTTGTGCTCAAATAGGCATCCAAAATGCCGCCCTCGCTGTCTACGACAGCCTGAGAGTTGAGTTCGGGAAGATGAAGGGTGCTATCCACACGTGAGGCACCATTGAAATAGTGCAATTCATTGTTTTGTAGGTAAAGCAGGCAATGACGCTTGCGGTCGGGGAACTTGGCTAGGATTTTTGAGTCTTTCAACACGAGGTTTTCCACACTGTCAATCCTCAGTTTCATCGTACGGTCTATGGTTGTGTCTTGTCCGAAGGTCTCATGTTGCATCATCTGAACAGCGATGTACAGCCCCAATACTATGAGCGAGAGTAGTATGATGATGGAGGAAATCAGGACGGTTGACTTGGAGAAACGACGGCCGATTTTTTCATCGTATTTCTCATGTACCTTCTCTGCATCTTCCTTGAGATGGTTTACGTATTTCTTCATACGACCCTGATGCTGCTTCTTGTCCTTCTTGTTTTGCACCATGGTGCTTTGGGGCGATTGCTCCTCAGACAAACTGTCTGAGGATGCTGGTGTATCTTCTTGGACAACCTTTATTTTTTCTTCCACACGAGATTGTGACATCTCGTCGTCGATGGAGACAAATTTTGTCTCGCTCTTGCAATACGGGCATATTTGCGCATACCGGAAGATTTCCTTCCCGCATCTCGGACATTTGGCTGTACGATCTTTCATGTTGTTGTGTTGTTGTTGACTATACTCCTATCGGTTGAGTTTCCAAGTGACACCATCTTTGGTGTCTTTCACCTCGAAGCCAGCGGCGCTGAGAGCATCACGTATCTGGTCGCTGGTGGCCCAGTCCTTGGCGGCTTTGGCCTTAGCTCGCAAATCCAGTACCATATCTACTACTTTACCATAGGCTTCTTCACGTGCGTTGTTTGATTTACCTTGCTCTGGCCGTAGTCCTAAAAGGTCGAAAGCGAAAAGACGCATGACAGTCGACAACTCTTCGAGGTCGGCTTCATTGACGGTACCTTTGTGGTCGAGCAGTATGTTGATCTGGCGGCATGCCTCAAACAGGTGGCTGATAACCACAGGCGTCTGGAAGTCGTCGTTCATGGCATCATAGCATTTCTGGCGCAAGTTGGCGATAACTTTGTGGGTAGTCTCATCGGAAGTCTTCGACACAGTCACACGTTGTAGGTCAGCGATGCCGTTGAGCAACCGCTCCAGTCCTTTCTCACTGGCCTTGAGGGCCTCGTTGGAGAAGTCCACAGTGCCACGGTAGTGTGCGGAGAGGATGAAGAAACGTATCGTCATAGGTGAATACGGTTGTTCAAGCATAGGATGATTACCAGTGAAGAATTGCTCTAGTGTGATGAAATTACCCAGGCTCTTGCCCATTTTCTGGCCATTGATGGTAATCATGTTGTTGTGCATCCAGTAGTGTACCATCTGGTCACCCTGGCTGGCCACAGCCTGTGCAATCTCACATTCATGATGTGGGAAAATCAGATCCATGCCACCACCATGAATGTCGAAGTGATTGCCCAGATATTTGCGACCCATGGCAGTGCACTCACAGTGCCACCCAGGGAAACCGTCGCTCCATTCGCTTGGCCATCGCATGATATGCTCTGGTTGTGCTTTTTTCCAAAGTGCGAAGTCGGCTTGGTGGCGTTTTTCACCCACACCGTCAAGTTCACGGCTGGCATCGCGTACATCCTGGAGGTTGCGACCTGAGAGGATTCCGTAATGGTGTTGTTCGTTGTATTTCTCCACATCGAAATACACGCTGCCGCTGCTCTCGTAAGCAAAGCCGTTGTCTATGATTTCGCGTACCAGTTGCTGCTGTTCCAAGATATGTCCTGTGGCGTGTGGCTCAATACTGGGTGACAACACGTTGAGGTCTTCCATAGCCTTATGATAGCGGTTGGTGTAATATTGTGCCACCTCCATGGGTTCAAGTTGCTCGAGGCGGGCTTTCTTGGCAATTTTGTCGTCACCTTCATCAGCATCGTGCTCCAAGTGTCCCACATCGGTGATGTTGCGCACATAGCGCACTTTGTATCTTAAATGTTTAAGATAGCGGAAAACGATATCAAAAGTGATGGCTGGTCGCGTATGTCCCAAATGTGGATCACCATAGACGGTGGGACCACAAACATACATGCCCACCAATGGTGCATTAAGTGGTTTGAAAGCTTCCTTTCTACGAGTCAGTGTATTATATATAATCAGTGTCTGTTCCATTGAAGATTGAAAATTGAAAATTGAAAAATGAAGATTGTCTTCTTACCTCTCACTATTTTGCATTAATTTCCTTTAGCAGGCGGTCGGCATGTCCCCAGCGATCCATCATGAAGAGCACAAAGCGGATATCGACACCGATACAGCGTGCAAGTTGCTTGTCAAAGAAGATGTCGCTCGAGAGACTGTCCCAGTTGCCGTCGAATGCCAGGCCAATGAGTTCACCCTTGCCATTGAACATCGGCGAGCCGCTATTTCCACCGGTAATGTCGTTATTGGTGAGGAAGCAAAGTTGCATCTTACCTGTTGTTTTGTCGGTGTAGGGGCCGAAATCATTTGATGAGAGAAGTTCTCTCATGATAGGCTCTGCTTTGTAGTCTGCCACCTTGTCGGCTTGATCCATCTTAGCGATGAAACTCTCAGGTGTAGTGTAGTAGCCCGACGGTTGGCCGGCAAGCATATATTCACCCACCTGGCCATAGCTCAGGCGCATGGTGAAGTTGGCATCGCTATAGTGGGGCATGTCTTGTTGCATACGCACCACGGCATCGCAAAGATAACGCTCCTGGGTTTCGATACTGTTTTCCACACTGCGGCTTGAGACAGCAATGGCGCGGAGGACTTCAATAAATTCTTCACCGAAGAGTACGCCGGGATCTTTGTCGAAACCTTTCTTGTTGATATAGATTCTTTTGCCGGTCTTCATCAGTTCCGACTTCTTGTAGAGATAATTGACGTATGCTGTATAGTTGTTGGCAAATTTGTTTTTGATGGTGGTGTAGAATTTTGGGAGGTATTTTTCATCTACTTGCTTTGCGTAATTCTCCAGCATAGCAGCGAGCACCTCTTTGTCGAGAGCCTCGTCCCAGTCTTTTGTGTTATCCTCGATGATGATATATTGTTTCTTAGGATTATCCTCGGGGCCTTGCACGTCGTATTCTCCACGATAGTATTTCAATGAACGACTGAATAATTCAGTATTGCCATAGAAAGATTCAATCAGGTAATTGTAAGCGTGGGTTGATTCGTAATTGGCGGCATACAATTCCTTAAGACGATCAAAATCGAGCTTATAGAGCAAATAGCCCGTGGATTTCTGCCATTGGCGAATCTGGTCTTCAAAGAGGGCTTTCTGGTTGATGATGCCGATAGAGTCGATACATTTGTTCATACCGATGGAGTTTTTCCAATAGTTGGAACTCTGGGCATACTTGCTATCATATTTGATGCGTACAGCCTCATCGGCATTCATGTGGCGGCGCATAATCTCCTGTTTGATGCCACGGGCCTGGGCACGCACGGCATTTTCGCAGTCGCGCATCTGACGGATGCCATACGATGAGAGGTAGCGTTGTGTGCTGCCGGGATAGCCGATGGTCATGGCGAAGTCGCCATCCTTGTAGCCCTGCATAGACACCTGTGCCCAACGTTTGGGCTTGTAGGGAACATTGTCCTCGCTATAGGCTGCGGGGCAGTTGGTTTTCGGGTCGGCATAGATGCGGAAGACGGAGAAGTCGCATGTCTGGCGTGGCCATACCCAGTTGTCGGTATCGCCACCGAACTTACCCATTGACATGGGGATGGTGAATACCAGACGGATGTCGGTGAAATCCTGATATGTGGTGGCATAGAATTTATTACCCTCATAGAATGCATCGATGTTCACATGGAGGGTTGGGTCTATGGCTTTCACCGAGTCGGTCAGGACGTTAGTAAGCGAATCGATGATTTCCTCACGGCGGCTGTTGCTCAGTTTATCGAACCGCATGGACTCCAAACGAGGTGTGATGTCTATCTGGTCGACCATGAAACTAACAAACATATCCTCATTGGGTAGTTCCTCCTCGTAACTCTTTGCATAGAAACCATTGAGCATATAGTCGTGCTCTACAGTGGAATGGCTGCGGATAGCCTCGAAACCACAATGGTGGTTAGTAAAAACGAGACCATTGGGTGATACCACAACTCCAGAGCAATAGCCGCTGAAATTCACACAGGCATTCTTAAGAGCACCATCGCCATAGTAGAGATCGTTGTAACTCATGGTCATGCCTTCGTTTTGCATTATTTCATATACTTGTGGCGGCAGATTATAAATTGTCCACATTCCCTCATCAGCCTTTGCTGAAAACCATGCCAGGCAGATACTTAGGGTAAGAAAAAACTTCTTCATTGTATGTTGTTTTTATTGTTATTTTTTGAAATATTTACCAATTACAGGAATATTCGCCAATGGGAAGTCGCATTTCACTATGTATGCGGCGAACATCAGCAGCAAGATGGTGTTCACGCCAATTGCGGCCCATGTTGGCAGCAGTTTTGAGGCATAATGCATTCCCACAAAGAGTATAATGGCCAAAGCCACATACTTCAGTATCTCACGGATGGGGTACTGCACAGGATAATAACGCTGACCTATCCAGTAGGATATGCACATCGTAACGGCGTATGCCACAAATCCTGCCCAAGCACAAGCCATATAACTGAACTTAGGGATAAAAATGATGTCTATGGCAAACAATATCACGACACCGATTCCCGACAGGTAGGCCCCCCAAATGGTGCGGTCGGTGAGTTTATACCAGAATGACAGATTAAAGAACACGCCAAACATGATTTCTGCAGCCATCACGATGGGCACCACACGCAATCCCTCCCAGTAGCTCTGGCCGATGATATGTCGGAGCAGACTAATATATGCCATCACAAATAGGAAAGCCAACAGCGTAAAAATCACATAGTATTTCATTGTCTGGGCATATGTCTCCTTATTGTCGGCATCCTTCGTTTTACTGAAAACAAATGGCTCGTAAGCAAAACGGAACGCCTGGGTAATCATCATCATGATCATCGCTATCTTGATACAAGCGCCATAAATACCCAATTGAGCATGAGCCTCGGTCGTCGTGCCGTCATAGAAATAGGGGAAAATAATCTGCGAGGCACATTGGTTGAGCTGTCCTGCCAGTCCCATTACCAAGATAGGCCATGCATAAACAAGCATCTGGCGACAAGAGTCCCATGAGAAACCACCGGTGATACCACGCAGTTCTTTGTGCAGGAACAGCAGACAGGCCGCCGAACAAAACAGGTTGATATAGAATACCCATACCACATTGAAGTGCATATCGCTGCCATAGATGCCGAAGGGATTAAGATGCAATGCGGGTAGGACAAAGAAATACACCAAATTGAGCAGGATATTGAGCACAATGGTGGCAATCTTGAGCGTGGCAAACTTGACGGGTTTGTGAACACACCGCAGATAGTCGAAGAGTATGCATGAAAAAGCATCGATGGCCACTGTGCTATACATGACGGCTACATATTCGGGATGGTTGCCATACCCCATCAAACTGGCAATCGGACGACAGAACAGCAGTACGATGACTGTGGTCACCAATGCCACAGCACCCACCATCCGAAGCGTTGTGGAATAGACAACACGCTGGTTCTGGCCTTCTTTGTTCATAAAACGGAAGAAGGTTGTCTCCATACCAAACGTGAGCAATATAATCAATATCGCCACATAAGCATAGACATTGGTAATCACACCATATTCACCTCCCGAGGCAGCGAATTTGGCGGTTTGGATAGGTACAAGCAAATAGTTGACAAATCGTGCCACTATACTGCTAAGACCATAAATGGCCGTATCCTTGAAAAGTGATTTTAAATTTGCCATTATTGATGCCTAATTCATGCACACATACATTGCAAGATAGTGCAAAAGTATGTATTTTATTCGGTTTGGCAAAAAAAAGTACTGATTTTCACCCTCTATACGCAAGATATTAGCGGAAAATAGGTAATTTTGCCCAAAATATTAAAAAGATGAAGATAAAAAACGCTTTGGCTATTCTCCTACTGGCTATTTTGCCAATCACAGCCAGTGCCCAGAAAGACAAGTCTGAAAAAGGTATGGGCGCTTATTTATTCACTTTCTTCAATGACCATACGCACAGCCTTTTTATGGCTGTAAGTTACGATGGATATACTTTTACGGCAGTCAATGACGGACAGCCGGTAATTGCCGGCGACACCATTGCTGAGCAACATGGCATCCGCGACCCCCACATCTATCGCTCACCGCATAACAAGATGTTTTATATGGCACTTACCGACCTCCATGTCTTCGGTAAAGAGAGAGGGTTGCGCACCACACAGTGGGAGCGCGATGAAAAATATGGGTGGGGTAACAACCGCGGACTGGTGCTCATGCGTTCACGTGACCTTATCCACTGGACACATACCGAGGTGCGCATCGACAAACTCTTTCCCGAGGAGTATGGTGAACTGGGTTGTGCCTGGGCACCCGAGACCATCTATGACCCCGTGGCTGGTAAATTGATGGTGTATTTCACCATTCGCCCGAATGCCGGTGGGCGCACAAAACTCTACTACTGCTATGCCAACGACGAGTTTACCACTTTGGAAACAGAACCACAGTTGCTCTTTGAATATCCTGACGAGAAAATACAGGTTCTCGATGCCGATATCTGTCCGATGCCTGATGGCCGATATTTTATGACATATGTGGCACAGGAGAACCCCGGTGGTATCAAATACATGATTTCTGACCGCATCAATCAATACAGCGACTATCACCATGAGCAAATCGATGCTGAACCAAGGGGTTGTGAGGCTCCCAACACCTGGAAGCGCATTGGGGAAAACAGATGGGTGGTGATGTATGACATTTATAGTGCCAATCCTCATAATTTCGGCTTTGTAGAGACTACTGATTTCAAATCTTTCACACCATTGGGCCGTTTCAACGAGGGTGTGATGAAAGCCACCAATTTCGTCTCTCCCAAACATGGCAGCGTCATCCAAATCAAGCGTTCCGAAGCTCGGAAACTGGAGAAATATTGGAAGAAAAGAGGTGAGAAGTGATGCATACATTCTTTCTCAACAATCATGAGCCTCTGCCCCACAACAATGTGGCGACGATAGGATTCTTCGATGGTGTGCACCGAGGGCATCAGCATCTCATCAAAATGGTGATGGATGCTGCTCAGAAACAGGGTACAGGGTCGATGGTCATTACTTTTGATAAACACCCCCGCCAAGTGTTGGATGATACTTATCGACCTAATTTACTGACTTTCTTCGATGAAAAGATGGTAAGGTTGTCGCAGACGGGGGTGGACAATTGTGTGGTGTTGCCCTTCGACCGCGAGATGGCCTCCATGACAGCACGGGAGTTTATGGAGTATGTGCTCCGCGACAGATTGGGGGTGACCACGTTGGTCATGGGTTATGACAACCGTTTCGGACATGGTCGTAAGGAGGGATACGATAATTATATCGCCTATGGTGAGGAGTTGGGCATACAGGTTGTTCGTGCCACAGAATTGCAATATGACGGGCAGTCTGTGAGTAGTTCTATCATCCGACAGATGGTTATTGACGGTGACATCGAAAGGGCTAATCAGTTCTTAGGGTATTCTTATACGTTGATTGGCCGTGTGGTGGAGGGCTTTCAGCAGGGTCGCAAACTCGGATTTCCCACAGCAAATCTGGATATCAGTGGTTGTGAGAAAATTATTCCTGCTGCAGGTGTCTATGCCGTGCATGCTCGGATGGAGGGACGGATGGAGATGAAGAGGGCCATTATGAATATCGGGACACGACCAACACTCGATGATGGTGCGCAGACAATAGAGACACATATCATCAATTACGATGGTGACTTGTATGGTGAGCGGTTGGTCGTATCTCTTGATAAACGTCTGCGTGAGGAGCGTCGATATGAGCATGTGGGGCTGTTGGTTGCTCAGATGCGCGAGGATGTCAAGATGGCCAACGAGTATTTTGATAAAAAAGCAGAAGAATGAAAAGAAATCCTATTGTCAGTGTCATACTGTATGTGATTGTCTTTATCCTCATACAGTTTGTGGTTACTTACGCCGTTTTTTTTATCTGGAATCTCGCGGAGGGACGTCGATTAGAAGATGTTTCTCAGACATTTGCCAGTGGGGGTGTGAGTCTTTCGTTTAAGATGATGATTGTGGCCCAAGCGGTTTTTAGTTTGCTGACCATGGCTGTGTTTCTGAAAGCGAAATGGTGTGTTGTGTCACGTTCCTATTTACGCTCACGCCCATGGCTCGTACTTCTCTGGGCCGCCATCGCTGCTTTGGGAACTTTGATACCTTCAGAAGTGTTAGAAGGACTGATGCCATTACCCGACTGGAGTGATGGCACACTTATGCAAATGCTAGGCAATAGGTGGGGATTTCTTGTGATTTGTATCCTTGCGCCCTTGGTCGAGGAACTGGTCTTTCGTGGTGCCATTCTCAGGGTTTTATTGCAGGGATGTCAAAGTCATTGGGTGGCTATTGTGATATCGGCTCTTATTTTTGCCGTCGTACACGCCAATCCGATTCAAATGCCTCATGCTTTCTTGATGGGACTGTTGCTTGGATGGATGTATTATCGCACAAGGAGCGTCATACCGGGAATCTTGGTACACTGGGTGAACAATACCGCGGCATATGTGTTGTATAATTTGGGATACAGCACCAGCACGGAAATATGGGGGACGAATAACACGAGCATTACACTGGCAGTGGTATTCTCACTACTTATTTTCATCCCTGCAATCTTCCAGTTACACCAAAGGATGAAGCCGGCAGAAGGGGAGTTGGAAGTTAGGAGTAAGAAGTTTTTTTAGGGGTAAGGGGTGAGAGGTAAGAGGTGAGAGGTGAGAGATTACTCCTACAAATCTTATCATACCACTCCCTCGCCATTTTAAGTTTCCCTCGCCTTTTGGAGAGGGGTTAGGGATGAAGCTTCAATGGTATTGGCCCTTTAACTCCCCTTCATAACTCCCATCTATAACTCCTCATCATAACTACCCTTAATTTTCAATCTCACACATTTGTTTTCTGACTTCTTCCAGTATATTTGTCAGTTCTTCCATTGTTTCTGCCCGCAGGATGGCAATGCGGGTGGGACGGAAATTGGGGATGCCTTTGAAAATGGGGCTGTTGGCCAGGTGGCGACGAGTATGGAGAATACCTCTCTTTTCATCGATACGTTCCACGTTGATGCGCAACTGCTCCAGGAGTACGTCCAATTTCCATGAGAAATCCATTGCTGCATCAGGTTCTCGTCCGTCCAAATAGTCACGTATTTCTTTAAAAATCCATGGACGTCCAAAGGTGGCGCGTCCCACCATGACTGCATCAACACCGTAATCTTCAAAAGCCCTGCGTACATCCTCGGGTGTGGTAATGTCACCATTGCCGATAATCGGGATGTGTATGCGCGGATTCCGACAAACCTCTCCGATGAGCGACCAGTCGGCTTCGCCGGTGTACATCTGCGAACGTGTGCGTCCATGGATGGTGAGGGCACTGATTCCGCAGTCTTGCAGTTGTTCTGCCAGCGTAGTGATAATCATGTTTTCCTTATCCCATCCCAATCGTGTTTTTACCGTCACGGGAACCTTTACTGCATCCACCACACGACGGGTGATTTCCAATAACAAAGGAATATTGCGCAGCATTCCAGCACCGGCACCTTTGCCAGCCACTTTTTTCACCGGACAGCCAAAATTCAAATCGATGACATCGGGATGTGCCTGTTCTACGATGCGGGCCGCTTCGACCATAGCATCCACGTCGCGCCCATAAATCTGTATGCCTACGGGTCGTTCTTCATCGCGTATGGTCAGTTTATCTACCGTGCTTTTTACCGAGCGCACCAATGCTTCGGCACTCACAAATTCAGTATAGACCATCGAAGCACCATAACGCTTGCACAGCAGGCGAAATCCCAAGTCGGTAACATCCTCCATCGGAGCAAGAAACACCGGCTGCTTTTCGAAAGAAATATTTCCTATGTTCATTTCATCAAATGATATGCGCCTCCCGCCAATCCTTTCACAAAGCCTTTCATCTCCAGTTCGAAGAGTAAAGCCGTGAGTTGGCTTAATGACAGGCCCGACTGAGTGGCAAGCATATTGATATGTAGGTCGTTGTTGCGGCGAAGTGTATCCACTACGCGTTGTTCCTCTGCACTGAGGTCGGGGAAGACAGGCTGTTCTATTCCATTGTTCATAGCCTGTGCCAGTGTACTGTCGTGCTCCCATCCCATCGTTTTGACGAAAGCGGCAGCGTCGGTAAACAACATGGCACCATTGTCACGAATAAGGTTGTTGCACCCTTCGGAGTAGGCATCGCCCACACGACCGGGGAAAGCAAACACCTCGCGATCATAACCCCTGGAAATTTCGGCGGTAATAAGTCCTCCGCCATGGGCTGCCGATTCCACGAGGATACATGCGTCGGAAATGCCTGCCACAATACGGTTACGACGTACGAAGTTGATTTTGTCTGCATTTGTTCGTGACATAAATTCAGTGAGCAAACCACCCCGTTGCAGCATCTCTCGAGCCGTGGCACGATGGGCATTGGGGTAGAGTGTGTCGAGGCCATGGGCGAGGACACCCACTGTTTCCAGACCTTGTTCCAATGCGTTGCGATGGGCACAGATGTCCACACCGTATGCCAGACCGCTAACGACCAACACCTGTGGTAGCAGTTGGCGTAGGTCGGTGATAAAATGTCGGATGGCATCCTGCCCATAGAGGGTGCAACGTCGGGTGCCCACAATGTTGATAACACGTTTATGATTGAGGTCAGCGGTGCCTTTGTAGTATAGTATTAATGGGGCATCGTCGCACTCACGAAGCCGCGATGGATAATGAGGGTCGGAGAAAACAAGGGCCTGGATACCATTTTTTTGGATAAACTCCATCTCTTCTTCTGCCCTGGGACGCATCACCTCACAATCTCGTAGTATCTCCACGAATTTCGGTGTGGCATCGGGTATAATATCAAGAATGTTGTTTCGGTTTTCCACTACAGTGGTGGCACTACCAGCCTCCAGGTAGAGTCTCTTGATTGCTGCCAGACTGTAATAATTCAGTCGGGCAAGTATCATGCAGTTGAGGATTTCTTTTTCGTTCATGAATCGGATAAGAATAATGGGGATGGACGCTTTGGGTATTCCAAAGTTTCAAAAATTCCAAGACCCTTTAGATATATTTTTTAAACGCCTCGTCGTACTCAGGGCTATTGGCCAACTGGCCATTCACCAAACATACCAGTTGAACTGTACTTCGGAAGGCCAACCGCTCATCGGCAGCACGAAATATGTCTTGCTGGAAAACATATTTTATACCCTCTTTGTGCAAGGCAAGGCGTGAAATGAACTCATCGTCGCAGCGTAGGGGTATCTTGAATTGCATAGTCATACGTGCCACTACAGCATCGATTCCTCGAGCATGCATGTCGGCAAAACTCAGACCAAGACTTCGAAGAAACAGATGACGGGTGTGCTCGATATAGTGCAGGTAGTTAGCATTGTTGACGATGCCTTCAATGTCACACTCATAGTCACGCACTTCCATGCGGGTTTCAAAAATATAGTTCATTGTTGAGTTTTTGAGTTTATAAGTTTTTGAGTTTATGAGTTTTTGAGTTTTTAAGTTTTTGAGTTTTTGAAGCCTCACCCCCTCACTTCTCATTTGTCGATTTCTTTAAGTATTCATATCCTATGCGGCAGCGCAGACAGTCGCGACGGTCACAATATTCTTTTTTCAGTTGGATGAGGGCCTGACTATCGCCGGCATTGTCCACGTCAAGGCCACATTCATTCCACATCCGTACAATGTTGTTGTCCTCAGCTTTTAGCTGTTCTAATAAGTCGAACGAACGGTCGCAAAGACGCTCGTCGCCTTTATGACGGCCATAAGCAAACAACAAAGGAATGACTGTATTGATGATTAGCAGACGCTTGGAATTCGGGGAGAGTTGCTTCTCTCGGCGGTCACTCACACTGCCAAACACATAGTGTGTCTCCCAATAAGGAGAGACTTTGGCAGACAATGCTTTATTGAGCTGTTTCACTGTGGTACATTCCACTAATTCGCTGAGTGATGCACGACGAGAGCAATAGAGATTGGCAAGTTGGGAAATGCGGATATAAGGGAAATTTTGCGGCCGCATCCGAAGGAATTTCCACAGGGTGTGGTCTATCGGGTTCATACCAAATTTATGGCGCAGATAGAGATACTCATTGCGCAATTGAGTAAAATAGCCTTCGGCAAGTGCTTCAGCACGGTAGCGCTCAGGGATGGAATCTGGCTCTAACAACCCCGCCTGCCCCATAAAGACGGCTTCTACCTGGAAAGGGTCGTCGCGGTGGTGGTCCATGGCATGAGGTGGCAGACTCTGTGCCCATAACTCAAATGCCTCGCCATTTACACCAAATCCATAATTGCGTGCTAAAGTTATAAAACATCCAGCCTCCCATGAGCCATCGCAGAGATTTACCCTGTGGATGATGGCACGTGTCTTTTGTTCCAGTCGCTCCGTCTGTAGGGCGCTCATCCAACTATGCACAGTCAAGCGTGAGAGATGAGGGATAATTTTATAGCAGGGTGGATAGCGGTCGGTGTCGAGCAGTTCTTGATATTGTTCCGTCACGTGTTGTGGCACCTCAATGCGTAGTTGCGGTGGGGTATTTCCGCTTTGAGTCTTTACCACTGTGTCTATATCGCCACACACATGTAAGACCACGTTGTCATAAGCAGCATCATGGTCGTGTCCATGGGAATACCAGTCGCTGGCACGCTCGTGAATCTCCACATTTCCCACCCACAAAGTGCCGTCAATTTTCACCTTGGCATTGAAAAAATCAGGACCGGCGTGTATGTTATGCAAGCCAGGATCTATTACCTCTACCCTTTGGTGGTCGGTGGTTTCCAACCTCCCCAATGGCAGTAGTTTATGTTTCCAGCAATAGTGTAGCAATGCCTCCATATTCTCTATATCATATTTTCAACCGACAAAAGTAAGAAAAAAAATGAAAATTCACAAAAAAAGAACAATTCGCTGCTATTTATTCATCCATGATAGATTCTTCCCAAATAGGAAAAACAAACATATTTTAAATACTTTTACAATTTAGGTAACGTAATCAGTGGTGTGGTTTCTTTGATATGTTTTCGAAAATGCCTAATTTTGCAGCCGATTATAAATGACAAACAGTGACAAGACAATGAAAATAGCACTGATAGGCTACGGCAAAATGGGCAAGATGATTGAACAGATAGCCTTGGTACGTGGACATGAGATTGTTAGTATCATTGATATCGACAATCAGGAAGATTTTGAGTCGGAGGCATTCGCATCAGCAGATGTCGCCATTGAGTTTACTGCACCAGCGGCAGCGTACGGAAATTACCTGAAGGCTTTTGCCAAGAATGTAAAGGTGGTGTCGGGTTCCACAGGATGGATGGCTGACCATGGTGATGATGTGCGTCGACTATGTACCGAAGGAGGACAGACTCTCTTTTGGGCGTCCAATTTCTCTATTGGTGTGGCTATCTTCTCGGCTGTCAACCGCTATTTGGCACGCATCATGAACGACTTTCCGCAGTATGATGTCAAAATGGAGGAAACACACCACATCCATAAACTTGATGCTCCCTCAGGAACGGCTATCACTTTAGCTGAAGACTTAGTAGCATGTCTTGACCGAAAAAAAGAATGGGTAAAAGGTTCTCTTCTGGCCCCCGACGGCACCGTCAGTGGCAGCAGTGAATGCCAACCCAACCAGGTGGCTGTCAGTAGCATCCGCCGTGATGAGGTGCCTGGCATACACAGCATCAGTTATGATTCTGAAGCTGACTGTATCACCATCACCCATGATGCCCATTCACGCAAGGGATTTGCGCTAGGTGCAGTCTTAGCAGCAGAATATACGGCTACTCACAATGGCCTGCTCACCACCAAAGACCTGTTTCAATTTTAATTAATAAATAGACGAGTTTTTCCTAGAATTCCTAGTTTCCCTAGTATTCCTAGTATCCCTAGAATTCCTAGTATAGATTATTGCAAATAACTCATAAACTCATAAACTTAAAAACTCATAAACTTAAAAACTCATAAACTTAAGATATGATAGACAAGAGAAAAGCAAACCTCAACAAGAAAAAGCAGTGGATAAAATTCCTCCTTGTGCTCATACCCTATTTGCTGTTCCTTTATTGGGTGAAAAGTTGGTTGGGACTGTTGGTAGTGCCATTCATCTATGATGTTTATTTTACGAAGAAAATCAACTGGCAATGGTGGAAGGACAGAGAGGGGCCTATACGTTTCATCATGAGTTGGGTCGATGCTATCGTCTTCGCACTCGTGGCAGTGTATTTTATCAACCTTTTCTTCTTCCAGAACTATGTCATCCCATCCAGTTCGTTGGAGAAATCGCTCCTTCGTGGTGACTATCTCTTTGTGAGTAAGTTGAGCTACGGACCACGCATCCCGCAGACACCGCTTACTATGCCGCTCACACAGCATACACTGCCCATTTTCGGTACCAAGTCGTATATTGAATGGCCACATTGGGATTACCGCCGTGTCAAGGGTTTCGGAAATGTGGAACTCAATGATATTGTGGTATTTAATTATCCTGCTGGCGACAGTGTGATGAGAGCCGAAAGATACCAAGCACAAGACTATTATCAGGCTTGCTATCAATTGGGTGGAGGTCTTAATATCCAAGCAGACTCCCTTGCTCCCCAGGGACAATGGGACCTCTATCATGCTATACTCCAAAATGGTGCAAATATGATTAAAAGCAACCCTGTCGAGTATGGTGATGTGTTTTCACGTCCTACCGACCGTCGGGAAAATTACGTGAAACGATGCGTGGGACTGCCAGGACAGACACTGGAAATCAAAAACAAAATCGTCTATCTTGATGGCAAACCCAACAAAGAACCTGACAATGTGCAATATACCTATCTGGTGCGCCTCAATCAGGAAATCCCCGAGGAACTGATGGTAGAACTAGGCATTACCAATGAAGACTTGGAGCATCCTGTAATGGAAAGATGGGAAACCAATGCCGACGGACAGAACGTCGTCATCAAATATCGTGTCATTCCCATGACCAAAGCTACATACGAGGCATTGAAGAAACGTCCGGACATCGTTTCTGAAATAAAAATCGTAACCGACGCAGACAATCTGGACAGCGGTAAAGTCTATCCTCTCACTGGTCATCATCACTGGACACGCGACAACTATGGCCCGGTGGTTATTCCTGCAAAGGGACAAACCATCAAACTCGACATGAACAACATCGCTGTCTATGAGAGACCAATCCGTATCTACGAGGATAATAAACTGGAAGTGAAGGACGGCAAGATATATATCAACGACAAGGAGGCCAACAGCTATACCTTTAAAATGGACTACTACTGGATGATGGGTGACAACCGACACAACTCCCTCGACTCACGCTATTGGGGATTCGTGCCTGAAGACCACGTTGTGGGCAAACCTATCTTTATTTGGCTCTCGCTGAGACCAGCAGGAGAAGTAGGACCAAAAATACGCTGGGGACGTCTCTTCAACTGTGTGGACAATATCAAATGACCACTTGCCTTCTCTCTACAACCTATTTCGGACCGGTGCAGTGGTATCAAAAGCTGCACCGGTATGATTTGGTACGGGTAGAATGCTATGAGAACTTCCAAAAACAGACCTACCGCAATCGATGCGTCATTGCCACCACCGATGGAACACAGACGTTAACCATCCCCGTGACACATGATGGAAACAAAACTCTTTCGCGGGATATCAAAATCAGTGACCATGGCAATTGGCGGCACCTGCATTGGAACGCCATACAAAGTGCCTATAACAGTTCACCATTTTTTGAGTTCTATGCCGATGACTTGCGCCCATTCTTTGAGCGACGATGGGATTTCCTCATGGATTTCAATGAAGCTATCACATACAAGATATGCGAATTGCTTGATTTTGAGCCAATGATGGAGCGCACCAATGCCTACCAACCTGCTGACATGCCTGAAGTTGCAGACTTCCGCGAGACTATCCGTCCAAAGCATCCTGTGCCCGATGCGGATTTCTTTCCACGAAGATACTATCAGGTGTTTGAACAGAAACACGGCTTCCTACCTAATCTGAGCATCCTCGACTTGCTCTTCAACGAAGGAAATGAGAGTATTCTGTTCCTGTAAACTAAAATTGAACATTGAAACTTGAAAATTGAAGATATTGAAAATTGAAGATTAAAATTGAAGATTGAAGATTGAAGATTGAAAAGGAATAAACGGGGTAAATGCCCTACGTTTCCATCAAAGCATTTCTTTCACCTCTCACCTCTCACCTCTTACCTCTAAAAAATCCCCAAACCTCTAAATAAGACACATGCCCCAAGAACAATCTGCCGTAAAAGAACGGCAACGCACCAACACCAAAGAACCGAAACGCTATAAAGTCACCATTTACAACGACGACTTCACCACCATGGAATTTGTGGTGATGATTCTCAAAGTGGTATTCTTCAAAAGTGAGGCCGAAGCCGAGACCCTCATGCTCAAAGTTCACCACAGTGATAAGGCTGTGGTAGGTGTATATAGTTATGATGTGGCTGTATCGAAAGTGCGCCGTGCCACCCAGATGGCCCGTGACGCAGGCTATCCGCTCCGCCTCACCTACGCGCCAGAGTAAATGAGTTGACAAGTTAACGAGTTGACAAGTTGACAAGTTATTAGTATTACCAACAATCGAAAGTAGCAAGAGTATTCTCTTACCTCTAACCCCTAACCTCAAAATAAATGCCCCAAATCAATAATTCACCCAATGTGAGCAAAGCCTTCACGGAAACCGTACGTCTTTGCCAACAATACCGCCATGAGTTTATCACCCCTGAGCATCTGCTGCGTGTCCTTTTAGACCAGGAACAGTTTGCTGCAGCACTGAAGGACGCTATGTTCGACCAGCGTCCGTTGAAGAAGAAACTCGACAACCTACTCAAAGAGATGGAGCGTGTTCCTGATGATGTGAAATATGCTCCTACACCATCCGTTCAGTTGGATGAGGTACTGGAAACAGCTTACAATCAAGTGCGCTTCTCCAATGCTGAGGTGATGGATATACCACATCTGGTACAAGGTATTTTAGAACTTGAAGACTCTCAGGCTAAATATTTGTTACAACAAATGATAGGTGCCGACCAGGCTGTTTTCATGAGTGCTGTCGTATCAGCCTACGAAACCACAGAGGAACGCGATGCCGAAGGCGAACCTTCCCCCGATGAGGCATGGCGGCAATTGGTGACCTGCATCAACGACCAATTGGAGTCACACAATCCACTGATTGGACGTGATGCCGAATTGGAGCGTACCATCCAGGTGCTCTGCCGACGTGAGAAAAATAATCCATTGCATATCGGAGAGCCTGGTGTGGGAAAAACAGCACTTGTCTATGGGCTGGCAGCAAGAATTAATGATGGAAAGGTGCCAAAGCGTCTCAAGGGAAGTAGGATTTATCAGGTTGATTTAGGTACTATGTTGGCTGGCACGCAATTTAGAGGTGACTTTGAAAAGCGTCTGAAGACGGTCATGGAAGGTATCAAGAAAGAAGGCAATGCTATCGTATATATCGACGAGATACATACCCTTGTGGGTGCCGGACAGACAGGGGAGGGATCCATGGATGCTTCCAATATGCTTAAGCCATATCTCGAAGGGGGTGATATCCGCTTCATCGGCTCTACCACCTACGAGGAATACAACCGTTATTTCTCGCGCAGCAAGGGTATAGTTCGTCGTTTCCAGCAGATAGACATTGATGAGCCGACGGTTGATGAGACCCTTGCCATTCTGCGCGACCTACGTCCACGCTATGAGAAGTTCCATCATGTCACCTACACCGACGAGGCGTTAGAGTTTGCTGTCAAGGCCAGTGCGAAGCATCTCAGCGACCGGTTCCTGCCCGACAAAGCCATCGACCTCATAGACGAGGCGGGAGCATGGCGCGAAATGCATCCTACCGACGAGGGTGCCACTGTTGACAAAGCCCTCATCGCCGATGTGTTGGCGAAAATATGTAAAGTTGATACGCTGGCGATGAACGATGATGACAATGCGTCGCTTGAGACACTCTATGAGCGTGTGAGTGCGCAGGTCTATGGACAGGATGAAGCCGTCAGACAGGTGGTGGAAGCCATACAGATGTCGAAAGCAGGTATTATCGACGACGAGAAACCGTTGGCATCGTTGCTCTTCGTGGGGCCCACAGGTGTGGGAAAGACAGAGGTGGCGAAAGTGTTGGCGGCAGAAATGGGTATTTCGCTTGTCCGTTTCGATATGAGCGAATACACGGAAAAACATACGGTGGCAAAACTTATCGGCTCGCCGGCTGGCTATGTGGGTTATGAAGATGGTGGACTGCTCACCGATGCCATTCGTAAATCGCCAAACAGTGTGTTGTTGCTTGACGAAATCGAAAAGGCTCACCCGGATATTTACAATATCCTCTTACAGGTGATGGACTACGCCCGACTGACAGACAACAAGGGACGAAAGGCCGACTTCCGCAATGTGGTACTTATCATGACTTCAAATGCTGGTGCCCAATATGCTGCACAAGCGTCAATTGGCTTTGGTAACCATGTACCGGCAGGAGAGGCTATGTTGCGACAAGTGAAGAAAACTTTTAAGCCCGAATTTATCAACCGTCTGACAGGTACTGTGGTGTTCAATGACATGGATCGCACTATGGCCGGGCTGATTCTCGACAAGAAACTGCGTCAATTACAAAAGCTCCTCGATGCTCGCAAGGTGGTGATGACACTCACCAACGAAGCCCGAACAATGTTGCTCGACAAAGGGTTTACACGCGAATATGGAGCCAGGGAAATAGACAGAGTCATCGGACGGGAGGTGAAACCGCTGCTCATGCGCGAGATACTCTTCGGAAAATTGAAAAATGGTGGCGAGGTTACCATTGGATTGAAAGATGATAAACTGATACTCGAATGATTTTCCAACTTGACGAAAGACTGGTATTCCCAGACCCACATTATGGGGAGAGTGACGGACTGATTGCCGTTGGCGGCGACCTTTCGGTCGATCGTTTACTGTTGGCTTACAGTTATGGTTTCTTCCCCTGGTATTCGTTCCGTGACGCAGACCAAATCAGATGGTACTGCCCCATGGAGAGATTCGTCATTTTTCCCAAAGAGATACATATTTCTCATTCTATGCGAACATTGCTCAACAAAGAGCGATATAAAGTCACCATTAACAAGGACTTTGATGGAGTTATCCATGAGTGCAGCAAACTTCGTATCGATGAGAATGGGGCTTGGCTCGGACCAGATATGATAGAAGCGTATACCGAACTGCATCGGCAGGGATTCGCTGCCAGCGTGGAGGTGTGGGAAGGTTGTAATTTGGTGGGGGGGCTCTATGGAGTGAACCTCGGCAATGCGTTCTTTGGCGAGAGCATGTTCTCGCTCGTTCCAAGTGCCAGCAAGATAGCACTTATCCTTTTAGCACAGTATTTGGAGGAAAACGGTGGCACTATCATCGACTGCCAATTGGAAACACCACATCTGCGTTCTATGGGTGGCCGTTTCATCCCATACGATGACTATCTGAAGATAATTAGAGGTGAGGGGTGAGAGGTAAGGGGTTAGAGATTACCTTTGCCGCTGTCGGAATAGATGCGGCGACGGCAGAACCGTCGCTTACGGAGAAAATACTTCAATCTTCAATTTTCAATAAAATGGAAAATATCAAGCAGTTTCCTGATGTAATGGCAGGAAAAAAAGTAATGTATGTGCATGGCTTTGGTTCCTCTGCCCAGTCAGGAACCGTAAGAAGACTACGTCAGGTGTTCTGCAATGCTGAGGTTATCGCAGAGGACATGCCTCTACACCCACAAGAGGTAATTGACCTCCTGCATCAACTTTGTGATGAGCATCACCCCAATCTCATCATCGGCACTTCGATGGGAGGTATGTACACCGAGATGCTTTATGGCTACGATCGCATCGTCATCAATCCTGC
>JAFZAE010000051.1 GCA_017548385.1 Prevotella sp.
GGAATATGCAGAGTCGATGGCCAATCTGGCAGCCTACCACCATCAGTTGGGCAACCATGCCGAAGCAGTGAAATATGGCACACAAGTGTTGGCACTGCGACGCGAAGTCCTTGGTGAGGAACACCCCGCTTATGCCTGGTCACTTTGCAAGATGGCCTCCTATTTCTCTGCCAATGAGCAGGCTGATTCCGCCGAAGTCTATGCTGAGCGTGCCACCGAGAAATATACCAATTTCATCCTTTCTTCCTTTGCCGACATGACTGCCAACGAGCGGAACCTCTTCTGGATGCGCATGAAGTCGTGGTTTACCAATATGGTTCTCCAACTGGCAGCCAAACACCCGACAGAGAAAATGGTGACCAATGCCTACAACTGCACCCTACTGGCCAAGGGACTATTGCTGAACAGCGAGATTGAGATGACCAATCTGCTTATGGAAAGTGGCGACTCCACACTCGTCACCGCCTACAAACAATTGCAAGCCGACCGTGCCTTGCTCATCAAAGCATACGAGACGCCCAAGGCACAACGCACCGTCAATACCGACTCCCTGCGACGTGTCATTACCCGTCAGGAACGACGTTTGGTGCAGAAGTCGAAAACTTACGGCAACTATACAAAGTCACTTCGCATCGATTGGCGACAAATTGCCAGTCACCTTTCCTACGGCGACATCGCCATCGAATTCGTCACCTATAAAAACGAGGCTGGCGAAGTGGCATACGCTGCACTGGTCATCGTCCCTGGCCGCCCCCACCCCATGTTGGTTCACCTCATGACACAAAACCAACTCGATGACATTGCCACCAAGGACATCTACACTACTCACCGACTCTCACAACTGGTATGGGCACCCTTGAGTGAGTATCTGGAAAAGGCGAAGAGGGTTTTCTTTGCTCTCGCCGGTGAACTCTACAACATTGGCATCGAGTCGCTTCCCCATTGGCAGGAAGAAGAGTTTATCGCCGACAACTGGAAACTCTACCGGCTCTCGTCCACACGCGAGATTGCCATCGCCAGAGGAAACACAAGACAAAAGCCAAGCACGGCAGAGATATTCGGAGGCATTACCTACGACACCACGATGACACAAAGCGAGGGGATGACAGCCACATCGAAAAAAAACAAGGAGAAAGCCGCCAAATACCTCCCGGGCACAAGAAAAGAGGCCGAGGAAATCTACCAATGTCTCACTGAAGACAACATACAAGTCAACCTTCATTTGGGCAGTCAAGCCACCGAGGAAGCCATGAAAAACCTCTCTGGGCATGCCCCCGACGTCCTACATATCGCCACCCATGGTTTCTACTGGACCGACCAGGAGATACGTGAGGGAAACATGGACAATAAACTGCAATTCCTGTCGATGTACGGCAACTTAGACGATGCCGACCAGGCCCTCACACGTTCAGGGCTGCTCTTCGCAGGTGCCAACCACACTCTGACAGGCAAGATTGTTGACGACCAGCACGACGATGGCATCCTCACGGCAAAGGAAATCTCCGTTCTCGACCTCAGGGGAGTGGATATGCTCGTACTGTCGGCCTGTCAGACCGGATTGGGAAAGGTAACTGGCGACGGGGTATTCGGACTACAACGGGGATTTAAGAAAGCAGGTGCCGGCTGTCTGCTGATGAGCCTCTGGAAAGTGGACGACAAGGCCACACGACAACTGATGACGTTCTTCTATCATAACCTGACACAAGGTATGAGCAAGCACGATGCTTTCAGCAAGGCACAACACGACATGCGCAATATGGATGTGGAGGACAACAACCGCCGGAAAAACCGTCGGGCCTTCTCGTCAAGAGCCAAACGGGCAAAAAAAGCAGCCACTAAAAAAATCTATGCCGACCCTCACTATTGGGCCGCATTCATATTGCTCGATGCCATCCCTTCCTCCTTTGCCATCCGCTGATACTGCGTGGGAGTGAGACCGGTAATCTTCTTAAAGGTACGGATAAAATGACTCCTCGACTTGAAACCCACCTCCTCGGCAATGGCATCATTGGTCTTGTTGCCGTTGTTGGCTGTATCTATGAGACGCTTACATACCTCATTGATGCGCTGTTCGTTAAGCAGGGTATTGAAATTCTTTCCAAGTTTCTCATTGATTACTTGTGACACATATTTCGTGTTGGAATCAACAAGCATGGCTAACTTATCGACAGTGAAGTCTTCCTGACAGAATTCCGATGGGGTATGCATCACACGACGGATACGGCCAAGCAGAATCTCCTTACCTTCAACAGTGAGGTTGCTCGACTTATAGCGCTCATGATCTGGTATTTTCGAATCGCCATCCTCCTTGTTCTTCTCCAACTCCAACCTTTCCGCATATTCCTGATATTTGATGAGGGCTACATTCTTTTTGAAAAGATCCTTGTTGTTTTCAGTCAATTTCCTGTTTTGGTATATCGATAAGCCTAGAAAAGACAAGGTAAGAAGCAGTCCCAGACCAATGGCCCAGGTCACTGTGCCACGAACCTTTTTCTCGGAAGTCAGTTGTTGAAGTTGTTTCTCATACTTGTTTGACTCATAGAAAAACTCCATGTCCTTGATTTTGCCATACTCGTTAGCATTGTTGATAGAGTCTTTCAACTCCATGTAACGGAATTTGGCTGAATGGGCATTGGACAAATCCCCCGAACGCAGATGACATAGATACATACAACGATAGGTGGTGATGAGCATGTCGAGAGACTCACTTTCCATCGATTTCTTCTCGCAAATCTTCAGGTTCTCTAATGCCTTATTGTAATCACCCATCTCCATATACGCCTTTGCGATATACATGTAATTGGGCACCTCATAATTCTCTTTAAAGGGCAGATTCCTTGCCGCATTGATGGCTCTCGAGAAATGACCGATAGCCACGGAATACTCTCGGTGGTTCAACGATTCCATGCCGTTGCAAATATGGCTGATGAACATATAGTTGCTGTCCTTAGGAGCAATGGACAGTTTCCTAAAATCTTCAATGAGAGTCATGGAATTGTGCAGACTATCCATATCCCAGTTTAAGTCGAGGATGTTTTGTATCGTGTTATAGACCGATGACCAATCACGCTGCTTGACACCGATGTCATAAGCCAGGTCGAGATGCTTGCGGGCGTTGTCGTAATCGTTATAATAAATGTATATACCGGCAATATTGTTGTGTGTGCGATACGATACAGAGTCATCTGCTGAGTCGAGTGCTTTGGTAAATTGAGAAAAAGCCATCAAATAGTCCGACCGCATCATGGCTATGGCACCGGCATTGTTTAGCGCATAATCATAAATCTTACGCTCTTTGTCATTCATCTTGTCGTAGTTCCGGCTTGTCACTACAGTCAGACATGCCAACGCCTTGTCTGTCTCACCCTTCTTCAGGTAATCCATTCCTTGTTGATAAACATCCTCGATGGGGGTGTTCGCATATCGCCTGTAATACTGTTCCAAATCTTCTGTTTGCGACAAAGAAAACGCCGGGAAAGGAGAAAGCACCAACAGGAAAATGCAAAAAATCAGACTTAAAATGCCCTTTTTATGTGCTAATTCTTGAATAGTCACTTTAAAAAACGAATGTTTTATGGATATTTTGTGGTAAATTTGTTATCTTTACGGCAAAATTAGTGCTAATTTGTTGAAAAACCAAAGAAAAACTACTTTTTATTGTTGGAACAAACGAAACGGCTTATTTCTGAAAATTGTATGAGATATTTACAACGGTTTCTATATCTTATGATGGTGACGATGCTCTTCCCTCTTTCCTTGAGAGCCGTTCCAGCGACAGGTAAACTTTATGGTGTGTTCGTCACAGAAACTGGCGACAGCCTCAGAGTGAGACTGATGGGTGACGAGCATCTCAGTTTTTGGAAATCCGACGATGGAAGATGCTTCCAACTCAACGAAAAGCAACAACTTCACGAAATACATTCCCAAGAACTGATCTCACGGCGTCTTCCACAAGCTTTTGCAAAACGCACGCCATGCCTCGGAGAATTCAAACACTATGAAGGAACGTTCAAGGGAATCATCATCCTCGCGGAGTTCACCGACAGTAAGTTTCGTGAGACTCACGACCAGGAGCTCTATTTCAATGTGGCGAACACGCCGGATTTCACCAATGATATGGGATTCCAGGGGAGCGTACGTGACTATTTCCTCAGCCAAAGCCGTGGAAAGTTTGATTTCTCTTTCGATGTAGTCGGTCCTGTACAACTCTCCCACAACTACAAATACTATGGTGAAGATGCTGCTGATGGCTCCTCACACAACATCCGTGCCGGAGAGATGATAGCCGAGGCATGCCAATTGGTGGGAGAGACCGTTGATTGGAGCCAGTATGACTGGGATGGAGATGGTGAGGTGGAACAAGTGTTCATCGTCTTCGCCGGCGAGGGACAGCACAACAGCACCGACGTCAATACCATCTGGCCTCATAAACACAGCCTGTCAATGAGCGACTACGGAAAGACATTACAATTAGGCGGTTACATCATCGACCAGTATGCGTGCAGCAGCGAGATGCACACATCGACAATGATTTCGGGCATTGGGGTGATGTGCCATGAGTTCTCTCATTGCTTCGGCTTCCCGGAGCACTATGATGCTGCATTAGGGTCATCAGGGAATTTTGGTATGTACACATGGGACGTGATGGGTATGGGAAATTACAACGGCAACGGCTTTGTTCCCGCAGGATACACCAGTCATGAACGGATGGTACTAGGATGGCTCGACCCCATCGAACTGTGTGACGACGAGGTGCAGGTGGAGGGCTTGCAACCACTCTCTGAGGGGGGAGACGCCTACATCATCTATAACGATGCCAACCACGATGAGTATTATCTACTTGAAAACCGGCAACAGGTGGGATGGGATGCCGCCTTGCCAGGAAACGGACTGCTGATTATCCATGTCGACTTTGATAAGAATATTTGGGCAGCCAACGGTGTCAATGTCGTTCAGACTTATGGCGCATTCCAAAACGACCACCAGCGGATGACTATTTTCCATGCCGACAATGATGACGGCAAAACCGATTTCTCACTGCAACGTGATCCCTACCCTTATACCAAGCGCGATTCTCTCACCGATAATTCAATGCCCGCGGCACGCCTCTATACCCCCAACCTGGCAGGAAACAAATACATGGGCAAGCCCATCACCAAAATCAAGAGAAACGGTGACAAGACCATCAGTTTCCATTTCGGTCCCACCACCGATGGCATCAGGACAATAGAAGAAAATAAAGACATCCCTAAAGTAAAAATTTACCATATCGCAGGAAAAGACATCTGGGTGCCACTGCAAAAGGACAACAGAGGGAAATATATTGAGTGACACTTCAAAGTTGACAAGTTGACAAGAAACGAGTTGACAAGTTGATTGTACCTCTTACCTCTCACCCCTTGCCCCTAAAATCAAAAACCAAAGTCTTAATAAATTAATATTCACTAAACTATCATGCTTATGAGAAAAATTTTATGCTTAATTGGGGTTCTGTTCGCTGTCCTCACGGTCAACGCACAGAAGGTCGATTTGACGCGGCCAGTATCGACCAACCATCCATTCACCTACCTCAATCAAGAAGACTTGATGAAGTTGGAGAAGATGGTGCCAGAAAGTGCCCGTACGGCTCAGCCAAAAACCAAAAAATCCTTGAAACGTGTGGGCGAGGCTGTTGATACCGTAGAGTATTATGCGGTGGCACAAAGCACCACACGCAACTCACAGTTTGCACGTAACGGAGGTGACATCCTCACTTACAAGGTGGGTATCGCACGCGATGGAAATCAGGTGACATTCAAGAATTTCTTCTCGCTCTACAACCCTGCCGACTACACACCAACTATCGAGAGTGATTTCACCGGCACATACGATGAGGCCACCAAGACCATCACCGTACCGGCATCCTCTGTGTTCGAGAATGCCACAGTGGTGTGTTCGATTTATAACTATTATATCGGCACTCTCGTTTGTGGACAAATCGATGAAACAGGAACGCTCACAACCGACGAGCAACTCGTTTTCCATGTAGAGGGTGACTTCGAGAAGCTCACTACCGACCAGTCCGTTGCCGTTGCCTATTATCCCCCAACAGGTGGACAGTCATACGGCCTTTATAAATCCTATCGCAGGATTGTGTTCTGCATCCCGAAGGAGACTGGCGACCTCATGACATTCAACGAGTCGCTTGATCTTGGAGGCACTTTCCCCAATGTGGTGGCTATGAAAGACTCTATTCCTCTGATCAACCTTGGTAAGGGTGAAGTGGAATACGTGGTCGATGTGGAGAGCGACCCGGAAGGTTATATTACCAGTCCATCAGTAGGTGTCATCGACGGATTGTCAACCGCATACGCAGTCTTCGAACTGGCTGGTCCAGAGCCCGTCGGTGAAGTGGAGGCCAACGCTGTCATCAACTATGACACCGGCGACAGCGAGGGAAGCATTGTTATCCCTATCACTGGTTCTGTCGAAGCGATGCCCGACTATTCGGCCATCGTGAAGAAAGGTGACGTCTCATTCAACACGTCTATTGTCTATCCTTTCAAGATGGTTGAATTCAATGGTGCACCCGCTGCCATGTCGGGTGTTGATGGTGAGGCAGGTATTTCAGACCTCTATGTGTATTTCGACGTGCCAGAAGGTCAAAAAGGCTCCTTCAGCTTCGAGGCATACCATAAGAACGACCCGTCGTTCCGCTATTCATGGGGTGTACTCTCGGGCTACTACATCGACAGCGATGCCCCTGCTTTCTCCACCAGCACAGAGGGTCCAATGAATGGAACGCTTGAGTTTGCCCCAGGCAACCACTACGTGCGCTTCCAGCACCAGAACATGTACGCCTCAGGCATCGAGGAAAACGGTTTGTACATCTCCAGCATCAGCCTCGAATTAGAGGAACTGCCCGCAAATGCTGCTGTACTGAAGACGGAAATGCTCGACTTCGGCAACTATATCGTAGAGGAAGGCTACAGCACTAGTGGCACAAGAGACCTCTTGATAGAGAACCGTGGTGCCAATCTTCTCACACTGGAGGGAATCGAGTCTGACAATGAGGAGTTCAAAACCGACATCTCCGCTGTCCAACCAGCCACTTCACTCAAATCTCTCACCATCCCCGTCACCTTCTCCACAAGCGTGCCAGGTGTCAAGACAGGTAACATCACCGTCAAGACTTCGGCAGGAGACTTCGTTGTTCCTGTCAAGGCAAAGGTGTTCGAAATGCCTGATTTCAGCCAGGTCATCGTCGAGGGTATGGAATATATGACTGTGACAACCAATCCTGAAGCTCCATTCATCGTGGAAGATGGTGTGGCTTACAATGCCAACTGCGATGACGGCGACCTCACCCCCACCGTTTCCGAACTGAGACTCGACCTCAACATCCCAGAGGGAAAGATTGCTTATCTTTCATGGGAAGGTCATGCATGGGGAAATCCTGTGCCAGAGAATCCAACCAACTATGACTACTGGTACAAAGACCGTGCTGGATTCACCTTCCAGAATGACAACAACTTTGGACAGCTCGACCTGCATGGCTATGACGTGGATGTCAGTTCTGATGCCTTCGCCGCATACAGCAGTGGTGCATGGGCACACTTCCTCACTTTCACTCACCCGACATCCACTTGGGGAGCTAACTATTTCTCCTTCCTCTATACTCAGGATGGCGACTCCGTGACTGTGGGCAAGAACAGATTTGAGCTGAAGAATGTACGTCTCCATGTGGTTGACTTCCCACAGCATGCTGTGGAACTCGTCACCGAGGGACCCGTGGTCTTCGATCCCACCTACGTGAGCGAGGGACGTTCCGCAAAAGCTAAGGTACAACTCAAGAACGTTGGTAGTGAACCTCTCACCGTGGAGTCTGTCGTTCCTGAGAACGAGGGCGAACCATTTGGTGGCATCGTACCC
>JAFZAE010000052.1 GCA_017548385.1 Prevotella sp.
GGTGCCGAGGTGCTACCATTTGAGCCCACATCCCAAGCCGATGCAGATGCCGCCGGAGTAGAACTTCTGAAACAAGCAGGCATCCAAAGTTTGGCCGATGCGATGGCATTGAACGCCGATTCTCTCCAAAAGCTCCTTCCCCCAAAAGGGATGGCTAACGTAGTGCTCGATGGCTACTTCATGACCGAGAGCGCAGACGACGTGTTCGAGAAGGGTCAGCAGGCCCAGGTACCTCTGCTTGCAGGATGGAACTCACTGGAAGGTACTCCTTTGCAGACGCTGAATGGTCAGGCTCCCACCCTTGAAAACTACAAAAAAGCAATGAAGGCACAGTTTGGTGACATGACAGACGAGATTTTCAAGGCATACGGACTCGAGACAGATGCAGACGTGCTAAGTCAAAAGGGTCTCGACCTGGCCTCTGACCTTTTCACTGGATTCCCCACTTGGAAGGTCTGCGACTATCATGCGAAGTCGGGACTACCTGTTTATCGCTATCACTATATGCACCCCCGTCCCCAGGTATCGTCGAAGATGGGCGACAAAGTAGGTGCCCTTGCCGGAGGTGTGCGTGAAAAGACTGCGGAAGAGAAGAAGTCTGAAGCTCAACAGCCTGCGATTGCTCCAGGTGCCGTCCATTCAGCAGACATCGAATACGCAATGGGAACCCTCGATACCAACGAGTATTACGATTGGAATGAAAATGACTACGCCATTTCGAAGCTCTTTCTCACCTACTATGCCAACTTCTGCAAGACGGGCAATCCCAATGGCGAAGGCTTACCGCAGTGGACGAGCATCACCAAAGACAATCTGAATGCTGCTCCTGTCATGAAGATTGACGTGGAATCCAAGGAAATTGCCTCCGAAGAAAAGGAAAATGCCTATCGCACACTCGAAAAATTCTATAGAAGCAAGAAATAAGACTTGCATTGACATAGTGTGGACGGGACAGATATGACTGTCCTCAAAACGGCTTGGGCGTGTTCTCTGCGACACGCCCAAGTTTTTTGGATGCATCTCTACTGCTGGCTAATTAAATTTAACGAAAATTAGCAGTTTGGATATTGATTATTTGAGTGAAAAAGGCTATTTTTGCAAAAAAATCGCATAAAAACACATTTTTACTATGAAAACTACAACTGAGTCTCCAAAAATGAGGCGGAATAGCGAACAATTGATGGAACTTGAGGAGCACTATGGTGCCCATAATTATCATCCCTTGCCAGTAGTACTGCATAGAGGAGAAGGCATCTACGTATGGGATGTGGAAGGTAAGAAATATTTCGACTTCCTGTCATCTTATTCCGCCGTAAACCAAGGTCACTGTCATCCTCGCATCGTAAAAGCCCTGAAAGATCAAGCCGATACTCTCTGTCTAACTTCACGTGCTTTCTATAACGATGCCCTGTGTGAATACGAGCTGTTCATGCATGAGTATTTCGGCTACGACCGCGTCTTGCCGATGAACACTGGTGCCGAGGGTGTGGAAACAGCCTTGAAACTCGCCCGCCGCTGGGGTGCAGTGAAGAAAGGTATAGAAAACGACAAAATCAAGGTTATCTGTTGTGAGGGAAACTTCCATGGTCGCACGGTGACGGTCATCACGATGAGCAACGACCCCAGTTCCTACGACAAATATGGTCCACTCACCCCTGGTTTCATTCGTATCCCTTATAACGACACAAAGGCACTTGCTGAAGCCCTCGACACTTACGGTGAGGAAGTCTGTGCCTTCATTGCAGAACCCATTCAGGGCGAAGCAGGCGTTTTTGTTCCTGACGACGGCTATTTGAAGACCTGCTATGACCTCTGCCACAAGCATAACGTATTGTTCATTGCCGATGAAGTGCAGACAGGTATTGCCCGTACAGGCAAGATGCTCTGTTCGGAGCATGATGGCGTACGACCCGACATTGTTGTATTAGGAAAAGCACTCGGTGGTGGTGTCCTTCCCGTCTCTGCTTGTCTTGCCGACGACGACATCATGCTCAACATCAAGCCTGGTGAGCATGGTTCCACCTTCGGTGGATTCCCCTTGGCTGCCCGCGTGGCCGTCGAAGCGCTTAAAGTAATCAAAGACGAGCATCTTGTGGAAAATGCAGAGGCAATGGGTAAGATTTTCCGCGAAGAAGTCAGAAAGATTGAATCACCCTTTATCGAGCAAGTTCGCGGCCGTGGCCTGCTCAATGCCATCGTCACCCGTCCCGTCAATGGCAAAACAGCCTGGGACCTATGTATCCGCATGATGGAGAAAGGATTGCTTGCCAAGCCAACTCACGACCATATCATCCGCTTTGCTCCCCCACTCTGCATCACAGAAAGCGAACTGAAAGAAGCTATTCAGATAATTAGGGAAGTTTTTGAGTTTTTGAGTTTTTGAGTTTTTAAGTTTTTGAGTTCCAGAACTATTGCAAATGAATTTACAATCACATATCACGAATTTGAGAATTATAGAATTATGTTTTCTGCGAGGCAGAAAAATCTCAAAAATCTAATCATTCTTAAATACGCTAATTCGTGACCTGCTTAAATCAAGAAGTTCTGCGATAAACTAACAAAAAATATGCAAACGACAAATCATTTGCTCATGGTGAGGCCCGCGCATTTCGCCTTCAATGAGGAGACGGCAGCGAGCAATGCTTTCCAACAGAGAAGTCAGACTGTGGATGAAGCCCTACGCATCCAGCGTCAGGCCGTGGAGGAATTTGACGCCTATGTCGCCTTATTAAGGGAGAATGGCGTCAAGGTGGATGTACGGCAGGACACGCCGAACCCGTTCACCCCTGACTCGATTTTCCCCAACAACTGTTTCTCCACCCATCTGGTGGGAGCAGAGCATGTGCTTGTCATCTATCCGATGTTTGCACACAACCGCCGTCTGGAGCGCGAAAAACTCTTCACCCATGAAGACTATGTTCGTTACGACCGCGTGATTGACCTCACGCATTGGGAAAAAGAGGGAAAATATCTTGAGGGGACAGGGTCGTTGATACTCGACCGTGACCATCATATCGCCTATGCCTGTCGCAGTCCACGCACCGATGAAAGTGTGCTGCACGACTGGGCCAAACAATTAGACTATGACTATTTCCTTTTCGATAGTGAAGATGAAAATGGTATGGCCGTTTATCACACGAATGTGGTCATGCACGTGGGTACACGCTTTGCTATCGTTTGCATGGACTCAATCAAAGACGCCTCCCAACGAAGGCAATTAGCCGACTTGTTAACATCCAATGGTAAGGAAGTGGTAGAAATCACCCTGGAACAGATGCACCACTTTGCCGGCAATATGCTGGAAGTACGGAATGACAAGGGTCAGAAACTGCTCATCATGAGTGCCGCCGCTAAACGTTCACTCACAAAAGCACAAATAGCACTACTCGAACAAGACGTAAAGATTCTTGCGCCCTCGCTCGAGGCCATCGAAACTGCCGGAGGCGGTAGTGCGCGGTGTATGATTGCGGAGATGGTTTGACGAGTTATTACTTTTAAGTGGACAAGTTGACAAGTTGACAAAATACAAGTTATTTGTTTTATTAGTTGACGAGTAGACAAGTAAACAAGTTGACGAGTTATTTGTATTCTTTAGTTGACAAGTAGACAAGTAAACGAGTTAACAAGTTAATACTAACGATTTAATGCTAAAATTTCCAAGCAATATATATAAGCTAAAAGATAAAACTATAATCTAAAATTATAAATACTATGAACAATTCCATTATCACCTTTCCCAAGCCGGAGAATGAGCCGGTGAAAAGTTATCTGGCAGGTTCGCCAGAGCGAATAGCACTTGAAAAAGAACTTGAGCGCCAAAGCAATTTGGTGGTCGACATCCCCATTATTATTGGCGGCAAGGAAATCCGCACAGGAAATATCGGCGAAGTGACGTGCCCCCATGACCATAAACATGTACTTGCCCGATATCACAAGGTAGGCAAGAAAGAGGTTGAACTGGCTATCGAAACCGCCATGAAAGCCTGGCAAGAATGGAGCCGCACGCCATGGACCACCCGTGCCGCCATTGTCATGAAAATGGCAGAATTACTTGCCACGAAATATCGTCCAATCATGAACGCCGCCACCATGCTTGGTCAGAGCAAGAACATCTTCCAGGCAGAGATTGACTCCGCTTGCGAGACCATCGACTTCTTCCGCTACAACTTACACAACGCCTCGAAGATTTATGCCATGCAACCCAAGGATGGGACAGCGCAACTGAACCATACAGAATATCGTCCACTTGAGGGTTTTGTGCTTGCCGTGACACCTTTCAATTTCACATCGATAGCCTCCAATCTCTGTATGACACCAGTTTTAATGGGTAACGTAGCCATTTGGAAGCCCTCAACCACCGCCCTGTTGAGCAATTACTACCTGATGCAACTATATAAAGAGGCCGGTCTGCCCGATGGCGTGGTCAACTTCCTTCCGGGCAGTGGTGTACTTATCGGCGAGACAGCTACCCAATCGAAATATTTTGCCGGCATCCACTTCACCGGTTCTACCCAGACGTTCAAGAGTCTATGGCAACTAGCCAGCAACAACCTGGACAAGTATATCTCTTATCCCCGACTTGTGGGTGAGACCGGTGGCAAGGACTTTATCTTCGTCCATCCTTCCGCCGACAAGAAAGCCGTGGCAACAGCCGCTTTCTGTGGAGCCTTTGAGTTCCAGGGACAGAAATGCTCTGCCGCTTCACGTATGTACATCCCCAAGAGCCTGTGGCCTGATGTTTTGGAAGACATAAAACGGATGGCAGCAGAAATCAAGATGGGTGATGTGAAAGACCCGATGAATTATGTCAATGCCGTCATTGATGAAGCCTCATTTGAGAAATGCAAATCCTATATCGATTATGCTGTAGCCGTAGAAGATGCGAAGATCGTGATTGGTGGCAAAAGCGACCGCTCGAAGGGTTGGTTTGTGGAGCCAACCGTCATCGAGACCACCAATCCGCGTTTCAAGTCGATGGAAGAAGAAATATTCGGTCCGATTATCACAGTCTATCCCTACGATGATGACAAAGTGGATGAGACAGTGAAACTCTGTGATGAAAGTTCGCCATATGGCCTCACCGGAGCAGTATTTGGCCGTGACCGTCTTGCCGTAGAGAAAATCACAGAAGCCCTAAGTTATGCTGCTGGCAATTTCTATATCAACGACAAGCCCACAGGAGCCGTTGTCGGCATGCAGCCTTTCGGCGGAGCCCGTGCCAGTGGTACCAACGACAAGGCCGGTGGTGAGTTCAACCTCATTCGCTGGATTATTCCACGTGTGATTAAGGAGACCCTTGTGTCACCTACTGATTATCGTTATACCTATCTGAAATGAGTACGCCCAACATCACACCATGCAAAGTAAATGTCGCCTCGGAGACAGGCCGTCTTCGTGCGGTCCTACTCCGAAGGCCCGGCATTGAGATAGAGCGTATGACGCCCCTCAATGCCGCCCAGGCACTTTATAGCGATATTCTCGACAAGCCCACTGTCGACAATGAATACGGTTTGTTCAGCGGTGTCCTCGAGCGTTGGTGTACAGTCTATCACGTCCAGGACATTCTCGAGGTTTTGCTCAAGGACAACAACATCCGCCAGCACCTGGTTATTGAGAGTTTGCGACACGACCGTCGCACTTCCCAGCAGCAACAACTGAACGACGGTCTTACCGACTACTTGATGGGACTCGACTGTGTACAACTTGCCCGTGTACTTATCGAAGGATATGAGAAAGATTTCTGGGATGGTTTTTCTGATGACCGTTATCTGTTGAAACCGCTTTATAATCTGCTGTTCACACGCGATGCTTCCTCAACGATTTACGACCGTGTGCTCATCAATTCCATGAGTTTTGAGGTGCGTGAACGAGAGTCGATGATATATGAGGCCATTTTCCGCCATTTCTTTGGCGCCGAAATTCTAAATGTGTCTTCATGGAATCCTCTGGCGCGCACGGAAGGAGGCGACATCCATGTTGCCTCTCCCGATCTGCTCTGCATAGGTGAAGGCATCCGAACCAATGCTAAGGGAATCGACTACCTTGCTCAAAAATTCGCCCATGAGCGTGACCATTTCAACATCCTTGTCCAGGAGATGCCTATGGAGCCCGACTCATTTATCCATCTCGACATGGTGTTTACATTCCTCTCTCAGCACGAGTGTATGGTTTTCGAACCCATGTTGAAAAAGCAAGGTATTTTTGCCAACAAAGCCACGACGTTGATTCAGATAGACAACGGAAAAATCACCTATCATCAAGTTGGGAATATCCTTAATGGTTTGCGACAGGTGGGATGGGACATCAAACCCATCATCTGCGGTGGTAGCGACTCATGGGTACAACTTCGTGAGCAGTGGCATAGTGGTGCCAACTTCTTTGCCTTGGGCGATGGTCAGGTGATGGGTTATCGTCGCAACACGCATACCATCGACGCCCTCGACAATGCAGGTTATTCCATCCTCAATGCCGAGGATATTGTAGACGGCAATGTGGATATGAACGACTATGAAAAATTTGTCGTGGCATTTGCCGGTTCCGAGCTTCCCCGTGCAGGAGGCGGTGCCCGGTGTATGACCATGCCGATTTTGAGGGAGGGGTAGAAATTAGAAATTTTAGAGGTGAGGGGTGAGAGGTAAGGGGTGAGAGAATACTCCTACTATTAAGGGTAATCTCTAACTCCTTACCTCGAACAACTTATTTTACTCTTACCAGCGTGATTCCCACGCTGGTTTTTTGTTTTAGGAGATATTGGTAAAGAGTCATTGGTTCATCAATGACTTTTTTATGTAGCGATGAAGCGTTGAGCAGATGCAAGCCATCCTTATGCCATGATGCAAGTCCCACATGCGAAACGTCCAGTCCCGCCTTATCTGTGACAATGGCAATAATGTCGCCATCGTTGATATAGTCGCGGTACTTATTGGAATCCTTGAGTTGTTGTTTGGGGATATAAGAGAACGTCGTGTGGCTCACCTTATCCTCCATGGCTTTGATTTCCGGTAACCATTCTCTATGAGCGTTGAGCATACGATAGGCCTCAACGTGTTTGGTCATATAGTTGACAAGCGGTGTGCGATTGGCCGAGAGTGGCGGGTCGGGCAGGTTGACACGCTCCACCAGTCCGTCTTTTACGTTGTCTTCCATCCAGATGGTGAAATAATGCTGTCGGGTGGTATATCCCACCTTGCCTTCAATATACCTCACGTCTTTCAGCACATTGCAGAAGCCCTCAAAATCCGTGATTTTTCTTTTAGTGCATACGGTGAGTGTAAGTACGTTCTCCACGTATGTAGTGCAGTCAAGTCCTTTCGTATTGATGACAAGTGCCTCTTCCTTGTTTTGGTCGAGTGTGGATGCCACATATGGATAATTGATAAACTTCTTCCCGAAGAACATCATCAAATTGGTGCCTTCTGGTTGTTCACTAGCCTCCTGGAGCAATTTCACAATCGTTGCGCTGTCGGTATTGTGAGTGATACTGACGACAGGTGTCTTTATGCTGTCTGTAGCCTTTTCCGTATTGTTGTTTTCCTGTTTCGTATTTTGGCTGCATGATGCCAACGACACACCGACGAGCAGTATAAACAAAAGGATTTTCTTCATATATTGGAGTTATAAGGGGGAGTTATAAATAGGAGTTATAAATAGGAGTTATAAATAGGAGTTATAAGGGGGAGTTAAAAGAAGCCATATGTACAACTATGATAAGCCATATGTACAACTATGATAAGCCATATGTACAACTATGATAAGCCATATGTACAACTATGATAAGCCATATGTATGACTATGATAAGCCATATGTATGACTAAAGTTATGTGCGATTAGGAGAAATCAATACTCATAGGTTGTCTGATCGAGAGCATCAAACAGTTTGCTATATTTTTCTGCATTATGCATATATCTGATAAGTTCCCGGTCATACCACCCGTTGGGCTTCTTCCCCTCATAGGCCACTTGAAAGGCAGTTGTTGTGTTGTCTTCAAGTGGACGTTTTTTGATGAGGGCATGCAGCAGTTTGCCATTGTTGAAATAGAATCTGTATTCAAGCTGAACGGGCACATCATTAGGTGAGCCAGTATCCTCAATATACTCATATGGAAGATAGGCATAGATGAATGCTATTTTCCCGTCGGGATCATAGAGGTATTCCTCGTAGTATTCACGTACAGCATAATTGTACTTCGTTGTGACAAAAGTAAGGAAATGCGAGGCGTAGACCTCGTCATTCTCATTTTCCTTTTCATCGAAATAGAAGGTAATGTTTTCCTTATGTCCACCTGTGGCAGGCAGCCAATGTGCGGCCTCCACTTTATAGCACTGTGTGAATGTAGCACCATCGGTGTAACTCTCTTCCTCACCTGTTTTTTCCCTAATCAATTCCTTGATGTCGGCATAACGCTTTCTGATACTCTCTACTGTATTTTGTGCCCATCCGCATTGTATGCAGGCAATGAGGCACAGCGTAATAAATAATCTTTTTCCCATGACATTTATCTTTTTACAAACGACATTATTTCTATTTATGCAAAAGTACATAAAAAAATTGAAATACACATTGGATGGAACAAAAAGTGATTAAAAATCATTCGTAGGCTTTTTATGTCCTTTTTTCCTGCCGAAATTGAATCCTATATACACATTAACGTTTCCAAAATAGTTGTTGGTTTGGAACTGGGATTTTTTGTACGTATAGGAATGAAGCACCCCATATGCTCCGAAATACCATTTTGAGTTGTTCCAAATGAGTCCCAGTCTGCCCACACCATCGAAGTTTAAGTTAGAGAATGAAAAGTCGAAATTAGGGAAAATGTCCAAGGCATCCTGGAACGTGTCACCTGTAGCATGTTTATATCCAATCGCTGCCGACAAGCACACCGACAACAACCAGTTGCGTGAGAACACCCAGTTGTATCCATATCCTGCCGACAATGAGATATCAGTGTATCGTATCTTGTTGAAATACAGTCCGCTATCCACTTTTTCAGAGAGGTCGGGATAGAAATTGTCAAAAGTATCCTGTAATTTTGTATAGTCCAGGTCGAGGCTATGCTTTGTATATCCTGCCCCCATGATAAACGAGCCTCTGCTTTTTCTCTGACAGGTACTTTGACTAAACGCCGCAGGGTATGAGAATTTCCGATGATTGAAGATATAATAGGCATTCAGCCCTGTAATGGTAACTTTCAGTCCATCGAAGGGCATGCTGTTGACCTCTGGTTCCACTTCCACATCACCCAGTTTCCATGACTGGATATAATAGTCGTGTCCAGATTGTCTTCTGAAGAAATCGACACCTATCATCGAACTATAGATACTAAAGTCCAGCTCTTTCTTCTTATTGGCACTGATATATGCCAAGTCTATGGTGTATCCCAAGAACAAGAGGCTCCACCCTATGTAGGGTCCCATTTTGATTCTTGCCTCTGGCGCAAAGACCACCTCTTGCCCCGACTTGCTCGTAATGCGATAGTTCTCAAACGAATACGTAGTCATGAAAGTGGTGGTGAAATTATAGTGTTGCGGTTCTATATACTCAGGATCCACATTATTGAATTCCCTCAGCACACTCACCACCCCATCTACGACCTTTTTGTAGAACGGTCGTTTTGTGGATGTATCCAGCGTTGGCACTGTATCAGAAAGCATATCGGAGGGAATCTGCTTAGAAAAGCCCAGCGTATCGTTTGTTACGGACGCATTTTCGCCATGAATGATAGTGTCGCCTTCCACGGGACAACCGTACATAGTGATGGCTGCCCATAGAAGAAAAAAGATGACACAGATTTTTTTCATTATACTTTTCCCAAGATACGGTCTAACACCCAGTTGACTGGAGTTGCAGAAATACTGTTACATTTACAAACGTTGAAGCCCTGTAAATGTTCTATTACCGATTTAATGATAGGTAATTGGACATAGGAAGGTGGTGGCACGTCGATATTGACATCGCCATCGCTTGTAACCAAACGAATAGGACGATAATTGAAGACAGAGAAACTAACAATTCCCTGTGTGCCAATCACTTCTATTCTATCCTCAGTGGCAGCCTCATGTCCCACGAAGCACCACGACCCACTCCCCGGCAATCCATTCTCAAATTTGAATGAAGCACTCAGTGTGTCTTCCGCCGAGTAGAGTCCTCCCCTATTTGCACAAATCCCATGTGCATCAACTATGACCCCGAAAATATCCTGAAGTAGATCCAATTGATGAGGAGCAAGGTCATAGAAATAGCCACCGCCAGAAATTTCCGGTTTCAGTCTCCAGGGCAATTGTCCGGCCAGCGCATAATCCTGTGGTCTTGGCGGACAAGCGAATCGCACCTGTACATTACTCACCCGTCCAATCACACCATTGAGAATCAATTCCTTGACCTTCTGAAAATACGGCAGATATCTCCGATAGTAAGCCACGAAGCACGGCACTCCCGTCTGTTCACTCACACGGTTAACACGAACGCAATCGAGGTAATTGGCAGCAAGTGGTTTTTCCACATAGACAGGTTTTCCCGCTCTCATGGCCATAATGGCATAGAGCGCATGACTTGACGGAGGTGTTGCCACATAGACAGCATTGACATCTGGGTCGTCAATCAATTGTTGTGGGTCGGTGTACCATTTCTGGATATGATGTAGCTCAGCGTATTTTCTCACACGTTCTTCCGTTCGGCACATCACAGCGACCACACTCGAGCCTTCCACCTCGCTGAATGCAGGTCCGCTTTTTTTCTCGGTCACCTCACCGCAGCCAATAAAGCCCCATCTGATGTATTTCATAATCCGTAACTACATTATTTCCAATCATTATAATCGCAGCTAATGCAACAATCTTTTGCAAAAATAGTCATTTTTCAGCAAATGTAGTATGAAAAAGGGGGATTTTTCGTATTTTTACATAAATTACTCCATCTCGGCATGAGAAAAAAAATGGATTTTTCGTAATTTTGCATAAAAATAATCATCGATATGGAAATCAAGAAATCAGAATTCGTGATAAGTAGCCCTACCGTTCAGCGCTGTCCGAAGGACAACAAGTTTGAGTATGCCTTCATTGGTCGCTCCAACGTAGGTAAGTCGAGTCTCATCAATATGCTTTGCAATCACAAAGGTCTGGCCAAGACATCTTCCACCCCAGGCAAGACGTTGCTCATCAACCACTTCCTCATCAACGATGAATGGTATTTGGTGGACTTGCCCGGCTATGGTTTTGCCAAACGTTCAAAGAAAGTGCAAGAACAGATTCAGAATATGATTTCGTCATATCTGATGATGCGCGAGCAACTGGTCACCACCTTTGTGCTTATCGACATCCGGCACACCCCACAAAAGATAGACTTGGAGTTTTTGGAATGGCTGGGCACGAATGGCATACCCTTCTCCATCGTTTTCACCAAAGCCGACAAACTATCGAAGTTGCGTGCCAACGAAAATGTAAAGAAGTATATCACTATTCTGCAGGAAACGTGGGAAGAGCTTCCACCCTATTTCATTACCAGCAGTGAGAAAAAGACTGGTCGCGAAGAGCTCTTAGGCTATATTGAACAAATCAACAAAGACCTTTCAGCTTCCACATCAGAAACCTCTGAAACGACAGCAACGGTATGACCCCCTATCTCGATGTCCAGCATCTAACGAAGACATTTGGTTCACATGTGCTCTTCGAAGACATCTCCTTTTCCATCGGTGAAGGACAGCATGTCGGTCTGATTGCAAAAAATGGCATCGGAAAGTCCACCCTGCTTTCCATCATCGCAGGTGATGAAGGCTATGACTCTGGTGAACTCATTTGGAAGCGCGACCTACGAGTGGGCTATTTAGAGCAATGTCCGAGCTTTGACCCCGAGGAGAGTGTACTCGATGCCTGTTTCAACCATCAGGGGGAGGCCGAAAAGGTGCTTCGTGCCAAACAAGTGCTCACCCAGCTCAAAATATCCGACCTCAACCAACCTATGGGAGAATTGAGTGGTGGTCAACAGAAGCGCGTAGCCCTTGCCAACGTGTTGTTGACCGACCCCGACCTACTGATTCTCGACGAGCCCACCAACCACTTGGACCTCGACATGATTGAATGGCTTGAAGGTTACCTTTCTCGTGGCAATCGCACACTCCTTATGGTTACCCACGACCGGTATTTCCTTGACAATGTCTGCAACATGATATTGGAGTTGGATGACCAGACGCTCTACGCCTATCGGGGCAATTATGCCTATTATCTGGAAAAACGACAGCAACGCATCGACGTTGCCCGCGCAGAGATTGCCCGTGCCAACAATCTTTATCGGCGTGAACTGGAATGGATGCGCCGCCAACCACAGGCACGTGGTCACAAGGCACGTTCCCGTGAGGAAGCTTTCTACGAACTGGAGCAGCGTGCCCGTCGCAGGATTGAGGAGCGACAAGTACGTCTGAAATCCAAGAATGTGTATATCGGCAGTAAGATTTTCGAGTGTCAGTATGTCTCGAAATCATTCGGCGACCAAGTTATTCTGAAAGATTTCTACTACAATTTCTCCCGCTACGAGAAGATGGGCATCGTCGGCAACAATGGCACAGGCAAGTCCACCTTCATCAAGATGCTTTTAGGTATGGTACCGTTAGACTCCGGTAAGTTCGATATTGGCGAAACAGTACGTTTCGGTTATTTCTCCCAGGAAGGATTACAATTCGACACCAGCCAGAAGGTCTTGGACGTGGTTAGGGCTATAGCCGACTATATCGACCTTGGTGGTGGGCGACACTTCACCGCTTCGCAATTCTTGCAATACTTCCTTTTCACTCCCGAACAGCAATACAACTACGTCTATAAACTGAGCGGCGGCGAACGCCGGAAGCTCTACCTCTGTACGGTGTTGATGCGCAATCCCAATTTCCTTGTTCTAGACGAGCCGACCAACGACCTCGACATTCAGACGCTGCAAATCCTTGAGGAGTATCTAGCAGATTTCCCCGGATGTGTAATCGTCGTCAGCCATGACCGTTATTTCATGGACAAAGTAGTCGACCATCTGCTGGTATTCAAAGGGCAAGGAGAAATCAAAGACTTCCCTGGCAACTACACCCAATATCGTGAATGGAACAATCTTCGCAGCAGCGAGGAGCGTCCCAAGACAGTTACAGAAAAACAGCCCCGTCGTGACTACCACAACGAGACCAAGCGTAAGATGACCTACAAGGAGAAAATGGAATTCGCACGCTTGGAAGAAGAGATTACCGCCTTGGAAGCTGAGCAACAACAGATAGAATCAGCCCTTTCAGGTGTCAGTCTCTCTGTAGAAGAAATCACCACAATGAGCAAACGCCTCCCACTGCTCAAGGAGGAGTTAGAGGAAAAAAGCATGCGGTGGCTGGAGCTCAGTGAGATTGGGGGATGATGATTGAAGATTGAAAATTGATAGGTAGTTAAAAGGGTAGTTAAAGGGTAGTTAAAAGGTAGTTAAAAGGTAGTTAAAGGGACATTACCTCAACCGCTTCTAATTTCTAATTTCTAATTCCTAATTTCTAATTCCTAAATTCTAATTTCTAATTATTTTCCAATACAATAATATTCGAAGCCGAATTCCTGGAGTTCTTCACGGTCGTAGATATTTCTGCCATCGATGACCAAAGCATTTTTCATCGTCTTTTTCATCACGCCCCAACTTGGCAATCTGAACTGTTTCCATTCGGTGAGCATCAGCATGGCATCAGCGTCCAAGACTGCATCATACATATCCTTGGCATATTCCACGGTGTCGCCAATACGACGTTTACACTCCTCCATAGCCACAGGGTCATAGACTCTCACACGGCATCCGGCATCCAGCAACGACTTGATTGTGACGAGCGAGGTGGCTTCACGCATATCATCCGTCTCAGGCTTAAAGGAAAGTCCCCAAATAGCGATGGTCTTACCCTTTAGGTCGTTGTTGAATAATTTTGACAATTTATTGAAGACCACATATTTCTGGGCATCATTCACCTGTTCCACAGCCTTGAGCACTCTCATCTCATACCCTTTCTTTTCAGCAGTGCGTATGAGTGCCTTCACGTCCTTTGGGAAGCAACTGCCACCATATCCACAGCCAGGGTATAAGAACTTACGTCCAATACGAGTGTCGGCACCGATTCCCTGTCTTACCATCTCGACATTCGCCCCCACAATTTCACAGAGGTTGGCAATGTCGTTCATAAAACTGATTCGTGTAGCGAGCATGGAATTTGCGGCATATTTAATCATCTCTGCCGAAGGAATATCTGTAAAGATAACCCTGAAATTATTCAACAGAATCGGCCTATACAGCCTTGTCATCAAAGCGCGTGCTCTGTCCGACTCCACACCCACAATGACGCGGTCGGGACTCATAAAATCCTTGATGGCATTTCCCTCTTTTAGGAATTCGGGGTTGGAAGCCACGTCGAAAGGAATATCCTCTCCCCTCTTTTGGAGTTCCTCCTGTATGACCTTTTTCACCTTTGCAGCAGTCCCGACAGGTACAGTCGATTTTGTGACCAGAACCGTGTATTTCTTGATGTTTTGTCCAA
>JAFZAE010000053.1 GCA_017548385.1 Prevotella sp.
ACACCCTACTTGAAAATATCTGTTTTTTTAATTCTATTGGCAATAATTTCAGTTTTTTTTATAACTTTGCATAAGTTATGCGGCATCTCAGCAAAACAAGGAAAACATCAAAAACCAAGATATTATGAGCAAAAACGTATTTAGAATGACGACCGTGGCACTGCTGCTGATATGCACATGTCAGGTTATGGCACAAATGCCCAAGGCTCTTGAAGTGAAAGAGCTGAAACTGAGCAACGACATGACCGTGTGGCTCAACGAAGACCATTCACAGCCCAAAATCTATGGTGGTGTGGTGGTGAACGCCGGAGCCAAGGACTGCCCCAACACCGGTATCGCCCACTACTTTGAGCATCTGATGTTTAAAGGCACAGAAGAGATGGGAACTATCGACTACGCACAGGAAAAGCCATGGCTCGACTCCATCTCTGCAGCCTACGACCGTCTGGCAGCCACTCAGGACGCCGCCACTCGTGCCGCCATTCAGAAAGACATCAACCGTCTGAGCCTGAAAGCCGGCGACTATGCCATTCCCAATGAGTTCAACAACTTGATTTCCCGCTTTGGCGGGAGCCGACTGAATGCCGGTACCTCCTACGACTTCACCTTCTACCACAATATGTTCATGCCCCAATATCTGGAGCAGTGGTGTATCCTCAACAGCGACCGCTTGATCAACCCTGTATTCCGCATGTTCCAGGGAGAGTTGGAGACCGTGTATGAAGAGAAAAACATGTATGATGATGACACTACCGATCAAATGCGCGAGATTATCTTCAAAGAACTCTTCGGCACCAATGGCTATGGCTACCCCATCATCGGCAGCACCGAAAACCTGAAGAATCCCAAGCTCTCGGAGATGATGGATTTCCACAAGAAATACTATGTTGGCTGCAACATGGGACTGGTCTTGACAGGTGATTTCGACGCTGAGAGCATTATGCCGTTGCTGGAGCGTACTTTCGGACGCATCCCCAAGGGCACGATGCCCACACACATCAAGTCGCCACTTCCCGACATCCTTCAGGAGCGCACCGTGGAGATGCGGCTTCCCATCCCACTCGTCAGTTTGGAACTACTCGTCTTCAAGTCGCCCACCGACTATGAGAAAGACGCCAATGCTGTTAACATCGCCGCCAAACTGCTCTGCAATGACAAGGCCGGCAAACTTGACTCATTGGTCAATGAAGGCAATCTCATGGCTGTAAACCTCGCACCCACTGCCCTCAATGATGCTGGACTTACGCTCATGATAGTCGTACCCAGATTACTATCCAAGACAGAGAAGGCAGAAACAGCCATTTTCAAAGAGATTCAGAATGTCGTCAACGGTGACTTTAGCGATAAAGCCTTCCAGGCACAGAAACAAGAGGCTTATCATGAGGCGTTATTAGAATTGGAGAGAATCGACACTCGTTTCACACAAATGGTCATGGTGATGAGCAGCGGACATAGTTGGCAGGAATATATCGACAAGGTGAATGCCATCGACGAAGTGACGAGAGCCGATGTCATGGCTGCGGCAAAAAAATATTATGGTGCCCCATTCGTACGTTTCAAAAAGAAATATGGCAGTCTTAAAAAAGATAAGGTTTCGCAGCCAGGCTACACCCCCGTGGTGCCCAAGAACAAAGCCGCTGAGTCGGAATATGCCAAACGACTGACGTCGCTGCCCGTGAAAGACGTTGAACCACGACTATTGGACTTCAAGAACGATGCCACCACCATCCCCTTAGGCAGTCAGGCCATGCTCTACACCGTAAAGAATCCTTTCAACGAACTGTTTGAACTCAAGGTGGAATACAATCGTGGCATTATAGCAGACCCACTCCTAAGCATGGCATCAGGATTCATGAACGGTATCGGCACCGACTCTCTCACCCGCCAGGAGCTTGCCTCTGCCCTCCAACAATTAGGTGCCGACCTTAGCATCAGCAGCAGCAATACTGGTACGACCATCTCTGTGACAGGTGTGGACAAAAATTTCGCTCCCACCATGGAATTGGTTCATCACTTCCTCCTTCGCCCGAAGAGCAACGACAAGATCCTTAAAAGCGCCAAAGACGGCGTAAAAGCCGAGGAGAAATCGCTCGCAGAGGAGAACACAGATGTGTTCAGGGCCATGATGCTAAAAGTTATGTATGGTGACAAGTCTCCCAACCTGCACCGCGTCACCTATAAGGAGGTGAAGAAAATCACCGGTGAGGAACTCATTGACGCCTTCAACAAGGTATATGGCACTGCCTGCGACATCTCCTATAGCGGCACTCTCGACAGCAAAGAGGTGGAGACGGTGGTGCGCAGAACCCTCCCCGTGGAGCGCAGTCAGGCAGCCTATAAACCCTACACGAATGAAATGATTGGCTACAACCAGCCAACGGTCTATATCTACGACATGCCCAAGTCGCGCCAGACACTGTTCTTCACCTACGACCAGTTGAAGGCACTGCCCACGATGGAAGCCCGTGTGCCCGCCGACCTTTTTGAGGAATATTTCGGTGGCGGAATGTCATCGGTACTCTTCCAGGAAGTAAGGGAGTTTCGGTCGATGGCCTATACCACCCAAAGCATTCTGAATTCTTCTTCATGGAAGATAAAGCCTAACGCCCCACTTGGAATCATTAATTTTGTCGGCACCCAAGGCGACAAGACGATGAAGGCCATCGCCCTGGTGGACTCACTACTCCACGACATGCCTCTGATAGAGAAGAACTTCGATATCGCCAAGCAGAATCTCGTGAATGACATCAACAACAACTATCCATCATTCCGCGGTATTGGCACCAACATCGCCACCATGCGCCGCGTTGGTTTCACAGAAGACAGTCGGACAGGAAAGGCCGCCCTCTACAAGGCTGCCACCATGGACGACATGAAGAAGTACTTCGAGAACAATATTAAGAACAACACCGGCCACCGTGTTTTAGGCATTATCGGCGACAAAAAGAAACTCAACCTCAAGGAACTGCAGAAATACGGACAAGTGGTCTTCCTCAAAGAGAAAGATCTATGGAGGAAGTGAACCTTAGGGGTGAGAGGTGAGGGGTGAGAGATTACTCCTTCTTCGCTAAATCCTACGCTCTTTGAATCCTGTAAAGCGATAAATGTTTTTTTTCATTGATATAAAAAGCGGATGCAACGAAAGGCATCCGCTTTTTATATCTTCAATTTTAGCTTCGTTGATTTTTGTCACGACTCGGCATAATTCAATCTTCAATCTTCAATTTTCAATCTTCAATATTCAATATTCAATCTTCAATCTTCAATCTTCAATCTTCAATTAAAGACATTATTCCTCCCGGAGATTCAACGAAGGTGGTGGCACCGTGCTGAAGGAGAAAATCGCGTGAGCGGAAGCCCCATAGGACACTGATACAGGGGAGAGAACAATTACGGGCAGTCTGTATATCGACGTCACTGTCGCCAATATAGACTGCCTGAGTTGTATCCACATGTAACTGTCGTATGGCCTCAAGCACGGTGTCTGGTGCGGGTTTCTTACGGATTTGTTCACTCTCGCCAATG
>JAFZAE010000054.1 GCA_017548385.1 Prevotella sp.
AAAACCATTCAGTCTTGTCACACCCTGTCACCTGATAGAAGCAGTTGACGAGATTGGGAGGAAGGGAGAGCAATTTTTTCATTTTTGAGCGACTTTAGGGGTAAGAGGTGAGAGGTAAGAGGTGAGAGATTACTATTGCTAATAACTCGTCAACTCGTCAACTTTTTTACTTATCAACTTCTTTTCTTTTTCTCAAAACGGCCGCAACAACACCTCCAACAATTACTAAGAGAAGAAGTCCACCTGCGACATATGCCACCGATTCCGTGGTTTTGAGACTTGCCGGGTGGAAGTCAAGCACGATTTCATGTTTTCCCGGTTCGACCTTCAGTGCCCTCAATACATAATTGACACGTCCCAACTCGGCAGGTTTACCATCGACGGTGGCCTTCCAACCGGGATAGTAGATTTCTGAGAACACCACAACGCCACCCTTGGCCGATTCTGCTGTGTAAACAAGATTATTGGGTTTATAGGATGTGATTTTTACCATTGCCGTGCTATCCTGTGGCATACTTTCGCCTAGTACATTCAGGAAACTCTGGTCTGCCACAGCCTGATGCCTCAGGTCAATTATCCCTATACCATCCAACTCCTCATTGGCATTTTTGGCATAGGAGACGTTATCCACATACCACGCATTACCCATGGTGTATGGATTTTCCATCGGCATCGTAGAGCCATCTTGCAGACCGAGAATGAAATATTTGGTGTTGAGCATATTGAGAACGGGATAGATGCTGTCACCTTTCACCTCTTCCATATTTCCCATTGCATTAGAGATGGCAGGCAATAGTTGCTGCATCTCAGGGAGTATATATGCGTCGATTAACTCCTGGTAGCGACGCAGTTTGGCAGCGTGATAGCCACCGATACTCTTGTGGTAGAAAGAAGTTTCGTTCTCGTTGAAGGTATTCGAAGCCATATTGAGAACACGATAGTCAAGCGATTTATCCTGCAGGATCATTTCGTCGGTCGGTGTTTTCGGTTGTGGCAATTCCTTCACAGTGGCAGGTTGGAACATACCATCGTTGAGATAGCGTTTGTTGACCATCCACATATCTACGAGGCAAAGTACAGAGATACCGAGCACCATGTAGATTGCCTTGATTTTCTTCGTCACGAACAAAACCAGCATCGCTGCACCGAGCAGGATGATGATAAATGAGCGCCATGCATCAGAAGTCAGGATATAGCGACGGACATTGCTGATATCAGCCAGTATTGGGTTTTGAGGATCCTGCTGGAGGAACTCCATTTCCTGTGCTGATAGATAATTACCACCGAAGAAGACATTAGGTATCACAGCAAACAACAATGCGACAACTCCCGTCAATGTAAACGAGGAGACAAGTGGGTTGACAGGTAATGTGACACCACCGATTTTCATCTTGTCAAGCAACACCCTCGGTTCATCGATGACCTTCTTCAGTGCCATAACAGCCAGCAGTGGAATAGTAAACTCAGCAATGACCAGGATGGAAGCCACGGTCCTAAACTTGGAATACATGGGGAAATGGTCGATGAAGAAATCAGTGAATCCCATGAAATTCTTTCCCCACGACAACAAGATGGAGAGGATGGTCACCACGAGAAGTGCCCATTTCATCGGTCCCTTCACCACAAAAAGTCCAAGGACAAAGAGCATCAAAACAAACGCGCCTACATACACGGGACCACTTGTACCAGGCTGGTCTCCCCAGTACTGTCCCACCCCACTGTAATACTCATAGAATTGGGGATCGGCTTTCTTCATGGCACGTTCATTCATAGAGATGGGAACAGATGCACCACCTTTCACATTAGGCACCAAAAGTGTCCATGTCTCGCCAATTCCATAACTCCACTGGGTGATATAGTCACGCTCAAGTCCAGAATCTGTCTGGTTGGCATTGTCCTCCTTCACCAGTTCACTCTTTCCTCTCATCGACTCCTTCTGGTATTCCCAGGTATGGTAGAGATTGGAGATATTGATACAAATACCTATGGCAGCCGCAACGACACTAATCGCCGTTGCCTTCAGGAATCGGTCCAGACGATGCTCTTTGATAGCCTCGATGAAGAACGCAAGGACCATAAAGAAGATGATGAAGAGGTAGTAATAAGTCATCTGCACATGGTTGGCATTGACCTCAAAAGCAGTGAAGATGGCTGTGATGATGAATCCCCACAGATATTTTCCACGATAGGCAAGCACGAGACCTCCTATCAATGGCGGCAGATAGGCCAGAGCCCAGACTTTCCAGATATGCCCTGCGGCAATAATAATGAAAAAGTAACTGGAGAATGCCCATATAATCGCGCCTAACGCAGCAAGATATTCCCGGAAATTAAATGCCCGGAGGAGGATATAGAAACCGAGCAGATAGACAAAGACATACCACACATTGTCGGGTAGCCATAGATGATAGGCTTTGGCGGCAAAAGTAAGGAAGTCGGTACTATCGTAGGAAGGTGCCGTCTGATACGTTGGCATGCCACCAAATGTAGAATTGGTCCATCTGGTACGCTCTCCCGTCTGCTGGTAATACTCCCGTGCCTCTTCTCCTGCCCCCCGACCTGCGGCAGTATCATGCTGATAAAGCACTTTTCTTTCGAACACCGCCGGTGCGAAATAAGCAAAAGAAATGGCTATAAAAGCCACAATGACAATAAGGTCGGGCAGAAATTTCTTCAGTTTTTCCATCTGATTGTTTTTTTAGATTGTAAGCAGGCAAAATGCCCTCTCTACACAATGTGTTCTAAGATTATTGTTTGAGAGGGCAAAATTAAGGAAAAAAAATGATATGGCGCAGAAAAAGGGATTTTTTTAGAGGTGAGGGCTGAAAGGTTAGAGGTGAGGGGTGAGAGGTGAGAGGTGAGAGAATTATCAATTTAATCTATATCCCACCGTAAAGAGGAGAAAGTTGTTTTTCTCATTGGGCATATCTTTTTCTTTGTAAATGCTCTTGATACCAAAATTGTATCTCAGGTCAAGGATGACATTCTGGTATTCGTAGGAAGCACCAATGGGAATGGTGAAGTCCATCGTCCTCAGTGTCTTTTTGATATCGGTTTCCGAAGTTGTTTTTACCTCACTCACGACAGTTCCCTCTTTATCGAGAGTGATTTGATTCAGTGTGTACGACACTTTTGCGTTTGTCAGAAATCCCATTTGAACACCCACTTTCACTGCCAATCCCTCGGCAACATATTGGTTGAATAACAGGGGGACTTGAATATAGTCCAATTTTTCACGATATTTTTCGAATCCTTCCAATTGATGGGATTCCGCCACATTGGTGTTTTTATCAGTTGCCATCTGGCAGTCGGGGAATCTACATCCCTGCTGAGAATAAAATGCCCCTAACGAGATACTCGACATCGGCAGGATTTGATATTCTACATCCACCCCACCGGCAAAGCGGGTATTGTATTTTGATTTCATGGATTTCTGCTGTGAAGAATTTTGGCTATTCAAATAATATATTTCATTGCCCGACAGATTGGCGATATCTAATCCTACTTTTGGAATAATAGAAATATGGCCTTGAGGACGTTGAGCATAGGAAAGAACTGTGAACAAAGCAAATAAACACACAAATAATACTTTTTTCATAACGTTAAATCAAATTGGTTTTATAATCAAACGAGTTTGGCTAAGAATTATTACATAATTTCGATGTTTTTGGAGATGGTATCCGTGTGATATAAGTAAAAGTGTGTTTTTTACATTTTTTTTTGTACACATCTATTATATGTCAAAAAAATCGTGTAATTTTGCACGTTGAAATTGGAAA
>JAFZAE010000055.1 GCA_017548385.1 Prevotella sp.
GCAGGTTGCTTGCTATCTCCTTAGCATCGGGATAGAGATCGCGTATAACCTCGTTGATATCCTCTCCAGGTTTGAGTTCTCGCACTTTTCCACCCACCGTCTCAGTCATGGATATGAACTGTTTCAAAGTGTCAGGATATTTGATGCCCTTGATATCATCAAGAGTTGGCATCTCGAATTTTTGTTTAATGTTTTTCCAGTATTTTGACAGAATATCTTCTTTTTTGCTCATGATTCTTATTTTTTGTAGTTTAAGGGGAGTTAAAAGGTAGTTAAAGAGTAGTTAAAGGGACAAATGCTTTTTAGATTTGAGATATCAAACTCCTAACTTCTAACTCCTAACTATCTTGCACTTTTCCTTTTTTCCACAATTCTTGGAAGGAATTTCTCGGGAATTTCATCATCTTGTGCCCTGCCGCCCATGGGTTGAGGCCACAATTCATGAGGAACGAGGGCACCCAATTAGCCATTGGAGCGAACTTCATGGCCGTATTGTACATACCACTCTTTCCGAAGAGCATCTTCATACCCTTACACATCCGTTTCTTCTGACTGTTGGCCGTTCCGAAGTCGTCGAGCTGCTGGCGCCATTTATAGACTTGGTCACCCAAATCGATTTTCACGGGGCATACACACTGACAACTCAGGCATAGGGTACAAGCAGAGACGTTGCCGCTATGTTTTCTGACATCACGCAACATACCCAAGTTGATGCCCAAGGGACCAGGGATGAAATAGGAATATGAATAGCCACCACTTCTGCGATAGACGGGGCAAGAGTTCATGCACGAACCACAACGGATGCACTTCAGTGTTTCCCAATGTTCGGGGTTGGCTATCCACTCGCTTCTGCCGTTATCGACGAGAATAATATGCATTTTCTCCGCTGTTGGCCTTGCCTTACGGAAATGCGATGTGAAAGTGGTGGTAGGCTGTCCCGTACCTGCACGGCATAACATACGCTGGAATACCGCCAGACAATCGTAGTTGGGGATGATTTTCTCGAGTCCGATTGCTGCGATATGTAGTTTGGGGCACGAGGTACTCATATCGGCGTTTCCCTCGTTGGTGCATACCACGATATCACCCGTCTCGGCGATGCCGAAGTTGCCCCCCGTCATACCAGCGTCGGCAGTGAGGAACTCATTTCTGAGGCTCAGTCGTGCCTGATAAGTAAGGTATGTAGGATCGTGGTTGCCTTTTTCTGTGCCAAGTTTTTCCTCAAACAACTCACCCACATCATCATGATTGAGGTGGATAGCAGGCATCACGATGTGGCTTGGTTTCTGTCCTTTGAGTTGGATAATACGTTCGCCGAGGTCGGTTTCCACCACTTCTATACCATGTTCCTCGAGGAAGGGGTTCATCTCGCACTCTTCGGTGAGCATACTCTTGCTCTTGACCATCTTCTTCACGTTGTGGTCCTTGAGTATCTCATAGACGATTTCATTGAATTCGTCAGCATCCTTTGCCCAATGTACGATACAACCGTTTTTCTCGGCATTGGTGGCAAACTTATCCAGATACTCATCAAGATGTGTGAGGGTATGCCGTTTGATGGCGGAGGCTTTGTCTCTCAACTGCTCCCACTCATCCAATCCGAGTGCCATATTGTCGCGCTTGGTGCGCACCGACCAGAATGTGTTATCATGCCAAGTGGCATATTTTTGGTCCTTTAAGAACTCTTTTGCTGCTTTTGAATGTGCTGTGCTCATAGTCCTGCTGCTAAAATTTCTACTGCGTGAATAAACTTAATCTTCATGTCGCGTTTGTCGGCGACACCAGCCATGTGCATCAGACAGGAACAGTCGGGACCGGTGACGTACTCTGCCCCGGTAGCCATGTGACGTTTCACTTTGTCATATCCCATCTGTGCGCAGATATCCTTCTCCTCAACAGAGAACATACCGCCAAATCCGCAGCACTCGTCGGGTCTCTCAGGCTCCACCACGGTGACACCTTTTTTCAGTTCGAGCAAGTCGCGGATTTTGTTGAATTTCGGCACGTTCATCTCACTTGGCGAACTCAATCCCAGTTCTCTCACGCCGTGGCATGAGTTGTGGAGACTCACCTTATGCGGGAATTCTCCCGGCAGTTCTTTCACTTTGATGACATCGTGCAAGAACTCCACAACGTCCATAATTTTGCCAGCGGTGACACATTCGTGCTTTCCCTCAAGCAGACGTGGATAGTTAATCTTCACAAAAGCCGTACAACTGACAGATGGTGCTACGACATAGTCGAAATCTTTGAACATCTCCTCGAATTTCTCAGCCAGTGACAGTCCCATCTTTTCGAATCCAGCATTGGCCATAGGCTGTCCGCAGCATGTCTGATTAAGCGGATAGGTGACATCTAGTTTAAGGCTTTTGAGCAATTTGTAGGTAGCGACACCGACATCCGGATAGACGGCATCGACATAACATGGAATAAATAAACCGATTTTCATGTATTATTATGTTATAGATTTAGAGTTGGCAGGGTATGATTTTGCAAATATAGTGAAAAAAAAGCAAGTTACAATTATTTTTGCCGTTTTTTTCTTACTTTTGCATTGATTTCAAAAAAGAATGCTTGTTTGCCAACAAAAAGGAAACCCACATAATCATACTGATAAAAGCTTAAAAATTTCACGAATCCACGTATATAAAAATTTGGTTTTTATATCGTTTCACCAACTGAATAAAGTAATACTTGAATGATTGTTTGCATTGCTGAGAAACCCAGTGTCGCCAAGGACATCGCCCGCATTTTAGGTGCGACCCAATCCCATGATGACTATATGGAAGGGAATGGTTATCAGGTGACATGGACTTTCGGGCATCTTTGCACGTTGAAGGAGCCCGACGACTACACTCCCATATGGAAACAGTGGGCGCTCAGCACTTTGCCTATGATTCCCGATCGGTTTGGCATCAAACTCATCAATGACAAAGGCATTGAGAAACAATTTTCCATCATTGAGAAATTGATGCAGAATGCCCAAGGCATCATCAACTGCGGTGATGCCGGACAGGAGGGTGAGTTGATACAGCGGTGGGTCATGCAGAAGGCCAAAGCCACTTGTCCGGTGAAACGACTATGGATTTCGTCGATGACCGATGAGGCTATCCGTGAGGGTTTTAACAAGCTTAAAGACCAGTCAGAATACCAATCACTCTACTTTGCCGGTCTCTGCCGAGCTATTGGCGACTGGATTCTCGGAATGAACGCCACACGTCTCTATACGCTGAAATATGGCCAAA
>JAFZAE010000056.1 GCA_017548385.1 Prevotella sp.
AGGATTGAAAAATGAAGATTGAGGATTGAGAGTGGTAGGAGTAATCTCTCACCTCAAGCCCCTTACCACTAGAATTTTCTTACCACTGAATATTCTCTCACGCTCCCATCCTCGTAGTACACTTTCACGATGTTGAGGCCTCGTTGTGGAGCGGTGAGGCAGATGCCGCTGGGGCTATAGTATTCAGTCTTGATGACCTTGTACTGCTGATGGGTCATCTCACTGATACCCTCTGTTCCTGCCACGATGGAAGCCACTTCATCGGCGCTGAGAGCATAGTCGTAGATGCGGAAGTCATCAATACAACCCTTGAAGATGGGGTCGGCAGCAAATTGGCTGCATCCCACGAGATTCAGCACGGGGTGAAAGTCGGATGGTCGGATGTCGATGGCATCGCTGTGTGCCACGTCTTCACCGTCGATGTAAAGGGTGACACCGTCCTCGCCCATTGTCACGGCGATATGTTTCCATTTGTAGGTGCTGAGGCGGTCGGTTGAGAGTGTCTGCTCCTCGCCGCCGTTCTTGATGGCAAAGCGCATGAGGGTGCCGTTGCTCGGAGTGAGGAAAAGGTATTGGTCGGTACCGTTGCCAAAGTCGAAGAGCCGTTGCCATGCAGTGCCTCCCTGCCAATATACCCAGGTGCAGACAGTCAACGACTGATGGTCGGCCACTTTCGGGGGGAGTTGCAGATAAGTGTTGCCACTCAGGTAGAGCGATTTGGCACCTTCGTGCTTTTGGTTAGCTTGGTAGGTGGGGGTGTCATTGCACTGGGCATCCATCTCGTTGGGCGTTTCATCGAGGAGGATATCCTCGAAGGTATATCTGGCCACCAGTCCGTTGGTGGGTGTGATGTTAGCGGTGACGGATTCTGATGCTGCTGAGCGGTTGCCGGATTTATCCACAGCCTGTATTTGATAGAGGTAGTTGACCCCTGTGTCGCAGGTGTTGTCGAGGAATGTGGTGGTGGTCACATCGCGTCCGATGACATTCCATGCGATGCTGTCAGCGGAGATTGTTTCGCCACGAAGGATATAATATCCGGCGAGGTCTTCCTCTGTGTTGGCATCCCAACTCAAGAGCACCGAATGGTTGTTGGTCGTGGTGGTAAGTCCTGTGGGTGCTACGGGGGCATCTGTCTCGCAGGCAGTACCTACTGGCAGCAGTCGCCATCGCTGGTTGTCTGCACCAGTAAATGCTCCTTGTTGAATCATGCCTCCGTTGACGGTACTGCTGCTCCGAACTTCCAGACAGAGTGCACTGTGGCGCGAGCGGATGAAGAAGTCGCCATCGCCGGCATATTCGAAATACCATTGTTCATTGGTACCACCCTCGCCATTCCATAGGATAATCTGGCCACCTGTGCCTAACGACCAGTTTTTCACATCGAGAAGCAGTTGGTCGTCATTGACGCTGCGCAGGTAGGCATAACTAAAGTCTCCGCCCACACGGTTGCTCACTGGCACGACGTTCCAATGATGGTGGCTGGCGGGATTGGAGGGGTCGTATGTCTGTTGTACGATGCTACGGCCGGCGACAAGGGCGTTGCCCTGCACACCGATGACCTTCTTTGAATTTTTGTTCATGATGACATAAGTGCCGCCTTCAAGAGGTGCCAGTGGGGGTACATCAGCACCACGGATAATCTGGATACACCGTTCTGCACTTGTTTGTCCTTTTTGATAACCAGTGCCACCGGGCATTTCGATGGAGAAGACGTTTGTCGGTCCCCATCCGTCGTAATAGACGCTACCGTCGGTGCTGAGCAACTGATAGGTGGAGGTGGTGGCCTGACGTTCACTGGTGCCAAGGATAGCATTCACATGTCCGTCGGGGAGACGATAGACACCTCCGGCAGACCAGGCGGAACGATTTTCGCCATATCCCAAACGTGCTCCCGCACCGCTGTTAGCCTTGCAGAAATTGCCGCGGGCAAGGGCGTCAAATCCCCACCAGATGCCTGACTGCATACCATATTCCAAACCCACAATGGCTTCCATCACATTGTGGAGTTCGTCGCCAGTGGCATAGTTATCATCGCCACGGACCTCCTCAAAAAAGTTGGCGTAGTTGTCGAAACTGCCTGCCAATTGGTGGGTACAGCCTTCCTGCACGTAGGGTTTCATATAGTTGTACCATTCGCTGGCACGGTCGCAATTGAGCGTGTTGCCGGCACTGATGCGGATATTGCTGAAATCGGCATCCTGGCTCAGTAGTTCGCAGATAGCGCGGAAGTCGGCTTTGCTGCCTTCGTTCCAACCAGTGTAATCGGGTTCGTTGAAGGGGGCTACGGCCACCACATTGATGCCTAGGCTCTGGGCATAGCGCACACTGGCCTTGATGACCTTGTACCATTCTTCGGGTTTGCCCTTGTATTGATAATTGGTGGTAGCCATCGCTTCGTGGTCGCAGTTCATCAGCACGTCGGTCACGCCTGAGAGTTTTATATGTGTGATGCGGTTTCTGAGGGCTGTCTTCTGACTCTCGGTAAGTTCGCCATTCTCATTTACGAAATAGTTAGGCTGGAAAGAGATGCGGCCTGTACCCATATGTTCCTTGCCGATGAAAACGGTGCCACGGCGCACGTTGCTCTCGTCATCCCAGGCAGTGTCCATACCGAAGAGTGCTGTAAAGCGAATACCCTCACCACCATAGGAATAGGGGATACCGACACCTCGTTCTACAACTTGGGCGTATTGGCTGGCATGAGGTGGCTGGGACGAATCTTGCCCATTCACATTTAATGAAACAAAAAGGGCTATAACGATTGTAAATAATAGGTTATAGGTTCGAATCATAGGATGTTGGTCGTTAGTTAGGAGTTTCCCTTATTCTTTATATCAGCTGCAAATATATAAAAATAATTTCACACAACAATTTTTTGTGTGATAAACAAAGTTTTTTCTTGTCTTTTTCTTATTCTTCAACTAATTACAGAATCATATTACACCATCAACTTAAACCCATACTTTAATTACTTCAGTCTGTATTGTTCGAGTTCTTCGGGAAGATTTTCAAATTCTCCAAATTCTGCTCTATTATGTGGTTCCAAGGAAAGTCTGTTGTGTAGTTCTTCCGCTTCTGTAGGATGTGCCCTTATATATTCGGCAATTAATAATTCCAACTTGTCGAAGTCACCAGAAATATCAAAACTGCTGTTAAATGAGAAGTATGATTTCGACCCGATCTCAAAAGAATACCAATAACCATCTCCCCCCGCGCTTGTATCATGCGTGTCTTTGGCACGGAACTTTATTTGTGAAAGGTCAGAAATCAGTCTGTCATAGTCCTCACTATCATTCGCAATCACATCCCTAAGATGGCATCCATTTCGCATTTCATTATAATCCCATACGATGGAGTCACGGGAAATTTCATGTTTTGATTGTATGGCAATACCAGAATTGGTGTGTAGGCCAAATATGATCTTTGTTGTATTCGGCTTGATAGGGCAACGATGTGCAGACTTTGTTGAATTCAAATTATGATTGTCCAAAACCTGTGCAGGACCTTTCTTATATGAACAACAGACAGCTCCGCAAAAACAAGCAATACAAATTGGAATAATAAATAATCTCTTCATAGGAAACATTACTTTATTATGGCCAATATATTACACTTTATTCCTTCTGACCATAAAACGTTTTGAAGGCTTTCACGCAATAGAGGTGGTCGGCAACGCTGCCAGTCTCGCGGCAACTGTGCATAGCCAGGATGGGATTGCCCATGTCCACACCACGTAGCGGAAGTGATGATGCCAGAATGTTACCCAGTGTACTGCCACCAGCGATGTCGCTATGATTGACAAAACGCTGGCAGGGGACATCGGCCTTACGGCAAATCTCGGCAAATATAGCAGCTGAAACGGCATCGCTGGCATATTTCTGTGCCGCATTGAATTTGATGACAGGACCGCCACCGAGCATAGGGTGGTTGGTGGGGTCGTATTTTTCACCATAGTTGGGATGGTAGGCATGGGCGTTGTCTGCCGAAATCATAAAGGCTTGTTCCACAGCTTGGAAAAATGCTTCTTCTGTTCCGCTCTCAGCGAAGGAAATTCTTTTCAGCATTGAGGCAAGGAAGGGGCTGCCAGCTCCCTGCTTGGTCTGGGAGCCTGTTTCCTCGTTGTCGAAAATGGCTAAAACCTTGGTGGTGTCCGCTGCTGGGGATTTAGTCAGTGCCTCCAAACCGGCAAAGCACATCGACAGGTCATCAAGACGACCAGAAGAGATAAATTCGTTGTGTACGCCAAACGTGCAGGCTGGGGTGGCATCTGCCAGATAGAGATCGAAATCGAGAATGTCGCTCTGCTTGATTTCCTCCTGCTCGTTCAAGGCGTTACAAATGATGTTCATCAGCAGGTTGCCACATTCTAAGCGGTCGTTGATAATGCCTAATATGGGGAGCATGTCTTTTTGTTTGCTCAGATGTACGCCTTCGTTTACCTGGCGGTTGAAATGGATGGCAAGGTTGCTGATTTGCAGCAGCGGACGCTGAATATGTATTAATAATGTGCGAGGGTGCATTTCGTCATCGCCTTTGACGATTACCCTACCAGCAATTGTAAGTGGACGGTCAAACCAGGTGGAGAGGATAGGGCCGCCATACACTTCGGTGTTTAGTTTGACAATACCTCCCTCACATAGCATTTCGGCACGGGGCTTAATGCGGAAGGTGGGTGAGTCGCAGTGGGCGCAAATCAGATGAAAACCAGCATCGGCAAGTTTCTTTCGGCCGATTTCAAACGCATATATCGACGAGTCGTTTTTTGTGACGTAGAATTTGTCGCCCGCTTTCACTATGCCAAGGGGGAGCGTAGGGTCTATACAGCGATAGCCTGCTTTTGTCAAAGCGGCGGCGATATTTTTCACAGCGAGGAAATTCACGGGTGAAGCGTCTAAGAATTTTAGTAGTCGGGATGGCATGTTGTTTCGTATTTGAAAAATGGGTTAATAGAAAAGGATGGATAATCTTTTGCAAAAATAACAATTAATTTGTAGTTCAGAAAAAATGTTCAAATATTTGTTGCATCCAAACACGATTTTCCTCTCTTAGGTGAAGGTAATGAAGGTTTTTAGATCGAGAAAGTGAGGATATATATTCAACTCGACATATAAAATCTATAACGTGTCCTTTTTTCTGAAAAATGGGTCGATTTCTTACCTCTCACATTAAAAAATTGTATAAATTACACTTAAAAAGCGTCGCGGATGAAAAAAAACATGGATTTTTATACGTCATTTAAGATATTTTTCCTATTTTTGTACGCAAAACCAAAAAACTAACCATACAGGCAAATTTTATTTCTTTACTAATAACTTTTTTTTACCAAAATTCAAAAGCCTATGAAATTTTCAAAACTACTCGTTTTGGGAGCATTGTTGCTGATTGGCAGCAGTGCCAGTGCTGAATTGGTCAATGGCGTACGCCAAAGGCCGGTTCCCGCTAATCTGCAAGGATTTGCCGCGAGCCCAGACACAGAGACCTACTATTATCTCTTCAACACACAGGCCAAGATGTTCTTCATGGAAGGAAATGCTTGGGGAACACAAGCCAGTGTGGATGGAAAAGGACTGAAGGTGGCTTTTACTCTTTATGAGGGTGGCGAGGCCTACCTTTTCAATGATTATTCCATTCTGAAAGGTGGTTGGATGAACGTGTTCTTCGACAGCGAGACACAGATGTATGTCGACCGTAACGGTCAGGCCAACTATGGATGGGCAGTGGAAGAGCATGGCTCAACATTCCGCCTGCATGTGTCTGATGACCCCATCATCAACCCCACACTCAACTGGTCCTCTTATCCAAATCTCTATGTTGGTCTTGATGTGACAGAATCGGCTCACAACACTGCACTTTCGCCATTCCTTTCAGAGGGCGAGGGCCATTATATTGACTGGGCCCTGGTTACCGAGGCTGACTATGAAGCATATCTTCCTTTCTTGGAGTTGTATCTCAAGGCTCAGGAACTGAAAGATGCCATTGATGCAGCCGAGGAACAGGGCGTGGATGTCAGCGGACCAAAGGCTGTCTATGAGAATGAGAACTCTACTATGGAGGAACTCGAGGTTGCTATCCAGGCAGTGAAAGATGCCGTGCTCATCGCCGCTCAGGAAAATGCCTCTGTGGCTAATCCGATGGAGATGACCGGTTCAATCATCAACCCGAAGTATGAGGGCAACAGCAATGGTTGGAGTGGAACCGCCCCCGACCTGCAGTACAATGTCGCTGAATTCTATAACAAGAACTACGACATGTATCAGAAGTTGACCACTATGCCAAGGGGTGTCTATGGTGTGAAAATTAAGGGTTACTATCGCGACGGTGGTTACTCTGGCTCTGCCTACGACAACTACCTCAAGGGACAGGATCAAAAGAATGCCTTGATGTATGCCGCAGCAAGTGGAGAGACTTTCACCACACCGCTGATGTCTATCTATGCTGGTGCTGTGGAAGATTCCTATGGAAATGGCACCGAGGTGACAGTGACTTCTGCTGATGGTCACACCGTTTATATCCCCAACATGCGTGAGTCGGCAGAAATTTACATGAACGACAATCGCTACAACGACAATCTGCTCGTCTTCGGTACCAATGACACAGAATTCAACATTGGTTTGAAGAAAACGGTGGCCGTAGGTTCCGACTGGACCTGCTTCGTAGGATGGGAACTCGTCTATTACGGTAGCAAGGCTGATGCTTATCAGCTTTGGGCACAGAACCTCGTGAAGAACCCACGCAACGTGGATAACTTCACTTATTATACCACTGCCGTTAACGATGCTTACAAGGCTGCCGTAGCTGCTGCTCTGAATGCTTCCACATACGATGAGGTGGTTACCGCTGTGAAGAACATCGAGGAAGCCAGCAAGGCCGTTGATGAAAACCAGGCTGCATGGTCTACTTACAATGAGGCTGTCGCTTATGCTATTAACATCGCCGCCAATCCACAACTTGACCTAGACGATGAACGCTTCGACGACTTCGTGGATTACATGGATGAGGGCTTCGACGGTATGAACTACCGCAAGTTCCAGCAGGATCATAGCAAGACCACAGAGGAAGTGCTTGCCGAAGCACAGTGGCTGCGTGAGATGGCTGAGTATGCTGCCAAGAACGCTATCAAGGAGAATACCGATGTGACAGACATGTATCTGGTGAACCCAAGATACGAGGAAGGCACTAAGGGATGGGAAGGTGGTCCCGTCATCGGCGGACCTGCCAACAACAAGTGCGCTGAGGCTTACGACCGTTCAAACTTCGATATCTATCAGGTGGTGAAAGAGGCTCCACTCGGTGTCTATGAAATCTCCCTCCAGGGATTCTTCCGCCTCCAGAGAGACCAGACCGCTTATGACCTCTACAACAGTGGTGGACAAATCTGCCCAGTATGGGTTTATGTCAACAACAACAATTCTGAGTTTAAGTGTGTGTTTGACGAGCCAGTGGCTGTCAATACTGTCTATACCGAGGGGGCATGGGCACCATCCGATAGTATCTATTGGTACCCCAACACCATGGTCAGCGCCGGACAGGCATTCTCTGCTGGTATGTATGTCAGTTCAGCATTCGGTATCGTGGCTAAGGAAGGCGGCGAGCTCCGACTTGGTGTGAAGGGTGACCTCACAGGTCCTAACTGGGCTATCTGGGACAACTTCCGCATGATCTATAAGGGATTCAATGCCGACGCTATCCGTCCAGAACTTGAGAAGGCCATCGCTGAGATGCAGGCATTCGCTGATGCCGATATGCCACAGGAGACCATCGACGAGGTGAGCAACGCTATCGCTAATGGTAACACCGCTCTTGCCGGTACCGACGGAAGAGCAATGTTCGATGCATTGGCAGCACTCTACGATGCTCGTGACAATGCCAACGCCTCTATTGCTCTCTATGAGAAACTGCGCTCTGCTCTCAACAACCTGGCTGCAGCATTGCTGACGGCTGACTGCGCTCCCGCTACCATGGAGGCTGCAAGTGCACTCTATGATGAGGTGGAGGCTGGACTGGCTAATAGGTCAATTACCAATGCTCAGGTGCCTGAATATCTGAAGAGAATTTCTGAGATGCGCATCTTGCTCATGGGTGAGGCTTCCGATGCAAATCCTGTCAACGTCACCGCTGTCCTGATTACTCCTAACTTCAACGATGAAGATGGCAACGACTCACAGGCTGGATGGAGTGGCACACTCGGTGCATTCGCTCAGACCGCCAACACAGGTACACCTGCTGTTGAGTTCTATCAATCCAGCAATGTCGACATCTATCAAGATGTAGAGGGACTGCCCGCAGGTATCTATGAAATCAAGGTTTCGTCTATGTGCCGTCTTGGCTATTCTGCCGATGACTATAAGGCATATATTGCAAATCCTGACTCCAGCAGTGCATATCTCTATGGTATGACCAATGATGTCATCAGTTCTGTGCCTATCAAGGCTCTGGCATCTGGTGCTATCGCCGAGGATCCAGGTATCGATGGTCAGACTACAGTTACCACAGATGATGGTACCGTACTGTATGAGCCGAATACCATGCTCTCATTCCTCTCATGGTGTGAGTTTGACAACCAGCCCTATCAGAACAGTGTCTTTGTAAGGGTAGACAATGGTAAACTGCGTATCGGTATCAAGAAACCAGGTCAAAATGTTGCTGGTGACTGGCTGATAATGGATAACTTCCGCCTGTACTACTATGGTGAGAACAGCGCTATCCAGCCTAACGGTGATGCAGAAGGTATCGATGAGGCACAGACCGTAAGTACTGTCAAGGTGGAAATCTTCACCCTCAACGGCGCACGCACACAGACTCTGCAGAAGGGTGTCAACATCGTGAAGCAGACCATGAGCGACGGTTCTGTAAAGATACAGAAAATCCTCGTCAAGTAATCACATGACGAAGAAAATGTATTAACAAATGTAAGAGGGCAGGAAGCACCTTAAAGGGTGTTTCCCGCCCTCTTCTTTTTTGATTTTTTGATTTACGGCTACACCTTAAGCCTATTGCGGAGAAATACCGAATACAGACTTAATTATCTTTACTAAATAACCTCATGAGTGCCAACCTAAAATACCTATTGCTGACAGTAGCATTCTCCTTTTTTCTATCAGAGACATCGGCTCAAGTGGTGATGAATATCGACGCCACAAGCAGAGGTCCCCTCACCAGCCCTTACCAGTATGGCCTCTTCTTCGAAGAGATCAACCATGCGGGAGATGGGGGGCTCTATGCTGAATTGATAAGAAACCGTTCTTTCGACGAAGGATTGCAGGGATGGGTCTCTATGGGAGGCGTGGATATGTCGCTCACTGAAGAGCAGCTGCTCAATGAGGCACAAAAACAGGCACTAAAGGTCACTATTTCCAAATACTCCAAATTATCTGAAAAAGGTATCCGCAATGAGGGATTCTGGGGGATGGGCATCGTGGCCGACTCTACCTACGACCTCTCGCTGTGGGTTAGAGGAGAAGATGTTTTTTCAAACCAAATCATCGCGCGCCTTGTGGGCAAAGATGGTACGACATCACTTGGCGAAACGCTGCTGACCGGTAATGTAATTCCTGGACAGTGGACCAAACTCACTGCTACTATCAAAGCAACTGCCACAGACCCCAACGGACAGTTGGCTTTACTATTCAAGAAAAGCGGGACAATCTATGTTGATATGGTGTCGCTGTTTCCTTATACATGGCGCAATCGTCCCAATGGCTTGCGCCCTGACCTGGCACAGCGACTCTATGATACGCACCCCACCTTCCTCAGATTCCCGGGAGGATGCTATGTGGAGGGGGAGGGTACATATGACAATGCCTTCCAATGGAAGAAAACCATAGGTCCCGTGGAGATGCGTCCCGGTCACCTCAATCGCAACTGGCATTACTATTCCACTGACGGATTGGGATATGACGAATATCTTCAACTCTGTGAGGATTTGGGCGCAGCACCGCTCTTCGTGGTCAATGTCGGACTGGGTCACGGATATACCTTCACACTTGATGAGACCAAGGCACTGATGCAGGATGCACTCGATGCCATCGAATACGCCAATGGTGACGCTACAACCACATGGGGTGCTCGCCGTATAGCGAATGGGCACCCAGAGCCTTACCACTTGAAATTCATTGAGATAGGCAACGAGAATTATCAGAGTGGACGAGGACAGCAGAGCGAACAGTATGCCGAGCGTTACAATATGTTCTATACGGCCATCAAAGAGAAATATCCCGAAATCATCACCATCGGAAATGTGGAGTCGTGGGGAACCGACAATCCCTCATGGCGAAACAATTATCCTGTGGAATTGGTCGATGAACATTATTACCGCAGTTTCTCTTGGATGCGTGACAACTACCGTAAATATGACAATTATTCACGGGATGTGCTCGTTTACAATGGGGAGTATGCCGCCAACCAGCGGGGCACTTTTGGCCGTTATGGTACTATCAGTTCGGCTCTCGGCGAGGCTATCTATATGCTTGGCATGGAGCGTAACTCGGATGTTTGCCGTATGGCATCGTTTGCACCCATCTTCATGCATGAGAGCGACCCACGCTGGAATTATGATATGATTCATTTCAATGCGGCTTCACATTTCGTCACACCGAGTTATTATGTGCAACAGATGATGGCTGCCAATGTAGGCCACCAGAACTTGAAATGGAACGAGACAGGCAATCTGCGTACGCTTTCCAAAAGCCATCAGGTAGCATTGGCCACATGGAACACACAGGCATCATTCGATGATGTCGGCATCGTGGCATACATCGGCAATAATGCCGAAAGAGTTGTCAGTGATGAATTCAATGACGCTGGCAAATGGAAAGCACAAAATGGCAAGTGGATTATCGATGGTGCTTGTTATCGGCAAACTGCCGACGGCGAACCTTGTATGACCGTCAGTGAAAAGCAATTTACCGCCGATAAATATATATATAATGTGCGAGCGAGAAAAGATGATGGAGCAGAGGGCTTCCTCGTTATATTTGACTATCAAGACCCTCAGAATTACGCATGGTGGAACATTGGTGGATGGAACAACACACAACATGCCGTGGAAGTGTGTCAGGGTGGTGCAAAAACCACCGTTGTTACTGCATCGGGCAAGATTGAACCCAATCGTTGGTATGACCTCCGAGTGGAGGTGGGCACTGACAGCGTGAAATGCTTTATCGACAACACATTAGTCCATGCCTTTCCACAGAAACAACAACAAAAGCTCTATCAGAGCGTACAGCTCGACGAACAAGAGCGTACGATGATACTTAAGGTGGTCAATCCTGACGATGAGGCACAATCTCTGACTATTAATCTGAATAATATGCGTCTCACCGGTGCAGGAACCATGCAATGTCTTGCCGCAGCCAATGGCAATGAGGAGAACACTATGTCCAACCCCGAGCGTGTGAGTCCCACATCCGTGAGCAACATCGATGTCACACCTGGTAATATCACGACTTTCCAAGTGCCTCCCTATTCACTATGCATCTATAGGTTACCTGTGGGAGATGTGGCTGCTGAGATAGAGGAGAAACCCGTTGAATATCCGGCTTATAAAGTTGAGGATGAAGGTAAATGCGCCTATCTCTTCTCGCATATGAACCGTCATGGTGAATTTACCAGTTATGCTTTGAGTAAAGATGGAAAGGTGTGGAACGATATCATGAATGGGGCAGAAGTGATGGACACTAAAAAACTTTCTGTCACCGGAGGCATGCGCGACTCGTATGTATGCCGTTTAGAGAATGGACAGTTTATGATGGTGGCTACGGACATGACCAGTAGATTAGGGTGGACTAGCAATCACATCATGAATCTACTTATATCACCCGACCTCGTTCATTGGACGAAGAATGTTAACATTGACCTTGAGTCGGAAGCTAACCTGAAAGCCCTCGGGGGTATCACCGCAGAGCAGATGACGGCAGCATGGGCTCCACAGGTCATCTACGATAAACAGACAGGCAAATACGTGCTCTACTATAGTGTGGGATTCCCCGACCGTCACCGCATCTATTACCAACTCATTGACGACCAACTCAATATTCTCACACCACCAAGAGTCTATTTCGACCCAGGATACGACATCATCGATGCTGATATCGTGTGGAACGAGCCCGACCAGCAGTATGTCATGGTCTATAAGTGTGAACGTACGCGAGGTTTTGACCGTGCCACTGCCACACAGTTGGTGCCATCGCCAAAGGCAAAAGGAACCACTGTATGGACCGTCACCAATGGATGGCATGTGGGCGACAATGGTAACCAAAACATCGAGGCCATTACAATGTGGAGGCCAATAGGCTCTGATAAGTGGAAGCTAAGCTATCAGAACTATGGAACTGACTATGGTTACAAAACCCGCGACATGGACATCCATTGCCTTGAGGTGGGGACTCCTGCATACATGACAGGAAAAGTGGCAGCACAGCATGGTTCCATCCTCAAAATCACACAGCAGGAATACGACTTCCTCCGTCTTTGGGGTGAAACCAATGACTTGTTGTTGAAAGTACGCCGACTCCAACAGGAGACAGGTAAACAATCCTACGCCGATGCCATCACAAAGACTGAAAAACTCCTTTCCACCATCGGTGCCTCCAATAGCAAATACGAGGAAACCATCCAGGAGCTGAAAGCAATTGTTGAAGATTGAAGGGTAGTTAAAGGGACATTACAATTGAAAATTGAAGATTGAAAATTGAAAATTTGGACAATAACTTCGCTCGCAAAATCATATCACTCCCCTCGTCTTTCGGAGAGGGGTCGGGGGAGGCTTTAAAATCTCATAATCTCATAAACTTATAAACTCATAAACTTAAAAACTTAAAAACTTAAATAATAATAATATATTTCTATGAAAAAAAGAAAGATCCTAAACAACAGACACATGGTGGCGATAGCCTTCGGCAGTCTGCTCATGGGAGCCTCGGTGTTGTCGTCGTGTTCCGACGACCTCCTCACCGGGCAGCCGGAATGGCTGGGAAACTCCATCTATGAGCGACTGCAGGATGAAGGCAATTATCAGACCACGCTGAGGCTTATCGATGACCTCGGACAGACGGAAGTGTTGAGCAGGACTGGTTCTAAAACACTCTTTGTTGCCGATGACAATGCTTATGCTGAATGGTTTCGAACCAACAGCTGGGGCGTAAGGAGCTATGAGCAGTTGTCGGAGGCACAGAAAAAACTGTTGCTCAACAACTCTATGATCAACAATGCCTACCTCATTGAACTTTTGTCCAATCTAAGTGGCAACCCACCACAGGAGGGTATGTGTATGCGTAGGGCTACGGCAGCCTCGGAGTTTGACTCCGTATCGGTGATGCTACCCTCACAGATGCCCAATACCCGCGTGTGGGACAAACATCGAGAGAAGAAAAATGGTATTCTCATCCTCAAGGATGCCACGGCATCGCCAATGATTCACTTCATGCCAGCGTTTATGCACACCAACCAGATTACCGACCAGGATTTAGCCATCCTTACCAATGGTGTGTCCAACTCTATTACCGATGCCTGGGTGAACGGGAAAAAAGTGGTCGAACGGGATATCACCTGTAAAAATGGCTATATCCAAAAGGTTTCAGGTGTTATCGAGTCATCAAGCAATATCGCTGAAATCCTACGCCAGCATCCGAACATGAGTTTGTGGTCGCACCTTATTGACCGCTACTCTGCACCATACTACAGCGAGGCTGCAAGCCGTTCGTGGTATGAGAAGACGGGTAGTCTCGATTCCGTCTATGTGCTTAGGTATTATTCCAATATCGCTAATGGACGTACATCTTTGCAAACCGATCCCGACGACGAGGCGGTGGAAGCGACACTGACCTATGACCCGGGATGGAACCAGTATTATAATTACAATGCCACTACCAACCAGGGTATCAGCAATGATGCTGCCGTGATGATTGTTCCTAACAACCAGGCATTGGAGTATTGGTGGGAGCATGACGGAAAGGTGCTGCAAGATGAATACCACGAGTGGGATTCTATTCCTGACCTGGTGCTCGCCGAACTCCTTAATGTCAATATGCTCAACTCCTTCACTTCGTCAGTACCCTCGAAATTTGGTTCAATCCTCAACGATGCCAAGATGGAAATGGGTGTCAAACCAGAGCATATAGATTCCTGCTTCATGGGATGCAACGGCGTGGTTTATCTCTCAAACCATGTCTTTGCGCCAAGTGCCTATTCCAGTGTGTCGTTTCCGGCATTGATTCATCAAGATGTGATGAGCATTATCTACTGGGCTATCACACAATATGACTTTAGCCCGTACCTCAACTCTATGGAGTCTTACTACAGTTTCTTCATTCCAACCAACAATGCTATGCTCTATTATATCGACCCGACGACATACGGCGAGCCGATACAGACATTGTATGAGTTCTATTGGGATCCCAAGTCTGTTCTTGCCAATCGTGTCAAGGCAAGAAGATACCAGATTATCATGGATCCAGAGACCGGTTCTTATACTGTAGGCTCATCTCTTGGCAATGCCACTGCAGCCCAGATACGTAACCGCCTTGTCGATATGCTCGACATGCTCATCGTGGTGGGCGATGTGGAGAGCGGACAGCAGTACTATAAGACAAAGGGTGGCTCCGTGGTCAAAGTAACAGACCCTGGCCAACCATGGCGAATGACGGTCAGCGGCGGCTATCAGATGGAGACAAACAAACCCCTTACCGTCACAACCATCTACGACCAAAGTACTTCGGGAAATGGTAAGTCGTATGTCACTAATGATGGTATGATCCTCGGTGCCAGTAAGTCAGTCTATGCCACACTCAAGGAACAAGAGAAGATGAGCCTTTTCCTTGATCTGCTCAGTGGCAACGATGAGGATTCTACCAAGTACAACCTCCTCATTACCCAGGATGGTAGCTATAAGTGTGTGGACCCAACCAACAACTACAACATTCGACTTTTCGATAAATTCAACTATACCGTTTATGTGCCTACCAATGAGTCGATACAGCAACTTATCGACGATGGCTACTTGCCCACATGGGAAGACTATGAGGCACAAACGCTTGAAGCATGGAACGATGATGATGCCAAGTTGCGTGCTGCACGTGCCGCTATCCGTAACCGCATCTTTAATTTTGTGCGATACCACATTCAGGACAACGCTGTATATATAGGTTGCGACCCTGTCAGCAACACAAGGTTTGAGACGGCGAAACTCAATCCCGAAAACCAGCGATTCTTCTCACTTGAGGTCAATGCGGGGCCTTCCTCGCTGACTGTTACCGACCAGTTGGGCAATACCCGCCATGTCGTCACTACGAATGGACTATATAATAAAATCTGTCGTGAGTATTGGTTTAGCGGGTCAGGCAACAATATGTCGATTAATTCTGCGTCAGACGCTGTAGTGCATCTCATTGATGGTGTATTGCTCTACAATAATGACCTGAAGGCAAAAACCTGGCAGCAGGAACTCAATGAAATCAGAAACCAGAGCAATAGACCATGAAAAAGTACAGATTAATCATAACATTATGGTCGCTGTTGTTCGCAGTGGCCATGCAGGCACAGATAACACAGGTCTCGGGTACGGTGAGCGATGAAACCGATCCGCTGATTGGTGCCGTCGTTTGTGAGGTGGATGGCAATGGGCGTGTCATCGAGAGTGCCATCACGGATATCAATGGTAACTTCTCGATGAAAATCAAGAATCCGAAGGACAAAATCCAATTCTCATACGTGGGATACAAGAAAATGACATTGCCCATCAATAAGACCGTTTATGACATCGTCATGGAGTCGGAGGGACAACTCAAGGAAGTCACCGTCGTGGCAAAAAAACGACTCAAGGGTAATGGATTGGCTCTTGCTGAGGACGAAATATCATTCTCTACGCAGTCGCTATCTACAAAAAACTTAGACGGACTCGCTGTCACATCTATTGAGGAGGCTATGCAAGGACGTATTGCTGGTCTTGATATCATAGCCAACTCAGGTAACCTCGGCTCGGGCTCTACCATGCGTCTGCGTGGTACCAACTCTCTTTCGTCGCTGACCAGTGCCAACCCCCTCATTGTAATTGATGGGAATGTCTGGGAGGATGAGACGGGAGAACTCGCAACATTCGACCTCGGTTCGTCGAGCGATGAGCAATTCGCGCAACTCTTGCGTATCAACCCGGAAGATATTGAGGATATTCAGGTGCTCAAGGGCGCATCTACTTCTATGTATGGACCACGAGGCGGTAACGGTGTTATCGAAATTACCACCAAACGTGGAACCATTGGCAGACCGCAACTCACTTACTCATTTAAACTCTCGGGTACCTATCAACCAAAGGGTTACGACTTGCTCTCTGGTGATGACTACACCATGTTGCTCAAGGAGAGCTACTTCAATCCAGAGCAAAGTAATTCAACGGCAAATGTGCCGGAAATCAACTACGACCCGCAATTCTCAGAATACGAGCAGTATAATAACAACACCGACTGGGTGGATGCTGTGACACAGTGGGGACTCCGACAGAATCACTACATTACCATTTCCGGTGGTGGCGAGAAGACAAGGTTCCGTATATCAGGCGGTTTCGACCATGAGACGGGATCTGTTATCAAACAGCAGTTGGACCGTTTCTCCACACGTGTCAATCTCGACTACGTCATATCGGAGCGTATCCGCGTTTCCACCAACTTCGCCCTTACTTATACCAACAATCATCAGAACGCCGACAACCTGCTCTCTATCGCCTTGGTGAAGATGCCCAATATGAGCATCTATGAACAGGACAGGGTGACGGGTGAGAATACCGACCGTTATTACAACATGCTGCAGAGCGGACCCAATATCGGGTCGAAAGTGTTTGAGAACGACCAGCGCAAATATGTCAACCCTGTGGCATCGGCCAACCTGGCAAAATATGAATCGCGTTCATATGATATGGTGCCGGAATTGATTATGAATTATCGGCTTTTAGGACTTGACAAGGACCATTGGCAACTCGATTGGAAAGGGTCGGTCAATATAAATATTTCAAATAGGTATATCGACAGTTATTATCCATCTGAACTCGTCTCTACTACATGGCAGAGTGGACACAATACATCCTATAATGGTAATTCCAAGAATGTACAGTTTACTACAAGACAAGAACTGGAACTTACCCCTTACACCGGAACTGATAATCATAAAATAGTGGCCAAGGGAATGATGGAACTTGTCTCTGGCTCATCAAGCGGACAATATAATAATGGTAAGGGACTGCCATCGGGAAATATCACAAGTCCTGACGCTGGTGGCCTTATCACAGGACTGAGCAGTAGCTTCGGTGAGTGGAGGTCGCTTTATTTTACGGGTTTAATCAACTATACTTTCATGGATCGGTATATTCTCTATACCAACGTGAATGTCACAGGTACCACGAAGTTTGGACCGGGACGTCGATGGGGATATTTCCCAGGAGTTACAGCCAGATGGAATATCGTCAAGGAAAAATTCATGCAAAAATACTATGAGGACAAGACAATCTCGACTTTGGGTATACGTGCGGGATGGAGTATCTCAGGTTCTGCACCCAGAAGCGATTATCTCTATACCAGTAAATATGCACAGACCGACACCTATCTCGATATGGCTGCCATGAGGCCTATCAATATTCGGCTCAATAACTTGCAGTGGGAGACGATTGTGAAACTTGAGGCTGGACTGGAATTAGGCTTCTGGGACGATAAACTTAGATTCACACTCGACTTGTACCGAAATACAACCAAGGATATGCTGATGGGAGGATTCCGTATCCCATCGAATGCCGGATTCACCAAATTGGACTACAAAAACAATGGCACCATGAGAAATATGGGTTGGGATTTCTATATCAACGGCAATAATATCATCAAAAAGGGAAAATTCTCGCTCGATTTCAATGTCAATTTTGGAAACAACAGAAATGAAATCCTTGAATTGGATGAGAACCTGCTCAAAAACCTCAACACTGTATTTACTTACGAGAACGCCAAGGTATTGCAACGTGTACAGCTTCACAACCCCTTTGGTGCTATCTATGGATTCCGCTATAAAGGTGTCTATCAGTATAACTACGACACCTTTGCCGACATGAATGAGGAACAGCGCAATCAGTTCATCGCTGAGGGAAAGACAGCACCTGTAGCAATGAATGCTGACGGTAATGTTATTATCGACGACAAAGGAATGCCTGTAAGAATGCAGTTTGGATACTCTAACGACCCGGCACAAATCGTTAACTATAAGTTCTCGGGAGGTGATGCTATCTACGAAGATATCAACAACGATGGCAATATCAACGCCCTTGATATCGTGTATCTTGGAAGTTCTTTGCCAAAATTCACTGGCGGTTTCGGATTTGTTCTCAAATATGATAAATGGAGATTTATGACTCAGTTCTCCTATCGTGTGGGCAACAAGATCCTTAATATGGCAAGACTCAACAACGAGGCGATGATCAACAACAACAACCAGAGCCAGGCTGTCAACTACAGATGGCGTAAAGAGGGTGATGTGACTACCATTCCAAGAGCGATGTATGGAAATACAACCAATTACAATACGCTCATCAGCGACCGCTTTGTCGAAGATGGTAGTTTCTTGAGAATGAACTATGCACAGGTCTCCTATTTGTTGAAGGCAAAATTCCTTAGGAGTCTTGGAATAAATGGCATAAATTTCTATGCCAGTGTCAACAACCCCTTTGTGCTCACAAAGTACACTGGAGTTGACCCGGAGGTGAACTATGGCGGATATGGTGCCGCCACCGACTGGGGACAGACACCAAGGGCACGCTCATACACTGGGGGTATTACGTTTAATTTCTAACAAAGGATGATAACAAGCGAAAAACTGACGATTATGAGAAATTATAATATCTATAATATATTGAGCGGTGCCGTTATCTCTTTGTTGGCACTGACAGCATGTGGCGATTTCCTTGAAATCGAACCACGAAACGAAATCATCCTGGAGCAATTCTGGAACGAGAAAAAAGATGTCGATAACATCATTGCAGGATGTTACTCCGGTATGCAAAGCGATGAGGTTGTTTCACGCATGATGGCTTGGGGAGAGTTCAGGTCAGAGAATGTCAATACCACGGGTACGGCACAGCAGAAAGACCTCGACCTGCACCGACTGCTTGTTGAAAATATCAATGCATCCAACTATTATACAGGTTGGAGCGGGTTCTATAGTGTGATCAATCGGTGCAACACAGTCATCTACTATGCACCATCCGTAGCAGAGAAAGACCCTTCATATACCGAGAGTGAACTTAGGGCAACCATCGCCGAAGCTTCGGCAATCAGGGACCTCTGTTACTTCTACCTCATACGTACCTTCCGCGATGTGCCATACACCACAGAGCCGTATCTCGACGACGATCAGGTGATGGATATTCCTGCCACACCATTCAATGAGGTGCTCGACCTGCTGATTGCCGACTTGGAAAATGTGCAGAACAATGCTGTCAGGCGCTATCCAGAGGCCAATGAATTATATCAGACGGGACGTATCACGCAGGATGCCATCCATGCCATGCTCTGCGAGATGTATCTCTGGAAAAAAGACTATGCCAACTGTGTGCGTTATGCCGACCTCGTCATCGAGGCTTTCCAGAAGTATGCCAAGGAGAAAGAGGGGACTTTGCTCAGCGACATGCAGACACGTTTCAATGGATTCCCGTTGCTTAGGGAGAATTATTCCACATCGATGTATGGTTGGGCGTATGACAATATCTTTGGAACAGGCAATAGCTCTGAGAGTATCTTTGAACTCACTTTCATAAATGACGACAACCGTATGACCAATTGGGCTGTGTGCAATAAATATGGCTTCGGAAAAGACCATATTTTCTTTGTGAAACCATCCGATTATGTTGGGCTCGACCAAATCAACAGTGCATTTGCCGTCTTCACCAATAAATACGACGCAAGAGCATACGAAGCCTTGTATCAGGTTTCGGCAACGTCGGCCATTATTGGTAAGTATGTCTATAGGGATGCTACCATCTCATTCGACCAAAATGCATCCACTGCCAGTGTGTCCAGAGTTTCCACCTATGCCGATGAGAAAAACCATTCCAACTGGATTATATATCGGCTCACCGACATCATGCTCCTCAAGGCCGAGGCACTTACTCAGATGATGACCGATGGGGAAAGTGAGGCCAATACACAATTGCAGGAAAGGGCTTTTAACCTCGTCAATGCTGTCAACAAGCGAAGTCTTTGCAGAGCCACACTTGGCGATAAAGACACGTTGCACATAGCTGACTATGGCACAAAGGCACAGATGGAAGAACTGGTGATGAAGGAGCGGCATCGTGAATTCCTCTTCGAGGGAAAACGATGGTACGACCTCGTGCGACGCTCACTGCGTGACGGCAATACACTCTATCTGCGTACTGCTGTGGCACAGAAAGGACTCGAGAATGCGTCGATTGCCAACAGTAAGCTGACACGTATGGAAGCCATCTTCTGGCCATACAACATCGAGGAAATCAAAGTGAACAGTCATCTCGTGCAGAATCCTGCTTTCGGAAGTGGAGAGGATAGTAGCATCGAGAACTCTGCCACTGGTAAGTAACCCACAATCATATAGGAGATTATGACTATGACAAAGATTATCAATAAGAATATAACTGTATTGATTGGTACAATATGTATAATGTGTACCATGATGGTGGGTTGTTCTGACGAACCCGACAGCGAGAACTACTATACCTTCAAGGGCGAAATGATGAGTACTTATCTGCAAAGTCCAGATAGACCTCAATATAGTATGTTTGCTGCTATCGTCACTCGCGCTGGCTTGATGGATCTGCTTTCAGCATACGGAGCCTACACTTGCTTTGCACCCGACAACGATGCTGTCAACCGTTATCTGGCAGAGCGAGGATTATCGTCTATCGACCAACTCAGTCAGGCCGATTGCGACACCATCGCCCGCACACACCTCATGGATGTGATGTACACCACCTTTGATATGCCCGATGGGGTGCTCACTACACCAAACATGAACAATAGATATTTAGAGGTGTCACGTAAACTCGACAATGACAGCAATGCCGTGGTCTTCCTCAACGACGACGCACATATCTATTATGAACTACAGGACGACTCCGTGGAGAATGGTATTGTGCAGCCTATTGATCGTGTGCTACAGAGTTCAAACCGTATGTTGCCCGACATCATACGACAGAACCCCAATATCAGCCTCTTCAACGAAGCACTTCGGCTCACTGGACTTAGCGATTCTCTCTACCGCTATAAGGATGAGAGCTATCACCAGCCACTCAACACCAATGGCCAGCCGGAATGGCACGACTACAACACTGGTGGCGACGCTGCCAACCCCATTCGTGAGGCAGCACGTGCACCGAAGGAGAGATTATTAGGCTATACGGCATTCATCGTACCTGATGCCGTGCTCAGCGACAGATACGGCATTCACGACATCGAGGGGCTCTATCAGAAAGCTTGTGAACTCTACGACCCCATGTATGGGGGGCAGGGAGAGGCTTGACACTCCTTTGAGAACGCTACTGACCGTCGTAACCCGCTCAATCGCCTCGTCTCCTATCACTTGCTCAACCGCAATGTGCATGGCTACAACCTGCTCACCGTGCTTGAGGATATCGGCATCGATACACAGAAAATGAATCCGACTGAATGGTATGGTACGTTGATGCCCCATACCTTGATGAAGGTTGAGAAACTCACCGTGCGTAAGTTTCAGGGGCAAGGGGTGCTCACTGATAGATACATCAACCGCCGCTACGACAACCAGTATCAAGTGGAGGGTGTACACATACAGCCCACCATCGGTGATGGCTATCGCGGCGAGGCCCTCAATGGATGCTACTTCTATGTGGACGACCTTGTCGTCTATGACGATAAAGTCATCAACGAGGTGATGAACTGCCGTATGCGTATGGACCTCTCGGCAGTATTCCCTGAGCTGATGACCAACAACATGCGTATGAACTACAAAGGCAATGGCCTCTATACTGATGACGCACGCTACAGCCATGAGGAATTGTTAGGTACATGCTATTTCTTTCCCAATGGCTATCTCGATGGTGTCACCGTGGGCAACAATGGATATTTCGTCTATCGACGTCCAAGATATGGTTATTGGTCATATAGTGGCGACGAGTTTGTCTGTAACGGCGACTTCGACCTCTCGTTCCGCATACCACCAGTGCCCACCGAGGGTGACTACCAAATACGCTTAGGCTATGCTGCCATGTCTATCCGAGGTATAGCGCAGGTGTATTTCGATGGTGAACCACAGGGTATTCCTCTTGACATGCGCCGCGACCTGCGCGATGAGTCGCTGCTCGGCAGCGCATACTGGGGGTCGCACGACAATGAGTATAACACCACCATGACAGAGGACGAGAAACTTGAGGAGCGCAAAGACCTCAAAAACAAAGGCTTCTATCGAGGGGCCAACGGAGCCTTTAGAAAGGGAAGTCCATCGGATGCCGGACAGTATTTCGCAGAGATTTACGCCACGTTGCGCATCGTGCTATGTACCGTGCATATCAAACCCGGGGAGAACCATTATCTCAGATTCAGGTGTGTATCCGAGGGATTGGGTAACAACGAGATTATGCTCGATTACCTCGAACTGGTGCCTAAGAGTGTCTATGGCGTAACCGACGAGGGCGTACAGGAGGATGACCTCTAAATCAGGCTGAGTCAGTAATAAAGATTGATCAATATAGAATAAGATAATTATGAAAATAAATCATATCTTTCGCAACATGATGGGCATCACTGTCGCAGCACTCGCTTTTGTGGCGTGTGCCGATGAGTGGGACGACCACTATAGCCCGTCGGTGTCTGCCGGGCAGTCCATCTGGCAGACGATACAGCAAAACAGCGAACTGAGTAATTTCGCACGTGTTGTGCAGGCTACAGGTTATGATGACGCACTCGCAAGTTCGCAGATGTTCACCGTCTTTGCACCTACCAACAGCGCATTCTCTTCCGTTGAGGCCGACAATCTCATTGCCGCCTATCAGCAGGAAAAGGCCAGAGGTGTGAAAGACAAAGAGAACTCCACCATTAAGGAGTTCCTACAAAACCACATCGCACTATACAACTATTCCACGTCGTCATTGTCCAACGACTCCATTACCATGATGAATGGAAAATACATGGTGCTCACACACGACCGCTTTGGAAACAGACCCATCACTTCTGCCAACCAACTGGCAAGTAATGGTGTGCTCTTCACTATCGGTGAAAAGGCAGACTATTTCCGCAATGTTTTTGAGTGGATACGCTATGACCAGGAGCTCGACAGCCTGGCCAACTTCCTCTACAGTTACAACCAGTATGAATTCGACCCGACTGAGAGTGTGCCAGGTGGTATAGAGGATGGAAAAACCGTTTATCTCGATTCCGTCACAGTGCTTAGAAACGATTTACTCTATAGCTATTCTGGAATAAGTGGTACTTTTGGTATCGGAAGAATCAATTCTGAGGATAGCACCTATTGGATGGTGGCTCCCACTAATCAGGTGTGGGACAGACTGGTGGCTGAATATACACCATATTACAATTATGAAAATACTGTGGATAAGCGAGATTCCTTGCAATGGGCAAACACACGACTGGCCATCGTCAAAGGTACAGTCTTCAGCCGCACTAAAAATACAGATGCTTCTTTGCGTGATTCTGCTGTCTCGGTCAATGCTGTCGATTACACCAAAAGAAAAAATACTTATGGCTCCAGCGATTTGGCATACTACCAGTATAGCAAACCCTATGACCAAGGGGGTATCTTCACAGGAACCGTCAATACCGATTGCAGCAATGGTATGGTGATGAAGACCAACGACTGGAAAATCGACAAACGACAGACATTCTATCAGACTATCATCAACGAAGGGGAGTCACGTGGCGTCTTCAAAGAAGTGAACGAGAACAATACCGCCACACCGTCATACAGGTCGGTGGAAACCTCAAACCCATTCTACAACAAAGTGTCGAACAATCGCTTTGTTGTTATCTCGCCGTTGGGAGCTACCAACCCCGAGGTGGTCTATTACCTGCCCGAGATGCTCTCAAATATCGATTACGACCTCTATGTGGTGATGGTGCCGGCTAAGGCTGGCGACACCTTAGTGGCAGAAACACAGGTAAGACCATGCAAATTCCGCTGCTCATATAAATACTATGAGCAGAGCGGAAAGGAACTCGGTGATTCCATCGTCCTCTTGAATGGTGAGCAGAGTTACTTCACCACTAACCCCGAGGTTGTTGACACTGTATTCCTCGGCACGATACGCGTTCCGACATGTTCGGTAGGCCTTATCGAGCCGCAGGTCACTCTGCGCTTTGCCAGCAATCTCTCCAACCGTGAGCGACGTGACAATATATATACGCAGATTCTGCGTATCGACTGTATCATCGTCAAACCTCATGAGGAATGATAATCATCCCAATGCTATCAACCATAAACAGTAAGCCTATATGAAACGATATATTTTATTCGGACTTATCCTTACGTTGGCATTCCCCGCCGTAGTCATGGCACAGGATGAAGACGACGAGTACGAAAACAAGCCGCATAAAGTGCTGGTGAGAAAACAAGTGGATTACGATACAAAGACCGTAAAAGGACGTGTCGTCAATGCGCTCACAAACGCACCCATGCCGGGAGTTATCGTCAAGACAAATGAAATTGAGGGTTATTCTAAACTGACCGGGGAGGATGGAACATACGAGATGAAAGTGCCTACATTTACAACTTCACTCTCCGTTGAGGTTCCTGACTGCAATTCTGTGGTTATCGGATTACAGGAAGGCACCCAACAGCGAGACATCTTGCTCTATCCTACCACATTCCAGGCCGACTATTCCTCCACGACCAATGTGCGTGGTGATTATTCGATGTCGCAGAACCCCTATACCAATGCGCTGAACATCAAGGAGGAAATGCAAAACCAACTCGGTGCACAGGTATATAACATCAGCCGGAGTGGTACACCAGGCATAGGAAATGTGATGTTCATCCAAGGACTCAATTCTCTTAATGTCAATGCACAGCCACTCATCGTCGTTGATGGGGTTATCATCGACCAGCAATATGGACGCGAGATGATACACAGTGGATTCTACAACGATATCCTCAACAATATCAATCCCGCCGACATCGAAAATGTCACTGTTCTCAGAAATGGTACGGCACTCTATGGCGCAAAGGGAGCTAATGGAGTCATCCTGATTCAGACACGACGCAACAAGTCGATGGCCACACGTATTACAGCGACACTATCGGCGGGGGTGACACTCGAACCCAAGATGATTTCTATGATGAATGCTGAGCAATATCGGGGATATGCCTCGGAGTTGCTCAAGACTACAGGAACTCGTATCAATGAATTCAAATTCCTCAATGAAAACCCCGACTATTACTATTATCCACAGTATCACAACAATACCGACTGGAAAGACTATGTCTATCGCACCGCGATGACACAAAACTATGGTATCAACGTTGAGGGTGGCGACAATGTGGCCAACTATAACCTCTCTGTGGGATATACCTTAGGACAGAGTACGCTCAAGTACAATAACATGAATCGTCTGAGCATACGATTCAACACCGACATCAAACTTTCATATAAGTTTAATGTGCAGTTCGACGCATCCTTCGCCAACCAGACACGCAATATACGTGACGATGGCGCACCTAAGGGATATGATGAGGGAACACCCACATCACCATCTTTCCTCGCATACGTCAAGAGCCCATTCCTCAGTCCATATACGTATGGTAGGGGAGTGATGAGTAATAGCCACATCGACATCGAGGATGAGACCTACTTAGATGAAGCCCTATATTATTATGGCAATTACAACTGGCAGTTGGCCAATCCCCTCGCACTGAACAAATATGCAGATGCCGAGAACAAAAACCGCTTCGAAAATTCGATGTTCAATCTGTCGGTATGTCCACAGTACCGCTTTAACCCCTATCTTACGCTTAGCGAGCACTTTAGTTACAATCTTGTCAATACCAACGAGAAATTCTATATTCCCATCAGTGGTGTGCCCAACTACTATGTGGCAAGTCTCAACGACTATCGCGAGAATGAGGTGCGCTCATTAGCATCAAAACAGAATTCTGTGATGAGCGACACACGTATTGACTGGTCAAACCGCTTCAGCGCACATAATATCGAACTCTTTGGAGGCGTGCGTGTGCTCTGGGATAATTATACACTCAACAACCAGTGGGGATACAACACAGGTTCTGACAAGACACCACACATGCACGCAGGTCTGCTCAACCGTGATGCAAGCGGTACAAAAGACTCGTGGAATTCAGTGGCATGGTACGCACAGGTCAATTACAACTGGCTTACACGATACTACCTCCAGGCCAACCTTACTGCCGAGAGTAGCTCACGATTCGGCACAGAGGCAGACGGACTGAAGGCTTTCGATACCGTATGGGGTATCTTCCCCTCTGTGCAGGCTGCATGGGTGGTCAGCAACGAAACATGGTTGGCAAAGGTGAAGCTCGTTGACTACCTGAAACTGTCGGCTGGTTTTGATGTTAGTGGTAACGACGACATCGACTACTATGCCGCCCGCAGTTATTTCCGAGCATCAAGGTTTATGACCGAAATATCGGGATTGTCGCTCGCTAGCATCGGAAATACTGAAATACAGTGGGAGACTACTAAACGCCTCAACCTCGGACTTGACACACGACTGCTGAATAACAGACTCTCTTTGTCGTTCAACTGGTTCAAAAGCAACACTTCTAACCTGCTCATGTTCCAGTCACTCAATTTCCTTTCCGGACTTGACCAAAATTGGTCCAATGGCGGAAAATTAGAGAACAACGGTTTCGATGCCACGGCGGCCTTCAAGGTCATCGCACAGAAAGATTGGCAGTGGCAGGTGGGAGCAAGCATTGGGCACTATAAGAACAAAATCACTGAACTTGCCGACAATGCACAGTTCATCGACAATGCACTTTATGGATCTACCATCAGGTCACAGGTGGGAGAGGCCGCTAATATGTTCTACGGATATAAGGTCAAGGGCGTCTTTGCCACAAGCGAGGAGGCACAGCAGGCAGCTCTCTATGTCTTGGGTGACAATGGTGTGACCAAAAATTATTTTGAGGCGGGTGATGTATATTTCGAGGATCTGGATGGAAATCATGAAATCAATGAGGCTGACCGCCAGTTCATCGGCGACCCCAACCCCGATTTCTATGGCAATATTTTCACAACATTGGCATACAAGCGATTTAAACTCGATGTGCGCTTCAGTTACTCCATGGGCAATGATGTCTATAACTATATGCGCTCACAGACTGAGGGGGGTAACCGTTTCATGAACCAATCGACAGCACTGCTCGCAAGATGGCAGATTGAGGGACAGCAGACCACCATTCCCAAAATTACCTTCCAGGACCCTATGGGTAATTCAAGATTCAGCGACAGATGGATTGAGGATGGTAGCTACCTCAAACTCAAGTCGGTCACACTCTCATACAATCTGCCTATTAACTCAGAGTTCATTCAGGGACTTCAATTCTGGGTGCAGGGTAACAATCTGCTGACCTTCTCGAAGTATCTCGGCACCGACCCTGAATTCAGCATGACCTCAAGGGTGATAGGGCAGGGAATCGACCTTGGACTACTACCACATAGCCGTTCTATAGTTGCAGGTGTGAAGATTAACCTCTAATTTCTAAAAATTTCCAATTATGAAAAAGTTATTTTTTAGTATATTCGCTTGTGCAGGATTGTTCTTTTTGGGCAGTTGCGCCGATTTCTTCGAACAAGAGTCCGACCATGTGGCATTCGCGGAAGACTACCAACTCAATAATGCCACCGATACGATCTACGGTGTAACGGGTATTCTCAACAAGATGCAGAAACTCGCCGACCGTACCGTCCTCCTCGGAGAAGCACGAGGCGACCTGGTCGATATCTCTGATGCCACGTCGGCCGACTTGCGTGAGGTGGCACTCTTCAACACCGATGACGAAAATATTTATAACAATCCCCGCGACTACTATGCTGTTATCAACAACTGCAACTATTTCCTAGCACAGGTGGATACCGCGCTCACAAACAGTCGTAATGAGCAGATCTTTAAACGAGAGTATGCTGTGGTGAAGGGATTCAGGGCATGGACCTATCTGCAACTTGTGCTCAACTATGGCTCCATTCCTTTTGTTACCGAGCCTATCCTCACTAAACTCGATGCCGAGAAGTCCTATGAAAAGAAAGGTATACAGGAAGTGTGCGATTGGCTTATACAAGACCTCACACCACTGACCACTGACGAATATCTCCTCCGATATGGTAACATACCGCAGTATGGCATCATACGTAGCACTGACTCTAGGTTTTTCTACTTTCCCACGGCTTTGCTGCTCGGTGAACTGAACCTATGGGCAGGACATTATCGTGAGGCTGCCCAGTGGTACTATCGATACATCACAACACGTAATGGTACCAATGTGGCATATACTACAGGGTTGGGAAGTGTCAAATGGTTTGGTACGTCATGGAATACGCGGGGCGACAGTTGGCTCAGTTTAATCACTAATGAGCGCTACTCACTTAGTCCTAATGACGAAACTGAGCTCATTACGATGATTCCTGCAGACTCCATCCCATCTGAGGGTAATTTCTCAGAATTGCGTAACATCTTTAATTCTTATGATGTCACTACGGGTGAGTATCACCCTGCGCAACTGGTTCCATCCAATAGTCTCATCAATCTGTCAGCAGCACAGACATACTGCTATGTGGAAGACCGCGATACACTCTATGCACCCAACAACCTCGACGACTATTTGACAGGTGACTTGAGACTTGCAAGAGCATGGTATGATGGATATTCCAATTATAACTCACAGCAAGTGACATATCAACGTATCGATAAGTATACCTCACGAAATGTGCATATATGGCGCCGACAGATGGTGTGGCTCCATTTTGCTGAGGCGCTTAATCGGGCTGGCTATCCTCGATTCGCTTATCAGATACTTGCACGGGGCCTCTCCAATCAGGTGATTCAGGAGGAGGTGATTCCTTACTATCGTGCCGACTCCGCCTATATTGCCTCAACCTTCTCGTTCCCCAACGAGCGGTATATCGTGGCAACACCCATGGGAATGTATGGTGAGAACATGCAGGGTATTCACTCTCGTGGTTCAGGATGGTCGTATTGCAATGCTTACTACCAGATGCCGGTGGATACGCTGATTACCGATTCTCTCCAGCAGATTCAATACCAAATCGAGGCGGTGGAGAATATGATTGTCGATGAGGGAGCACTGGAGTTCGCCTTCGAGGGACTGCGCTTCTACGACCTCATGCGTGTGGCACTACGCCGTGGAGACCCATCGTTCCTGGCCAAAAAAGTCTATGGGCGCAAGGGTGATGACCAGCGTGACATCATGCGTTCACTCATCCCCGTTGACCTTAATAACTCCAACAATTGGTTCCTCAAATGGAATGGGCAAATAGGCTTTTAATCAGCCGGCTTACCCATCCATAGAGACACGATTTATCGCGTCCGACCCATATCATAAAAAGAGACGTCACATCGTGGCGTCTCTTTTATTAATTTCCAATTTCTAATTTCTAATTCCCCTATGGTCACCTAATCATATCCACCTCATCCTCAGGCAGGTCGATTTCTTTTATCAATTCTCCATGGGCATTATAGATATGGAGCGTGGGGGTG
>JAFZAE010000057.1 GCA_017548385.1 Prevotella sp.
AAGAACTTACAAACTCAAGAACTTATAAACTTATAAACTTAAAAACTCATTCAAAACATCGATAGTGTATAGAGATAGATGACGGCTGCAGGTATGGCCATCAGTGATGAGTCAAACCTGTCTAGCATGCCTCCATGACCTGGCAGGAGGTTGCCACTATCCTTGACGCCAAGGGTGCGTTTGAGCAGTGACTCCACCAAGTCGCCCAAGGTGCCAAATACTACAACCACCAAACCTAATCCCATCCAGACAGGAACGGAGAGTGTACCTAATTCTTTACTATATAACCATCCAACGACACCTGCGACAATGAGCACCAAGACACAGCCTCCTATCGAGCCTTCCCAACTCTTTCCTGGCGAGACACGTGGAAAAAGTTTGTGCTTACCTATCAGTGAACCGACGCAGTAGGCTCCTGTGTCGTTGAGCCAAAGAAACACGAAGATACTTAGTGGAAGTACACAGTCGTATGTGATGCCCTGTGCCGTATTGCTGAATGCCAATAAGTTGATGGTAGAGAGGGGTAGGGCAATATACATCTGCGAAAACATCGTATAAGCCCAGTTGTTGATGGGATTGGGAGCTTTAGTGAAAAGTTCGATGATGATGAGATATAGGATGATAAACAGATAGGGGATGAATACCATGGCGGTGGTATATCCCGTGCAGTATCCTGCAATGGCAAAGAAGAAATAGGCTCCTGCCACACTGCAAATGAATTGATTTGTCTGTATGTCATCCCATCGGTTGACCAGTCCACATAGTTCCCAGATACTTAGTGCTGTGATGAGTGCAAAAAGCACCACCATGGTGATGGGATTGAGTAAACAGTAAACCATCACAGCCACAAAAACAATGCCTGTGATGGTCCTAATGATAAAATTCTTTTTCTTGTCTGTCATCTGACTATAAGTTTTCTGACGTTTGGGCGCTTTCAGATTCTGTGAGGTCGGATGGTATCGGTGGTGGCAGCTGATTATCGGCTGCAGTGGTTTCGTTCTCTGGAGTATTCATACCCATGATTTCCTGTGAACGGCTTACCCATGGGCGTTTACCAAAGATTTTCTCCACATCCTCTGCGAAGATGACCTCGCGGCTAATAAGAAGTTCGGCAAGGGCATTATGTCCTTCCTTGTGCTCTAAAAGAATTTGTTTGGCACGGTCATATTGCTCGTTAACCATTTTGAGCACCTCGTCATCAATCACTTGTGCCGTGGTGTCTGAATAGGGACGTTGGAATTGGTATTCCTGATTGTTGTAATAACAGATGTTGGGGAGCCGCTCACCCATACCTGCGTATGCTATCATGCCGTAGGCACTCTTGGTGGCACGTTCCAAGTCATTCATTGCACCCGTGGAGATGTGGCCTGTGAATAATTCTTCGGCTGCACGGCCTCCCATCAGTGAACACATTTCATCGAGCATTTCTTCCTTTGTGGTAATTTGTCTCTCTTCTGGCAGATACCATGCTGCACCTAATGCCTTGCCACGTGGAACGATGGAAACCTTTACCAATGGGTTGGCGTGTTCACAGAACCAGGAAATAGTAGCATGGCCTGCCTCGTGGAGGGCGATGGTCCGCTTCTCATGGGCAGTCATCACCTTGGTTTTCTTCTCCAGACCACCGATGATGCGGTCAACAGCGTCGAGGAAGTCCTGACGATGAACAGTCTCTGCATTACGACGTGCAGCGATGAGTGCTGCCTCGTTGCATACATTGGCAATGTCGGCACCAGAGAAACCTGGGGTCTGGCGGGCAAGAAGGTCAATGTCCACACTGTCATCCACCTTGATGGGCTTGAGGTGCACGATGAAAATTTCTTTACGCTCATTGAGGTCGGGGAGGTCGACATAGATCTGGCGGTCGAAGCGTCCGGCGCGCATCAAAGCACTGTCGAGCATATCAGCGCGGTTGGTGGCTGCCATGATGATTACACCACTGTTGGTGCCGAAGCCGTCCATTTCTGTGAGCAGGGCATTCAGGGTGTTCTCACGTTCGTCGTTTCCTCCCATGCTGGGATTCTTGGAACGAGCTCGTCCCACAGCATCAATCTCGTCGATGAAGATGATACAAGGAGACTTTTCCTTGGCTTGACGGAAGAGATCGCGAACACGGCTTGCACCCACACCCACAAACATCTCCACAAAGTCGGAGCCACTCATCGAGAAGAAAGGTACACCTGCCTCGCCGGCAACAGCCTTGGCAAGCAGAGTCTTACCAGTGCCCGGAGGACCTACAAGCAAGGCTCCCTTTGGAATCTTACCACCCAAGTTGGTGTATTTTTGTGGATTCTTAAGAAAATCCACAATTTCTTGAACTTCTTGTTTGGCTCCTTCTTGGCCGGCAACATCCTTGAAGGTGATGCCTAAGTCGTTGCCTTTCTCATACATCTTGGCTTTACTCTTGCCAACGCTGAAAACACCGCCGGCACCACCACTACCGCCCATGCGGCGGAAGAGGGCAATCATGATGATAAGGAAGAAGGCAATGGTGGCAACATTGAGAATGGTACTGAACATATCACCGCTACGCTCATTTTCGTATCGGTAATTACCGTTGAACTTCTTCTCCTTTTGTGCCTCTGCTAGAAACTCTTCCAGTTTATCTACAGAACCAAACTCTACTTCCAGGTATGGGTTGTTGCCAGTTTGCTTCACATTCTGCTGGAAAACCTCCTGAATGAATTTTGGCTCAACATACATCCGAAGGATGCTTTCTTCCTTGTTGACAACCACTTCCTTGGCGGCTCCTTTCAACACCCACGTTTTGAAGTTGCTGTAGTTATCCTCTTTTGAGATTCCACCTCCATTGGAACCGGAACCTGTTTGCCCTCCTCCAGTGAAGAATAAGATACCTAATGTCAAAATGATGATGACATAGATCCAGTTCATGTTGAACTTGGGCATGTTGGGCTTGTTTTTGTCTTTGTCCATTGATTATTGTATCGTCGGTTGTTGATGATGACACCCATGGGGTGAAAATATGATGATTCAGTCGAGATCAGGGACTCGGGTGAGATGAGCATCTTCCCACAATCCTTCAAGGTTGTAATATTCACGTGTCTCAGGCAGGAAGATATGCACCATGACATC
>JAFZAE010000058.1 GCA_017548385.1 Prevotella sp.
AAAAGAAATATTGGGTGGCTATTGCGGCGGGGTCCCACCTCTTCCCATCCCGAACAGAGAAGTTAAGCCCGCCTGCGCCGATGGTACTGCAATGCAATGCGGGAGAGTAGGTGACCGCCCTCTTTCATATGACGTCCGCCCTGGAGCTCCTCACGGAGAGCCGGGGCGGAATTGTTTTTTAGTGGTGAGTGGTGAGAGAGGTAATCTAGTTAGGAGTTAGAAGTTGCAACTCTCGGGGCTTATCAATGCAAATATCTCGTCAACTTGTTAACTCGTCAACTCGTCAACTTAAACGAAATAACCACTTTACTATCAATTATTTTCTCCTCAATTTGTTTAAAAATGAAAAAAATACCCTAAACAATAAAGATTTGATTTTTTTTTCGTATTTTTGCACGCTAAATATCTATTTTTCAATGAGAAGACTTTCTATTCTGATTATTTTGGTGTTTCTTACGTTGACAGTGATGGCAAACCCTATCACTCAACGTCAAGCTTTGGAAAAAGCTAAAGCTTTTGCCAAATTACATATGAAAATACAGAATGGTAATCTGAATTTGGCTTACCGCACACATCAGGATACAGATAAAGGGAATATATATATATACAATATCGGCGTCGACAACGGATATGTTGTAGTATCGGGTGACGATCGTACTGAAAACATCCTCGGATATGTTGACCAGGGTACTTTCGAATATGATAAAATGCCAGAAAATATGATGGTATGGCTGAAAAACTATGAGAAGTGTCTCGACAATTTGGATTTTCAGAAATACCAGCCTCGTTTGGCCTCCTATCATCCCACCACTGTGATTGAGCCGATGATAACCACAAAATGGGGACAACGAGTTCCCTATAATTCCAGATGCCCCAAGGTTTATGGCATCGTAACTCCTACAGGATGTACCGCAACAGCTTTGGCACAGGTGATGCGCTATCATGCTTTCCCCACCGACTCTTGCCAAAGTATTCCTGAATATACGACCAGTTCCTCAAAGATTAATATGCCCGAACTCGCACCTACAAAGTTCGATTGGGAAAACATGCCAGATGAGATTACATCCGATTCCCCCCAGGAATATATTGATGCCATAGCGGAACTGATGCTGTATTGCGGTCAGGCACACAATATGAATTATATGTCTTCAGGTTCTGGTGCATATTCCTACTTGATTCCCGAAAGACTTCCGATGTATTTCGGATATGCCAACACGATGCATTATGTATATCGTAAGTCCTATACAGAACAGGAGTGGGACAGCCTTTTGATAAAGGAACTGGTAAACAACAGACCGATTATCTATACGGCATATAATAACATAGAACTTGGGCACACTTTCATTTGTGATGGTTATGATGGTAATGGCATGTACCACATCAACTGGGGATGGAATGGTGTGGGAAACGGATATTTCCGAATCTCTGAAGCATTCTCAACGGATGAAAACCTGAGTGACCATGTGAAAAACTACCATCTCAGTATCAACCAGACAGCCATATTAGGACTGAAACCGTCTGGAGAGGATGAGTATGTGGCACCAACGGAATTGTTGAATGCTTTCAGCCGCCCCAGTCTGAAAAATGGTGTTCAATATGAGCGGGCTACCCAAAGCAGTGATTTCACGGATATAACTATCAAACAATGGTTTAGCAATACTACAGGTCTGGCGACAGCTACCTACACCTATGGTATGGCCATCTGCGATGATAATAATCAAGTGGTCAAGGTATTGGGTTCAAAGTCTGCAAAAGTAGATCCTCAAAATCCGACTAAAAACTACTATGAATTGCTGAATGCCTCCTTTGGGAAAGGCATGGCCGACGGACATTATACTATCAAGGCTGTTTACAAACGTAACTCAAAATGGAGAGTTATGGGAGGAACAGATAATAACTATATCGATATGGTGATTGATGGGTTGGTAATGACGCTGACACCTGTACCCAAGGCCGATTTCATCGTTAAGGACATCACGAAGGAAAATAGTTTTGTCACGATATTGCTTGAGAATCCCGATAAAGATTTCTATGGGCCAATCTATATCAGGAGATACAATGCTTCGAAAGACAAAATAGAAAATGTGTCATCCGACTATATCTCTTTTGATGCGATGTCGAGTGAGGACTTCGATATTTATGTTGAAGACAAATGGAATCTGGACATCTATAATGATATCTACTACCTCTCTGTGGATGAGTATGATACACAATACTTTTATTCAAGTGTTTCCAATGCATCAATTGATTTAGACAAGACTTTTGAAATCGTTAACGTGGGTGAAGAGCCTCTTTCTGTAGTTGGCGACCGCATCATGTTGAAACTTACCTTGGAAAACAAGAGTATAGTGGAATACGACAACTATGTCACTACTGAATTGGTGGAAGAAACGGAAAATGGTGTTGTAGAGACGATTTCCGAGGTTGTGAAACTGGCAGCGGGGGAGAAAAAAGAGTATATGTATGAAATACCCCTCTCCGACTATGAGAAGACATATAAATTGCGTGCTACCCATAGAAAGAATCTTACTACATGGGAAAGTGATTCCATCACTGGACTGACTGTTCATAAAGGTGCTATCTATTGGACAAAAGACAGGGAAATCAAGACAAAGTTGGCAGCAGCTAATTTCAAGGTACCAGAAGAGGCACTTGCCATCAATGTGCGGGGAGCATATACGTCGAGAGTCACTCCTAACAGCAATCCCAATACCATCTATCTGTGTGGAACGAAACTTCCTAATGGATTGTCTGGTAAAAATTATGTCAACTCATCCAACAAAGGATCTCAATTACAGTTGACGGATAGTTGTGACTATTTCATTCCTTGTGAAATAACGTTCTCAGGTACAGTGGCCTATACACGTACCATCCATGAAGATGACAGTTTGAGATGGGATGCCATCACGTTGCCTTTCTCACCTCAGAATATCACCGTGGATGGTGAGAGCATACAATGGTATAAGAATGAGGACGACGAGGAAGGTAGTTTCTGGCTCATGGAATTTGATGGCATCGACAATGACTCGATTGTCACAAATTACGCCGAGACATTCGAGGCTTATACACCCTATCTCTTTGCTACCCCACAGTCGCTGGCAGGCAAGTCTCTGACATTCGAGGCAAATGCAATCACACTGGCACCCACTGTTGAAATGAAGGTCGAAAGGGGAGACACCATCCTATATGGCACAAACTACAATGTAAACCCATCTGGAACGTATGTGCTTAGTGAGGGAGTTTTTGCCTATGTTGAAGAGGGGATGGATATACCAGCCTTCAGGGCATACCTTTCATTGGGTACGCTTCCAGAGAATATACCTGACACCTTGGGCATAGCACCATCATTGGTCAAACCCGTCGAACCAATTGAGGAACCAACGCTGTTGGGAGATGTAAACGATGATGGCATCATCAATATTAACGATGTGATGACATTGGTCAATTATATTGTGGGAGAAACACCCAGTCAATTCGCAAAGAAAAATGCCGACTTAGATGGCGATGGACAATATGGTGTGACGGACGTGATTTTGTTGGTTAATATCCTGACATCCTCTTCAGGGCCTACAACCCCTTCAGAGGAAGACGACACACCGACCGATGACAATCCCACAGGTGATGACCCCACTGACGATAATCCAGGGGATGACAACCCCACTGACGACAACCCCACTGACGATAATCCAGGGGATGACAACCCTACTGACGATAACCCAACAGACGATAATCCTGAGGATGACAACCCTACAGGTGATGACCCTACGGATGACACCCCCTCAGACGATGAACCTTTGATATAAGGAAGAATCTTATCAGGTTGATGTAGCATATCACGAAAATGGATAGGCATTTTCTGAAAAGAGCATGGATTTGGGTAACGAGAATCAAATATTGCCGGGGCTTTGGTGTGCAGTCACCCAATGACTATCGGTTTATCCGTTATGTCATCAATGAGCATTGGCCGTATTACAAATACGAAAAACTAAATAAAAATATCCCAGAGATTGACAGTGCTACAAGAAGGCTATGTCAGCTCTATTTCAGAATCGCCAACCATTGTCAACCGGAACTGTTTATTGACATTGAGCCAGACAACCATGCATACACAAAGTATGTGAAGGCAGGATGTCGAAAGACAAAGGCCGTGAGATTAGACCACATCGACACTCTTGACACGAAAAAAAGTGTTATTGTAGCAAGGATGGATGCCTATCATACGACATCAAAGGCTATTGAAAAAATGATTACTGTGGCAGGGGAGGGATCTGTAATCATCTTGCAAGGCATTTACGACACAAAGGAGGCAAAGCAAGTTTGGAAAGAGGCTGTGGAGCATGAGAGGGTGGGGGTGTCCTACGACCTATACTATTGCGGATTGTTGCACTGTGTGAAGCGACAATTCAAAAAAAAATACAAAGTAAACTTTTAAAATATAAACTATGAAAATTACAAGAGTCTATACCAAAACAGGTGATGAGGGTACAACAGCCCTTGTAGGTGGATACCGAGTGAAAAAGACCAATGCCCGTATTGAGGCATACGGTACCGTCGATGAGTTGAGTGCCAACTTAGGTCTATTGGCATCCTTTATGAAGGATGGAGACGACAAGACGCTGATTATCCGTACACAACGTAATCTCTTTACGGTGTGCTCCAATCTCGCTACCGACAAGTCGAAAATGCCCGTGGCATCATCCTATACCCTCGACCCGGGAGAAGTGGAAATATTAGAGAACGAGATCGACCAGATAAATGCCAGCATACCACCACAGAATGCTTTCATCCTTCCCGGTGGTTCGCATGAGGCAGCATTCGCACATGTCTGTCGTACTGTGTGTAGAAGAGCAGAGCGCAGAATCTTCTTTATGCACGAATCCACACCTGTCGATACGGAAATACTGAGATATATGAATCGTCTTTCTGATTATCTCTTCGTTCTCGCCAGAAAATTAAACTTTATTGACGGTGTGAGAGAAAAAATTTGGAAGAAACCTTTGAAATAATTAGAATTATCATTACTTTTGCGCTCTATTTTATTAACCTGTAAAAATATTGGAATATGTATTGGACACTGGAACTTGCATCAAAATTAGAAGACGCACCCTGGCCAGCTACAAAAGAGGAATTGATTGATTACGCTATCAGGTCGGGTGCTCCACTTGAAGTATTGGAGAACCTGCAGGAAATAGAGGATGAAGGCGATGTATATGAGAGCATCGAAGATATATGGCCAGACTATCCCACCAAAGAGGATTTCCTCTTCAACGAGGATGAATATTAA
>JAFZAE010000059.1 GCA_017548385.1 Prevotella sp.
ATATCGGAGGGTTGCAGAAGATACTTCAAAATTCTATACTATATTAAAGCATTTAAATAAAAATGGTGTAGCGGACTTACAGACATTGGGGTTAAACCAGTACTTTGATTACCCAAAGCCTGTTTCGTTAGTTAAAGAGTTTATACAAGGAGCAACTATTCTGTCAAAAAACTCCGAAGACATCATATTAGACTTCTTCTCAGGCTCTTCTACTACAGCACAAGCAGTTATGCAAATGAATGGAGAGGACGGAGGTAATCGTAAATTCATTATGATTCAGCTCCCAGAGGAAACCGAAGAAAAAAGCGAAGCCTACAAAGCTGGCTATAAGAACATCTGTGAAATCGGCAAGGAACGCATCCGTCGTGCTGGTAAGAAAATTAAAGAGGAAATGCAGGCGAAAGGCGGAAATCTCTTCTCCCCATCGGGAAAGGAAGAGGGTGGCAGCAATCTTGACACTGGTTTCCGTGTGTTCAAATGCGAAAGCAGCAATTATAAAGATGTGGCCTTTGCACCAAAGGACTATTCACAGGATATGTTGGCCGGTTTGCTTGACAACATCAAGGATGATCGCTCTGACCTTGACCTGCTCTTCGACTGTATGCTTCGCTGGGGTGTGGAATTGTCCTTACCACTTGAATCTTTAAAGATGGGCGTTTGCACCATCCACAATGTAAATGATGGCGACCTCGTGGCTTGCTTCGATGGAGATGTCACGGAAGAGGTGATTGATGCTATCGCAGCACTCTCTCCTGTACGTGTGGTATTCCGTGACAGCAGTTTCAACGAAGCAGCGCAAAAGATGAATCTCTTTGAGCTCTTCAAGCAGAAATGTGACTGGAGCGATGAGGAAGTAAAGAATAATGTAAGAGTAATATAATTATGAAAAAGCTATTTGTTTTAATTATTTCAAGCATCTTGCTGGTTTCATGCCAAAAAAAGGTATCTGCCCCAGTATCCAATGAGCCTAATATCGTCATTGCATCTGAGGAACAAGAGTATCGCGCAATGGAAGAAGCGGATAAGGTGTTAAAGGATTCTATCGGTTCGAAATACAACCCAGACGAGAATGGTATATGTGAAGGGGCACCTGATGAGTATAGTGCAAAGAATGCTGAAGAAACAAAACTTATATCTTCCTTGGAAGAATATTATAAGGCAGTAATGAAGAAAGATTTTTCAAAAGCGAAATCATACATATGCCCGAAGGTTATTTCTCTTACAAAAGAGAAATTTCCTCAATGTTCGGATGAGGATATAGACGAAATATTTACAAGTACCTTAAAAGAATTCTCAGAATCAAATGAAATCATAAGAACGCGCTTTGAAGGATTCAAGAAAGCTGTCCCCGTCGTTTCTCAACTGTATAAATTGCCATCAAAGGAAGGTTGCCTTCTTTATTCTCTGCATTATTCAACATTGATATTATGCACTGATGACGACGAGAACTATTATGCGTGGCACTTACCTATGTTTATGTATGCTGCAAGTTATGATAATGGAAGAAATTGGTACTTTATCGAGTTGGTAGAAGATACCAACGAGGTACTTAAAGATTTTAGATAAGTTGTGGGTGAACATACAATCTCATAGTTATATGGCTAAGAATCTAACACTCAAATTCAAGAACCAGCAGTTCCAGACGGATGCCGCCAAAGCGGTGACGGATGCTTTCCATGGGCAGCGCAACCAAGCGATGTTAGAGTTTACCCATGACATGGGTCGTAAAACAGATGGCACTCAAGATCTTTTCGATGTGGTTGGCTTCCGAAACCAACCGCTCACTATTTCTGACAATCAGATATTGGATAATATTCGTGCCATACAGATGCCGGCGCAGTTGAAACCATCGGAAACGATAGACAAAAGAGACTTGCGCCTGACCATCGAGATGGAAACGGGTACGGGTAAAACATATACCTACATCAAGACGATGTTTGAGCTGAACAAACTCTACGGATGGAGTAAGTTCATTATTGTGGTACCGAGTATCGCTATCCGTGAAGGAGTGTGCCGCTCGTTCGAGATTATGAGTGAACACTTTGCTGCCGAATATGGCAAGCGCATACAATCGTTCATCTACGACTCGAAGCAACTGACCAAGATAGACCAGTTTGCCAGTGATTCGAATATGCACGTCATGATTATCAATACTCAGGCATTTGCAGCCCGTGGTGAGGATGCACGACGTATCTATATGAAGTTGGATGCTTTCCGATCACGCCGCCCCATCGACGTAATAGCCGCCACGAATCCTATTTTGATTATCGACGAACCCCAGTCCGTTTTGGGTGCCGACCGGAATAACGCCACCCGCAACCGACTGAAAGAATTTCATCCACTTTTCACTTTGCTGTATAGTGCAACCCATCGTGCCGATGATATCGTCAACATGGTGTACCGCTTAGATGCTATGGATGCCTACAACAAGAAGTTGGTGAAAAAGATTTCGGTAAAGGGAATCAACCAAAAAGGTTCTACCGCCACAAATGGGTATCTGTATTTGGAAAGCATCGAACTATCAAAGGGCAATCCCCGTGCCCGTATCGGCTTCGACAAACGTCAGGCTAATGGCGTGAAGCAGGTGACACAAATGGTGAGCGACGGGTTCGATATCTATCAGCAGTCAGGCGGACTGGAGGAATATGCCCACGGCTACCGCATAGAAAGCATTGACGGTTACAATCGCACGGTGCGGCTGCTCAACGGCACAGTCTTGTATGAGGGTGACATGGTGGGGCGTGTCAATGACATCTACGTGCGCCGTCATCAAATACGGGAAACCATCAAATCCCACATTCTTAAAGAACGGAAACTGTTTCCCAAGGGCATCAAGTGCCTGTCACTGTTCTTCATCGACCATGTAGATAACTATCGCATCTACAACCAGGGAGGGGGAACAAGCAAAGGCCAATTTGCGGAAATCTTTGAGGAAGAATATGACAAGATTGTCGGCTCACTCCAACTGGAGTTTCAAGACGACCCCGAATACATCGCCTACCTAAAGCGCTTCACGGCAGAACAGGTACACAATGGCTATTTTTCACGTGACAAGAAAGGACATTATATACAACCCAGTGCAAGAGAACTGCGCAGTGAAAGCAGCAATGACTCGTCGGCATACGACCTTATTATGCGTGACAAGGAAAAACTGTTGTCCTTTGAAGAACCGACCCGTTTCATTTTCTCACACTCTGCCCTGAAAGAAGGATGGGACAATCCCAATGTCTTCCAGATTTGTACGCTGAAAGACTCTGACAACCAGACCAAGAAACGGCAGGAGGTGGGGCGCGGCATGCGTCTGTGCGTGAACAATAACGGTGAACGTCAGGATGAGAGCGTGCTGCATGGTGGCGTGTTTGAGGTGAATGAACTGACCATCATTGCCAGTGAGTCATACAACTCCTTTGCTGCCAAACTCCAGACAGAGATTGCAGAGGCGGTGGGCGACCGTCCGATGAAGGTTCAGCCTTCCTTGTTTGCGGGATTGTTGGTTACGAATGCCCGTGGGGAGAAGCAACAAATAGACGACCTCGGTGCAAGTTTCCTCTTTGCCGCATTGGTGGGCAGTGGCTATGTCAATCGTCAAGGACAACTCACTCAGAAATATCACGACGACAAGCAACAGGGACAGTTGGACTTTGGTGAGGAGTATAACGAATACAAGAGTGATATTGTGAATCGGCTTGATGCCGTGTTCAATCCCGAAGCTGTCAAACCTGAAAATGCCCGCCAGACGAAAGAAGCACATTTCGACCGCCAGAAGTTCGAGCGCAAGGAGTTCCAGGAACTGTGGCGCAAAATCAATCATCAGACATACTATACGGTTGATTTCAAGACGGAAGACCTTATCGAGCGTTCAGTCATCGCACTTGACAATCACTTGCAAGTGTCGGAAATCAAGATAGAAGTGGTGGAAGGCACGATGGATAAGATACAGAGCAAGGAGCAACTGCAACAAGGCGCTGCCATGAAGGTGAAGGCAAACGGAGCCACCACCTCAACCATTCATGAGTTGGTGGGCGACCGTGTGAAATATGACCTTGTGGGCAAGTTGGTTGAGGCCACAGGACTGACTCGCCGAGCCATCGTCACCATATTGCAGAAAATCAGTCCCATTACTTTCTATAAGTTTAAGGCCAATCCAGAGGAATTCATCATCCGTACCGGAAACATCATCAACGAATGCAAGGCTATAGCCGTGATTGAGCATGTGCAATATCACAAACTGGACAAAGAGTTTTCATCTGACATATTCAGCGCTTCAACCCTAAAAGGCCGTCTTGGTGTGAATGCCATGGAATCACACAAGTCGCTCTACGACCTTGTGGTGGTGGATTCACAAGGCATTGAAATGGACTTTGCCAAGAACCTGGAAGACCACAATGAAGTGGCTGTCTATACCAAACTGCCCAATGGTTTCTATATCAACACTCCAGTTGGCCATTACAACCCTGATTGGGCTATCGTGTTCAAAGAAGGTGAGGACATCAAACATGTCTATTTCGTGGCAGAAACCAAAGGCTCGCTTGAAGAATCACAACTCCGTGAGTCGGAACGATCGAAGATTGCTTGTGCGCGTCGTCACTTCGCCACCATTGCCGACTCCACCATCACATACGATGTCGTTCGCAGTTACGAGGATTTGAGGAATGTGATAACGAAATAGCCCCATGTTGCGTTACTCCTTTATTTTGCCCACTTCGTCATATTGCAATCCTCAAAGTACCAAATAGAGTGCCGTTCAATGCAAGATACAAAATAAGAGGATGAAACTCAATGTAGGGACCTACCCCTAGTATGTCCGTTTCTATATGTTCAATTATATGGTAATTACATGTTATAGTTAAACATTGAGTCTAAGCTTTTGCCCATTCAGGGCGCATTGGATGCATACATATAACCCAGGGCGTTGCCCTGGGCTATGTGCTTACTGGCCTTGCAGGCCGTCGGAGGCTGTTTCGCATTACAAATGCTGACACTCAATGCGGGTGGATTACAAAACTGCGATTAAGCGAGTGCAGTACAAACTCGTTTGAACACTGCAGAGCGTGAGCAGTTTATCTAAATCCACCCGAACTGAATCCGCCCGAACTGAAATTTACTACTGATAGTTAACTGTTTTGTAAGCCTTTTTTCAGGAATTCTCTCAGACCAAGATGGGTTATTCCTTCGTAATCACGCGAGGAAAGCATTGGGGTCAAGGAAATAACAAACTTGGGATAGTCATTTTTAATATCCCGCAACCTTCCGAATTCTCGCTCGCGAGTTTCCTCGTTACTGATTAGGTATGACACTTGTACATACCTCATCTGTCCTGATTTGGAACAAACGAAATCAACCTCACCAACACGTAGTTCACCAACATAAACCTGATAACCAAGACGAACAAGATGTTGATAAACCACATTTTCTATCACCTTTTCAATATCTGCCTCTCGGCTACCACCAGCTATGAGATTTCTTAGACCTACATCGCCGAAATATGTTTTCTGATTAGACTCAAAAATCTTCCTGCCATGAATATCGTATCGTTTGACAGCATCAATCAAATAGGCCTCAGTAAAATAGGATGTATAGTCGAGTACGACATTGGCAGAAACATCCTGTCCAAGTGACTTCATGTATTTGCTGATACTCGTTGCTGAACCGACCTTTCCTATAGTGTCGGCCATGAACACAATCAAATTATTCAAGAATGGGATGTTACGGATCTTGTGTCGTTCAATCACATCCTTCAGCATGACAGTGTTAAAAACGCTCCGCAGGTAATCCCACACATGTTCTTCTTCACCAAGACCAATGATTCTTAATCCCGGCAATCCGCCATAATCCAAATAAGTTAGAAGGGATTCGTCGGAATCGATCAAACCATGAAACTCCAGAAACTCCAAGTAACTAAGACTTTGCACATATATTTCCTGGTAACGTCCGCTCAACAAAGTGCTCAATTCTCCAGAGAGCATCTTGGAATTGCTGCCCGTGATAATAATATCAGTATTATCCTCTGTTCGGAAACTGCGGATAGGTAGTTCCCAAGCCTCTATATCTTGTATCTCATCGACAAGTATATAGTTATGTTTTGTTGCAATAAAATGTTCATCAATGTAATTTCCGAGTTGTTCACCATTCTGAATAAATCGGAAACTACGTTTCTCTTTATCAATATATATGATGTTAGCATCAGCCTCACTCTCATGACGCTGAATGAAATCCTTCAAAATATAACTCTTTCCGACTCTTCGCTGCCCTGTTAGAACTATGACTTCATCCTTCCCAAGCCAACTATCAACCTTATCGGCATAAAACTTCCTACTGATGATTTTCATTGTCTATAAACTTTAAACACTGCAAATATAGTAATTTTATTGTTTATAGACAATAAAAATGCGAACAATTAACTTTTATTGTCTATGGTTGAAATGATTATTTGTCGTTTTTTCCCGTCCGAACTGTTGAACAGAGTTTTTCGCATTGCAAATGTTGACACTCAATGCGGGCGGATTGCTCGAACTAATATTCTTTTCGCATTACAAATGCTGATATTCAATACGGGCGGATTGCAAATCCGCCCGAACTGAAAATTTCTACAAAGTATACTCCTCTTTTTAGAGGGCGGTGCCTGGGTTGTTGCCGCCGGGAACGCTGCCATCAATGCCGATTGCATCGGAGCCAATGGTCATGGCTGAAGTAGCGAGGAGTTGGGATTTCATCTCTGTGCGCAGGATTTTCACTGCTGGAATTGAATATTTTTTCATAGGCTTTAGTTGTTATAAGGGGACGCATGTTGCCATGCGCCCCTTGGTTAATGGATTATTTCACATATTTGCGTCCGTTGATGATATAGACACCCTTATTGGAAATGCTGTTGATCTGACGGCCCTGGAGGTCGTAGATCTTATCCGAAGAGGTCGTTGCACCCACATACGTAATGCCAGTGGTACCACCAAATGTTACGGTGCCAATGAGAGCTTTCTCTGGCAGACCCAGAATCTCGAAGTAAGCACGCATACCCTTCATGGTTCCCGGTTCGCCAACATAACTGAACTTATTGCCTTCGGTAAGGAAGAAGATGTTCTTAGCGACAGCATCGAACTCGTAGGGGTTGAACAGACCATACATCGTGCAATTGCCAGCCTCGACGATTGCGGGCTGCTCAGCACCGATGACCACATTCTTGAAGGTAGGATTCACCACGTCGGCATCCACTTTGATAACGTATGGCTTGCCAGCTTCCATGGCAGTGACAGCCTGGAAGTCAATGTTCTGAGCATTGGCAGCCTCATTGTAGGCGGCACCGCTCAGTTCCATAATCTGTGCACCATAGAATGGATGCTCCTGGTTTGCCAGTTCATCAGCTGAGATAGCGAATGGAAGACAGATGGTATTCCAGTTGCCACCAACGATAGTGCGGACAGTGTTGACAATGCTCACCTCTGTGCCTACAGCAGGTAATACGTTTTCAGCATTCTCGTCAAGCAGGAGCGCTGTCTCCTCAACCTCCACAGAAGCAGCCTCGCCGAAGCCACCCATAGAGTTGGCGCTGCGGATGGTCAGCACATCACCGCTCTCAGCCACGATAGCGAAGGAGTTGCCTTCGATGACCACATCCTGGAAGATGTCGTTCTTGAAGATAGCATATGCAATAGCACCCTCAACCGGTTGCCATGTCAGTTCACCATTGCTGTAGGTAGCCACAGGTGCATCCATCTGGATTGTCAGGCTTGCGGGATCCCATGCATTGGCATTCTCCTTGAACATCTTCTCGTAGGTGTATTCAGCAGCCTGCTCAGCGGTGAGGATGGTCTCAAACTGTCCACCGTATGATGTGATGATGTTGGAAGCCGGAGTGATATTCTCACCAGCCTCGTTCATCGTTCCATATTCGCCGAACACCCTTGGGTCGCGGTTGTTCATACCCTTCTGCACCCAACGGGAAGCGATGAGTGTAGCAGCAGCGTTGTCGTCGAGTGTCGTGTTGAGATAGACGGCGATAGGATTGTTCTGCCAGGTGCGACCGAAGTTCCAGTCACCCTTACCATTGGCGAGGTCCACAATCTTACAGTTGTCAAAGACATAACCGAAGTCTCCTGTGGTGGTAGGAGCCGTAATGGTACGTCCACCAGTTCCGTTGGCCAAGCGTTTCTCCAAGGAGAGTGTAGTGTTCTGGAAGCGTACATCGCCACCACCGCAGAGGAAGTCCACGGTGCCATGAATGTCGCAGTCCTCCCAGTACGACTGCTTGGTATTCTGGCTATAGTAGGTGTCCTGATAGGAGAGCATGGTGACATTTTTGAAGATGCCACGGTCGCCCCTATCCTGCAGACATACGGCACGTCCACCCTCGAGTCCTGCTGCCTGTGCACCATAGTAGTCGAGTGCATTTTGGAGTGTGATGTCCTGCATATAGAGGTTTTGTCCGGAGTTGAGCAATGTAGCGGTCTTGCTGATACCCTCTTCTCTGTAGAATGGTGTGTTCTTAATGATGGTACCCTCCATTGACTGTCCGATGAGCGAGATGTTGTTGCCCGAGACAGCAGTGAGCGTAGCCTCACGGAGGTCATAGACACCATCGGGCAGGAAGATGAAGGAACGCTCAGCCTCCTTGTTGCCATTGACACCATTGACTACGTCGAGCACGTCAATCAAGCTTTCAGCATCGCCCGGTTTGACGAAATACCAGTTGCCATTGCTGGCGTAGCTGGTCTCGACAGTGTTGACAATTCTGATGCTGTGGATATAGATTTCGCCACTCGACACTACGTCGATGTAGAGTTTTCCTGGCTCACCCTCATACTGGATGGCTTGAATCTCTCCGTCGCCCTCGGTGACGGCAGGAATGCGCCCCACCTCATTGCCTGCAGCATCCGTGAACACGAGTTCTGCGGAGGCATCACCATACTTACAGTTGGTCACCGAGACACTTGCCTTCGGACCTACAAGCAGTTCGATGCGGTTGCCATTGCGGAATGCCCATCCGTGCTGCACGTCATGCCAATATCCACCCACGGGAACGAATGCTTCATGATCCTCGGGATAGAACAGTTGGCTTGTCAGGTCGAAATTGTACTTCTTATAGGTGCTGGCCTCCTCAATCTCGGTGTCATAAGCAAAGAGTGTGAGGTTAGCCGTGACGATGTCGGCAGTAGTAAATTTCCTGCCGCCGGTGCTCTTCTCGAACCATCCGCGCACTTTGTATCCCTCATCGGCCTTGGCAGTGTTGTAGTCCACGCCGAATTCACCGATTGGAGTGTCTTTCTCCACTTGCTGAGTACCCATGACGCTGTTGTCAGTATCATAATAGGTCAGGGTGAAGAATGGCTTACGCACGAAATTGATGATATAATCGATGGAGATTTCGCCAGACACGACGGGGATAGTAGCCACGCAGGCCTCGTCGTTGCCATTATAGGTGATTTCGCCGATTTCACCACTATAAGGAGTCACGTTAGTAACTGGATTAGCAGCAGAAATCATCGGATCGGTGCTGAAGAGTTCGATAGTAGCCTTGTAGGAAGCACCCTCGGCGGTAAAGACATCGTCAGCGAGATATTCCTTGCCGTTGGCAGTGAAGGATGCGAGCATAGGCACCTCAACCTCCTGACCGTTGAGCAGACCTGTAATGACAATGTCGGCAAAACCTACCTGTTTACCATTCTGCAGATGGTAGAGATTAATCTGGAGGCCGCAAGGACCTTCACCTGGAGTGGCGCCAGTCACCTCGTAGGAGAGGTCACTGAATTTCTGTCCCTCTTGTTCGGCGATGGCTGGGTTGGTGCCGCTGTTGCGGTTGGGTTTCACTCCTTCTGCCAATGTAACAGTCGTACCATCGGCATTGAGCCATTTAACGTCAAGCAGACCATTATCAGTACCGAAACGAGTGGTTTTGAATGCCACACTGGTAGGTGTGAACGTCAAACCGAACTTAGGCTGAATGATGAAATTGATTTCGTTGGTTGCATCCGCACTGTTGTTCTGGTCGTATGGTTCGATACGTGTCTGGGCAAATCCCACCTGAGTATTCACATCCTTGATGAACAAGCCACTACCGACAGTGACTTTGCTTGCCAAGAAGTAGTCAGCAGCATCGCCGAAGTTGGCAGTCTGTCCCTCGGTACCGAGGTCGAATGGGAAGGTTGCCGTAGCGGGTACATTTTCCAATGTGGGTTTCTCCTCCTGAGCTTTCTGCAGCACAGAAATCTTAAGGAAATAGTTGTTGTCATTGGTCGATGTGATAACCACATATCCCTGAGCCACGTCACTATTCTTGGCTGTATAGGTTGTCGAAGGATTGGTACCTGTGTTGGTAATCTCCTCAGAGTTGCCTATGGTGTAGTAGGAATAGTTGGGGTAGCCATAGACGGTGACCACATCCTCGGTGCTCTTCACGGGCACCTTAAATACGGCGCCACTGCGTACCTGGATATTGTTGCCGTTATTATTACGGAACGAGGCTCCGTTGGCTGCCACAGTCATCTTCAGCCCGTTTTTCTCAATAGCGTTGACTTCACCCTCTTCTGTACTACCGGAGAGAGCCATGGTCTCTGCCATGACAGTTGCATCGGCATAGTCCCATGTGCCAGTGATATCCTGGGCCGGGAGTTTATCAATATGCACCGACACACAGTAGATGTAGTTGTTGCCGGCAGTTGCGGTAACCTCCACATAGCCTTTGTTGACCTCGGCTGTTGTGGCAGTATGGGCAACGGTGTTTTTGATATTATCTTGGTCTGCGTCGTTTTTTTCACCACCTACGGCGAAATGGCAGTAGCCGGGATAGCCATCCACGGTGACGACATCCTTGGCGGAATAGACGGGCACTTGCAGGATGGTGCCGGGGTTCATCTGGGCATTATTACGCCCCACACAATAGAGTTTGCCATTGGTGGCATCGACGTGCATGAAGATGCCTGCCACGGTCGATTCCACATCGGCAGTGACACCTTGGTAGTTTGTTGCATCCTGGATGCCTTCCGGGAGATTGTTTTGGAAATCCCACTTGGCATCTACTGGCTTGG
>JAFZAE010000060.1 GCA_017548385.1 Prevotella sp.
CGTGGGGCGTTTTCCATTACTGGTATAAGGACGAGAACTTCCACCACGAGGTCAAGATGCAGCATCTGATAGACCAGACCAACTGGGAAGGTGTGTTGCAGGAAGCTGCCACCCAGCAAGACGAACCTACACGTGCAATCGTCATGATGCGTAACCTCGCCCTGACACGTTTAGGCCGCCAAGGCAATGACATGTACCAGTACCTCAATGGCTCGAAGGCCTACAATGCACCGTTCCCCATGCGTCTGATGATGGTGTGCGGTTCGCTTATCTATTACCAATACGGCATGCTGAACTACTGCAACCGTCTTTGTACAGAGTTGGGTGTGGAGTTTGACTGGCGCGCCGAGCATTATAAATATTTGATACGATGCGCTCTGCTTAACGGCGAAAAGGAGTTAGCCCAGAAATACATCAACATCCTGAAAAACACGATGTACTTCGACGAGTGGGCGAAAAAGGCAGAAAATCTATTGAACAATCCCCAACTGATTGCCAAAGATTTCGAGATGGAGCCCATCACCCACATGCTCCACTATTCCGACAAACTGAGTGGTGACAATGGCTATGTAGAGCGTTTCCTGATGAATCAGTTGGCCAAAAGTGACTATTCTGACGATCCCATTTTCCAGGAGCAGTCACTGCTGGCATCACTATGGGTGAAGGATCCTGAACTCTTCTTCCGTCACTTCAGTGTCTACCTCTCCAAACATCCTGATGGCCCGATACCTATGGCCTATCAAGAGGCCGCCTACATCTTTGGTATGATCATGGAACTTCCCAACCTTGACAAGTTACCTATCAGCCAAGGTGTCAGAGACCGTTTCGAACAATTCTACCAAGCTTTCTCTCAATTTGAGGGAATGAATGCGGAGGATGTGCGCGAACGTGGGGACCTGCCTTATACCAACACTTTCTTCTATGATTATCATCTGATGACTAACCTGCCAGAATACTAAAAGACATGAAAAAACTTACATCATACATCTTACTATTCACCTCATATCTCTTCATGGCTTGTGGCCAGTCGGTACCAACAGAATATACACAGTCAGATCAACTGCCAGCCATCTATCCAGATTACATTGAAGTGACAGTGCCCGTGAACATTGCACCACTGAGCTTTGAATACGACGGGCAGGCAGACGATATGGTGGCACGCTATGCCGTGGGCAGCGACGAAATCGTATGCAACGGACAGCCCGACGTCGATGAGTGGCACGCTCTGGCAGAGAAAGCCAAGGGCAAAGCTATCACCGTCGACGTTTATACACGCAACGGCGACCAATGGACGCGTTTCAAACCTTTCAACATCAATGTCTCGCCCGACTCCATCGACCCCTACATCAGTTATCGTCTGATAGCGCCATCGTTTATATCCTACGAAGCACTCACCATCAATCAGCGGTGCTTGGAGAACTACGACGAAAGTGTCATCTACGACAACCTCCTCTGCGGCTTTGAGAAGGACGGACAGTGCATCAACTGTCACCACTACCAGCAGTATAACCCACAGCGCATGCAGTTCCATGCCCGTCAGTATCTGGGAGGCACCGTCGTTGCCTATGACGGCAAACTCAAAAAGGTAAACATGCGCAACGACTCCATCCTCTCCGCTGGTGTCTATCCTGCCTGGCATCCATCGCTTAACCTTATTGTCTATGCCACAGACAAAACCAGCCAGAGTTTCCATACCGTAAACCCCAACAAGATGGAGGTGTATGACGAAGAGAGCGACCTCATTGTCTATAATGTAGAGACTGACGAGGTGACCAACCTGGAGAACAGCAAGACGGAGTTCGAAGTATTCCCTGCTTGGACTCCAGATGGTAAGACACTCTATTACTGTAGTGCCCACTTTGAGCAAAAGGACACTTCTGCCACGAGAATCTCCGAGGTAATCTACCGACACAAGGAGTTGAAGTATAATATCTACCGTAAGTCGTTCAACCCAGACACTCGTCAGTTCGGCCCCCGCGAGTTGGTATTCGATGCTGCCGCCATAGACAGTAGTGCCACCTTCCCACGCATTTCACCTGATGGGCATTACCTCATGTTCACGATGGGACACTATGGTTACTTCCATATCTGGCACCATGATGCCGACCTGTGGATGATGGATCTTAATAGTGGAGAGGTTCGTAAGATGAACGAGTTGAATTCACCTGACACGGAAAGCTATCATTCCTGGTCGAGCAATGGGCGTTGGGTGATTTTCAGCAGCCGTCGTAATGACGGAAATTTCACCCGGCCATTCATCGCCCATATCGACGCCAACGGACATGGCAGCAAACCTTTTGAACTGCCATCCGCCTATGCCGACTACCATAGGCAGTTCATGCGCAGTTATAACATCCCGGAATTCATGCGCGGACCTGTTACCATTCGTCCGCAAGACTTTGCAAATGTGCTAAAAGGAGATGGTATCGATGTGAAATATGTCGGACAATTGAAATAATGACGTATAATCTATTAAAAACGTGTATTTTAGTCGACGAAACAGGCATTTTTGTGTAAACTTTGTTAAACTAATTAATTTTATCAAATTTTTCAATTTATTTAAAATTGTAACAATGTGCAAAAACAATGTTACAATCAAAAAGACCAACTTACATAATAATATGTAACTTTGCAGACGAATGTAAAGCTGAAGTTTTCCCAAGACAGTTGCTTCAAATAAAATTTGAATTATTTTCCAAATTATAATACCAAAACTAATGAACCAAAATCAGACATGATGAAACAGCTAGCAGAATTTTTGAGACGAGCTGTGCCCTCATTGCTGATGCTTTTTGTCTTTTCTCTCAGCGGAATGGCACAAGGCATACATGTGAGTGGTACGGTCGTTGACGATGCGGGTGATCCACTCATCGGTGCCTCAGTAATACTGAAAGGCCAAGGCAACCTGGGAACAGTGACTGATATCGATGGTAACTTCCAGTTGGTTGTACCTTCGGAAAAGTCAGTCCTTGTCTTCTCTTACGTTGGAATGGCTGAAAAAGAGGTTACTGTCGGCAAACAGCGGACACTCCGCGTAAAGCTCTCTGAAAACACAGAGCTCACCGAGGTGGTGGTGGTAGGTTATGGCCAGCAGAAGAAAGCCTCTGTGGTCGGTGCCATTACACAGACAACGGGTGAAGTTCTTGAACGAGCAGCAGGTATTGGTAGTGTGGGTGCCGCCCTTACAGGTAACCTCCCTGGTATTGCCACCATTGCTTCTACCGGTCAGCCAGGTGAAGAGGATCCACGTATTTACATTCGTGGTGCAGCCGCCTGGAACCAAGACGCCCAGCCTCTTATCCTCGTCGACGGCGTGAAACGTGAGATTAAGTCGGTTGACATCTCATCTGTGGCAACAATCTCCGTATTGAAGGATGCATCTGCCACCGCCGTCTATGGTGTGGAAGGTGCTAACGGCGTTATCCTTATTACCACCAAACGTGGTCAGGAGGGAAAGGCAAGAATTGATGTGGGCTTCAATGCTACGTTGAAGGCCGTATCAAAGCTTCCACGCAAGTATGACTCCTACGACGGTTATATGTTCCGCAACCAGGCCATCGAGCATGAGCTTGCCATTGGTGGTGCCGCATCCTGGGCATATTATCGTCCGCAGACTTTCATCAACCTTTTCCGCAATCAGGATTATACCGTCAAGCCAAACTATGACATTGATGGCAACTACCTTGGCGACTACAGCCAGGCAGAACGTTATCCAAACGTTGATTGGCAGGAAGAGATGTTCAAAAATTTCACCTTATCATATAACACTAACCTCAACCTATCCGGTGGTACGAAGTTTGTGAAGTACTTCGTGGCTTTCGACTTCCAGAACGAAGGTGATATGACCAAGATTTGGGACAACCACCAGGGATATGAAGGTGGTTATACATATAATCGTTTGAATGTACGTTCAAATCTTGACTTCCAAATTACGAAGACCACTCAGTTCAGGGTCAACCTGGCAGGTTCGAATGCTCAGCAGAAGACTCCACGATATTATTATGGTAATAGCGGTGAGTTCTTCCAGCAGCAGAAATGGTCTGGTGCCTACAAAATGCCGCCAAACCTCTTCCCTGTTCAGTTCTCTGACGGATCTTGGGGTTACTATCCATTGGTATCCAATATTGAGAACTCTCCGATGAGCGTCGCAACCTCCGGTTATGAACTGAGTACCATCACACGTGTCTTCACCGACTTCTCTCTCGAGCAAAATCTTGATTTTGTGACAAAGGGTCTTATTGCACGCGGTACCATTTCATGGGACAACCAGTTTAATGAGGGTAGCCGTGGTATTTCCGACCTCCACGCTGTGAAGAACGCCTATATGCTCCCTGAGGATGGTCAGATTCTTTATGAAAACAACATTGACCCCACCACAGGCTTTGATTTCTATGAGAGTCGCGACTGGAGCACTCAGGCTGGTAGTGTCAGTTATACAAGCCGTGCAACGGAAATGTCACTCCAACTTTTCTGGGGCCGTCAGTTCGGTGTTCACGACTTGACTTTGATGGGTAACTGGAAGCGTCGTATCAGTGCCGGTAATGCCGACCTTGAGAATCGTCGTGAGGACTGGGTATTCCGTACCACCTACGGTTTGATGAACAAGTATTTCGCTGAGTTCAACGGTGCTTACAACGGTTCACAGAAATTCTCCCCTGACAACCGCTTTGCCTTCTTCTGTTCGGGAGCCTTAGGATGGATGCTTTCGGAAGAGAAATTCATGAAATGGTTTAAGGACAAGAAAATCATTGACATGCTCAAGATCCGTGGCTCTATCGGTGAAATCGGTGACGATAACGCCGGTGACCGTTGGGCTTACCTGACAACCTGGGAAGTTAATGGTCCTTTCGCCGTATCTATCGACCACTCCAACAGCCCCTTCACGGGATATAAAGAAGCATCCATTGCTAACCCCGACCTCCGCTGGGCAACCGTACAAAAGAAGAACCTCGGTTTCGACTTTGCCTTCCTCGGTGGTATGTTAGCCGGTAGTTTTGACTGGTTCCGTGATGACCGTTACGACATCTTTATCTCCGGAGCCAACCGTTCAGTTCCTTCATACTATGGTGCCGCAAAGACCCCAGATATCAACAAGGGTAAGATTAAGAACACAGGTTTTGAAATTGAGCTTCGCTTCAATAAGGTATTGAAGAATGGCATGCGTTTCTGGACAAATGCCAACTATACATACGCACACAACGTGATTCAGGAGAAGGATGACCCGAAATTGTTCCCTAAATACCGCAAGGCACAAGGATATTCCCAGGGACAATATGTATCCTTCATTGACAATGGCTATATTAGCACCTACGATGAACTTTATAGTGTGCCTGAACGTCAGAGTAGCGACGAATACGTACTTATCGGCGACCATTATATCGTTGACTTCAACGGTGATGGTGTGGTTGATGAGACCAACGACCAAGCCCCCTACGGTTATACAGGAAATCCCGAGCACACCTACAATGCCACGATTGGCTGGGAGTGGAAAGGTTGGAGCATGTTTGCCCAGTTATATGGTGTAACAGGCGTCACGCGTGACGTAGGTCTTCCCTCTTTCAACGATAAACTTCTCACCGTATATGACAATGGTAAATGGTGGAATCCTGTGGATGGGACAGGTAAGGTTGTGGTACCACGCTTCACCACCCAGGTAGCCTACAATGATGGAACACAATATCTCTTCGATGGTTCTTATTTCCGTCTGAAGAACGTGGAAATCGCTTACACATGGACAAAAGGCTGGATCAAAAATATTGGTTTCTCAAGCCTGAAACTTTATGTAAATGCTAACAACCTCTTCCTGATTACAAAGATGCCTGACGACCGCGAGAGTAACTATGGATGGAGCGGTGGCGGTGGTGCCTACCCCACAGTCAGACGTTATAACTTCGGTATTAAGCTTTACCTTTAATTGCGTTTACTATTATGAAATATTATAATAACATTAAAACCCTTTTATGTAGTTCGCTGCTCTTGATGGCAGGCGTAGCATCATTCACGTCTTGCACCGACTGGCTCGACAAGGATCCTGAGTCGATTGTGGCAGAGGATGAGGCATTTAAGAACTACCGCAACTTCCAAGGGTATATAGAGGAGATATATAACCTGGTTCCTGACAAGGAGAAGGTAAACTATTGTACCTCATGGAATTTTGGTGATGACGCAGTCCACAACCCAGAAGGCTATGCACACATGGATCACCAAGTGGATCTTGGCAACTATCGTAACTGGTGGACCAACGGCCAGTGCTGGTTAAATGGAGCCAGAAGTTCACTTTGGAACAACTCCTGGTATTGCATCCGTAAGTGTAATATGGGTATTGCGAACATCAAGTCACTCGTTGGAACCGACGAAGAGCGCGACCTGTTGCTTGGCCAGATGTATTTCTTCCGTGCCTGGTGGCATTTTGAGCTGATGTGCTACTTCGGTGGTCTTCCCTACATTGACGAGGCTTTTGAAGCAACTGCTATTCCAGAACTTCCCCGCCTTTCATTCCAGGAATGTGCCGACCGCTGTGCCGAAGACTTCTTACGGGCATACGACCTGCTTCCTATGGATTGGGACGAGACCCTTGCCGGTATGCAGACATCTGGAAAGAACGAATTGCGTATCAACAAGTTCATGGCTCTTTGCTATCTGGGCAAATGCTATCTCTGGGCAGGTTCTCCCCTCATGAAGGAGTTTGAGAAGACCAAGAATGGTGGTGCAGCCCAACTTCTTAACGGCAGTTCCAACGGCAAGACATACGACTACGATGTAGATTACTGTCGTAAGGCCGCTGAAGCTCTCGGCAAAGCCCTTGATCTAGTTCAGAAAGGAGCTGTCAGTTACAAACTCGCAGAATTCAAGTTTTCCAACATTTACGACAATGTGCGTGATGAGAATGCAGAGACTTGCTACTCCGACATTTTCTGGACCGAGAAGCAGAATTGGAATACGCCTGGCACATGCGAGGCCATCTTCCGTGGTGTTAATTCAGGTCTGAACACTGCCAACTGGAACTGTGCAAAGATTTTTGGTCCCAAGGTTGCCGGTCTCGTGGATCATGACAACATCATTCACCATCCCACAGCCAATTTGGTTGACCAATACGGTATGGCCAACGGCCAGCCCATCTATCTTGTGCAGAATGGTCAGTATGTGCTGAACCCAGAATCTGGCTGGGATCCAGAGCATCCATTCAAGGATCGCGACCCACGCTTCTATCATGACATGGTATTCGACGGTTTCCATTATGTGCTCAGTACAGATGGTTTGTCTGCCGCTCAGAAGAAACTTGAATACTGCGACCTATTCACAGGTGGTGCCATGCGCGAAATCGACCATGGCAGCAGCACGGGCTATTTCATTCAGAAACTTGTACCTCACCAGCACAACGAAGGTGACAGATGGTACGATTGGGATCATGCATTCGAATGCTATCTCCCCTACATGCGTCTTGCAGATATCTATCTGATGTATGCAGAGGCAAGGACAGCTATGGCCATGTGTAATAATGACCTAAGTCTCATCAACGAAAGGCCTACATATTGTCCATCACTGTCTGCAGTTGACGCCATCAACGCACTCCGCGACCGTGTCAACACCTTAGATTATCCAATGGAACATGTACCAGCAAAGTTTCTTAACATCAACAAGAATGGTACAGGTGACAATTTCATGGATGAAGTACGCCGTGAACGTACTGTAGAACTTTCCTTCGAAGGATTCCGCTGGTGCGACCTTCAGCGTTGGCTTCTCTTGACCGAGCCTCCTTACACCGTCAAATACTCTCATGAGTTTGAGCGTTTGGAAGCAGACAGTTGGTTTAAGGATCACGATCCCAAGGACGCAAAGGTTGGCAACTTCCACAAAGAAGATCTCATTACACGTCGTTTGGAATCAAAGCACTACTGGTTCCCGCTTCCTGACAAGGATATTTATCTTTACGAAGGATTCCCCCAAAATCCGGGATGGTAGGATAATGATTAATGATTAACGATAAACGATTAATGATTAATAAGACATTTTTATGAAAAATATAAAAACAAATATATTTCTCTTTGCCATGTTTGCTGTATCGCCACTGACTGTCAATGCCCAGAGCACTGATATTGACGAGGCTGATACTATCGTGGCCAAAAAGAAAGTCCATGTTGCATTCCGCGACAAGGATCCCGACCATCTTCTCGGAGGTGTTTCATACGTTGACATGGAAGAGCTACAGAAGAAGGACTATACAACAAGTAGCCTTGAAGACATGTATGCTCTTGTAGGCGGATGGAACGGCAACAACCTTTGGGGTATGGACAATGACCGTCTTGACAATAACGACAACGGAAACCTTCCGATTGTTATTATCGATGGTGTGAAGCGTCCGTCCAACAATGTGCTTCCTTCTGAAATTGAGCAGATTACTTTCTTGAAGGGTGCCCAGGCCGTAGTACTCTATGGCCCAAAGGGTGCAAAGGGTGCCATCGTTATCACCACCAAGCGTGGCAAGGTTGACGGTCTTCAGATTGTAGCCAACGCCAACACAGGTTTCCATGTAGCCAAGGAATTCCCAGAGTATCTTGGTTCTGCTGAATACATGACCCTCTACAACGAAGCCCGTGCCAACGACGGCCTCGACGCGAGATACAGCCAAATGGATATCTACAACCATGCATCAGGCTTGAATCCTTACCGTTATCCTAACGTGAACTACTATTCCGACGAGTATATCCGTAAAGTATATAACCGTTCTGAAGGTACTTTGGAAATCCAAGGTGGTGGCGCTCGAGCTCACTTCTATACGAATATCAATTACTATCGCAGCGAAGATCTGCTAAACTTCGGTCCTGCAAAGGATAACTACACCGACCGTTTCAGCGTCCGTGGTAATGTAGATCTTGTGGTCAACAGGCAGATCAAGGGTTTTGCCAACGCCACTGCAACATTCTACAATGCCCACAAGAACAAGGGCGATTTCTGGAGCGAGGCAGCAACGATGCTTCCAAACTATCCAGAGAATGCAGCACCATTGATTTCTATTGACATGATTGACCCCAACGCCTCCAAGGCTCTTGCTATCCTTGGCAAGTCACTCAACCTTCTCGATGGGAAATACTTCCCCGGTGGCACAAAAACCACTCGTGAGAATGTCATAGCGAATTGCTACTTTGGTGGTAGGACAACCGATGTCAGTCGTCAGTTCCAGTTCGATGCCGGCATCATCTACGACATGAACAAATTCGTCAGGGGTTTGTCGTTCAAGACTCAGTTTGCGATTGACTATGCTGCCAAATACAGTCTTTCATACAACAACCAGTACGCTGTGTTCATCCCTACCTGGAGTAACTACAACGCAGAGGACAAGATTGTAGCCATCGCTCAGGAAGGCGACGAGATTGTTACTGGCCACATGTCAATGGGAAGCACATCCTATCGCCAGACCATCAGTTGGAATGGCCATTTCGACTACGAGCACATCTTTGCTGGTAAGCATCATGTCACAGGTATGCTTCTTGCCAATATGTACACCACCACAGCCAGTGGCACCTATCATCGCTATGCCAACCCCAACATCGGTCTCCAGGCAGGTTACGACTATATGGAGCGTTACTTTGCGGAAATAGGATTAGCCGGTGTACATTCAGCCCGTCTTCCCGAAGGCAATCGTCAGGCCATCTCACCATCCTTCACACTCGGCTGGAACATCGCCAGGGAGAGTTTCATGGAAGGGAGCTTCGTCGACGACTTGATGCTCAGTGCATCATACAGCGATCTGAACGAGGATATTGACGTCTATATGGGCGACAGAAACTACTATCTCTATGATGCCTTGTGGTCATCCTCCGAATATCGCGGTTTCAATTGGAATGAAGGCAGTTATACAAACATAACTAATTCTACAGCAAGTAAGAACCCATCCCTTGACTACATCCATCGCAAGGAATTCTCTGTCAGTCTTCGCGGTTCGTTCTTCAACAAGCTGATTACCACCGACCTTACCTTCTTCAATACGGATATGGATGGCTTTATTATCCAGAACCCGACCGTTTTCCCCTCACATTTGCAGAGTGGTCTTAATGGAGGTTCTTTCAAGCCAGCTATCAACAACAATATCCAGAACCGCAAGGGTCTCGACTTCAGCATATCAGCCCAGAAGCAATTTGGCAAGGTTTATGCTCAACTTGGCGTAGTTGGTACTTATCTCACAACCAACTATAAAAAGTATGATGAGCTCTTGGCCGAGAATGCCCAGCATCAAAATGTGGAGGGTCGTCCTCTTGATGTTATCTGGGGCTATAAGTGCTTAGGTTTCTACTCAGAAGATGACTTTAAACGTGATGAAAACGGGCAGATTACAACCACCTTGAAGGATGAACTCCCCAGAGCACAGATTGGTGGTACCATGCGTCCAGGTGACTTGAAATATGAGGATGTGAACGGCGACGGCAAACTCGACAGCAAAGACCAGGTTGACCTTGGCAAGTGGGGTACCTACGGCGCTCCTCTCACCCTTGGTTTGAACCTCACACTGAAATATAAGAATTTCACGTTCTTTATGCTTGGCAATGGTCAGTATGGTGCAAAGGGAATGAAGAACAGCAGTTACTACTATATGGAAAACAACGACAAGTACTCTGTCAATGTGCGTGGTCGTTGGACTCCCGAGACAGCAGCGACTGCCACCCATCCCCGTCTGACTTCGTTAACTTCTGCCAACAACAAAGCAAACTCCACCTTCTGGATCTACAGCACCGACCGTTTCAACATCCGCAAGGTCCAGCTTACCTATGACTTCCCTGAGACTATGTTCGTGGGCAAATGGGTAAAGGCACTCTCTATTTATGTGAACGGAAACGACCTCCTCACTATCTCCAAGGAGCGTAAGTTGATGGAGACAAGCGTAGGCTATGCCCCCCAAACCCGTTTCTATAATCTCGGTGTAAAGGTAACCCTCTAATTCCAATTGACAATTGATAATTGAAAATTGAAAATTATGAAGACAAAAAACATTATATTGTATTTTATCGGTATCCTCGTTCTCTGCTCGTGCAACGATATGTTCTCACCGGCAGATGAAAACAACCGCCAGGAGGATGCCATGTACGAGGAGTCGAAGTATGCACATGGTCTGCTGATATACGCCTATGGTCGTCTGCCTTATCTTACGACCACTCAGACCGACATTGCCACCGACGATGCTGCAACCAACACGACAAGCGGAAGTTTATGGGAAATGGCTACAACTGAAGGCAAATGGAAATCAGACAACGACCCGATGTCTCAATGGGACGCTTGTAAGGATGGCATTCAGTATGTCAATCTCTTCCTCACAAAAGTTGACAAAGTGAAATGGGCTCCCAGTGCAGCTTCCAAGCAGCAAATGTTCATTGACCGTTTGAAAGGCGAAGCATTGGGTCTTCGTGCTCTCTTCTATTACTATTTGCTGATGGCTCATGGTGGCTATGCCGACGATGGTATACTTTATGGTGTGCCCTTGCTGACAGAACCTGAAGACGGTAGTTCCGATTTCAACCAGCCCCGCGCCACTTTTGCTGAATGTGTGCAGCAATGTTTCACCGACTGCGACAATGCGATGTCACTTCTCCCATACGATTATGTAGATGCAGGTAGTATTGATGAAATCCCTGCCGCTTATCGTAATCTTGGTGCAGAATTATCCGGTTACAACCTTGTGTTCGGAGCCAAGTCTTTTGGGCTCTTGTCAGGTAAGATAGCCGAGGCCATCAAGGCCCAGGTTGCCCTTCTCGCAGCCAGTCCTGCATTCCGCGAGCAAAGCGGTGTGACCTCAGCCCAGGCAGCAACTCTTGCCGCAAATGTTCTCAAGGGCATTGGTGGATTAGAGGGATTCGACCCGACCGGTAATATCTGGTACAAGAACAAGACAAAGCTTGAACTCAGTGCGGCAGAAATGCCTGAAATGTTATGGCGCGAAGACCATCATAAGAATGCCGATCAGGAAAAAGAAAACTTTCCACCGACACTCTATGGCAACGGACGTGTCAATCCTTCGCAGAATCTTGTCGATGCATTCCCCATGCGCAGTGGTCTTCCCATTACAGCACCAAATTCTGGATATGACCCTCAGAATCCGTATGCTAACCGTGACCCACGTCTTTCTGACAACGTACTCGTCAATGGAACCTCATTCAGAAGAACTGTGGTTATCACAGGTAACTATCCCAACGAAAAGAGCGAGACAGATGACAACCTCAACAAAAAACCGGGTTACTCTACCCATACAGGTTATTACCTGCTGAAACTTCTCCGCGACGATGTCAATCCGCAGCCCAGTTCACTTATTGAACAGCAGCATATCTATCCCCGCATCCGTTACACAGAAATCTTCCTTGCCTACGCAGAAGCTGCCAACGATGCCTGGGGACCCAAGGCAGACCCGACCGGTGTAGGTTTCACCGCCTACGATGTAATCAAGGCTATCCGTGAACGTGCAGGTCTTGCCACTAACGAGATTGGACAGCCCCTTGCAGAAGGTGATGTCTATCTTGAAGAGTGCGCAACTGACCAGACGAAGATGAGAGACTTGATTCGCAACGAGCGCCGTATAGAGTTATGCTTTGAGAACAAACGTTTCTGGGACCTCCGTCGCTGGTTGTTGCCAATCAATGAACCTATCAGGGGTATGAATATTGATCGCAACGAAGAAACCGGTGAACTCACCTACACTGTCATTGAAGTGGAGAAACGTGCATACGACAACTCTTATCAGTGCTATGGTCCAATTCCAAAGGGTGAAGTGCTCAAATGGAGCAAGCTCAAGCAAAACAAGGGTTGGGAATAAATATAAAGGTTTAATAATTTAAAGAGTAAACCATAAGAATTATGAAACTTACAAAATACATTTACGTAGTAGCCTTGGGAGCCCTCTCTTTCACAATGGCTTCTTGCTATAATGCAGATAAAGAGTTCCCAGACTATGAAGAAGGAACAACAGCCTACTTCGCCTATCAGTTCCCGGTACGTACACTCATACTTGGAAATGACATCTACGACAACACGCTTGACAACGAGCACAAGTGTCGGATATGGTCAACCATGGGCGGTGCATACGGCGGACGTAAAGCAACAGTAGATATTATGGTCGACGAGTCACTCTGCGACAACCTCTGGTTTGTCGATGGAGGTGGTAATGCATCTGCTCCCGTACTTCCGATGCCCAAATCATACTATACGCTTTCATCCAACGCCATATCTTACAATGGTGACCCACGTGGCTATGTGGAAGTTCAGTTCACTGATGCATTCTTCAACGATCCAAAAGCCATCGAGAACACCTACGTTATTCCACTTTTGATGACTGGTGTAAAAGGCATTGACCACATTCTGACAGGTACGCCCCGTGAAGGTCTCACTCCATCTCGCACGAACACTGAGGATTGGGATATCCTTGCAAAGGACTATGTGCTTTACTGCGTGAAGTATATGAACCCCTGGCAAGGAAAATATATCCGCCGTGGTGTTGATAACGTGACAGAAAAGGGAACTACCACAACTGTTGTCCGCAAGGATATGTCGTTTGTAAACACAGACGTGGAGCACTACAAGGAGAATCCTGTTAACCAGAACGACGAAGTTTGCGGTATTAAGACCAAGAACATGTCACAGGCTATCTTCCCTGTATCTTTCAAGACCTCAGGTGCCTCCATTTCGTGCAACCTCATCCTCACATTCAATGGTAACCAGTGCACTATCTCCACCGACGACGAGAACGTGGAAGCCAGTGGCACGGGAGAGTTCATTGTAAAGGGAACAGAACGCCCGGAATACAAGGACTACCAATGGGGAAGCATGAACGGAGAGCCTGTACAGCGTGACATTCTCCGTCTGGCTTACGAAGTACAATTCAACAACAAGGATATCCATGTCACCACCAGTGACACCCTTGTTGTTCAGACTCGTGAGTCAAACAAGAAAGAATTCTTCTCACCCAAATACATCAAACAATAATAGGAGGCTCAGAATATGAATAAATTTATTAGAAACGGTCTCTTGATATTGGCAGCGGGAGCACTTGCAGTTTCCTGTGCTGACTATAATGTGACAGACGATTTCACGGCTGCACCAGACCCCACTTTTGTGGAACCCTATAAGGATTTGGCTCCTATTAAGTCGTACATCGACAGAGCACAGTATCCTAATATGTCTCTCGGTACAACGCTCAAGGTGGTAGATTTCAACAAACAGGAACTGGCTCATGCCGCCGCTGTCACCAACTTCGACTATGTCTCTTTTGGTACCAACCTGATGTCAGGTACCATCATCAATGAGAGGGGCGTGATGAATTTCCTTGACATGAGTGACCTTCTCACCCATGTAGAAGAAATCGGTTATGAGGTTTACGGCAGTCCTCTGTTTGCCAATGCCAATCAGGCAGACGGATGGTTGAGCACACTCACAGCACCGATAGAGATTCCTGTTGATTTTGTGGAAGGAAAGACCGTTGACTACAACGAAATGACCACATTCGATGGTACTGTTGATAAGGGAAGTGCATCTATCGTCAATTATGATGATCAGAATGTGCTGAAAATTAATGGCGCTTCAAGTGTTCGTATCATCGAAGGTTTCGATGTGGATCCTCTCGCCAAATTTACCACCACATTCTGGGCAAAGGTCGACAAGGAAGCAACATTCACCATCACCTTCTCTGGCAACAAGGTTGACGGATCGGGCACAGATGGTAAATGGGTTGTCAAACCTGGAAAATGGAATAAACTTGTCGTTGAAGCACAAAGTGCCCCAGACGAGACAGAGGGCTACTTAAGAATTGAGACTGGTCGTGGTAATGTAGTCTATATTCAAAAGGTACAGATTGGCTACTTTCCAGACAACCACCGCCCCCAGACAGAGAAAGAGATAGCAGATACTATCAACTATGCGCTCAACGCCTGGTGCGATGGTCTGATGAAGATCAACGCTGGTCGTATCAAATCATTCGACCTCATTGACGAGCCCATCGACACGAAAGCCGTACTTGACAATGGTATGTACGACATCAAGCACTCTACAGAGAAAATTTTCTGGCAAGACATTCTTGGCAGTGAGAACTATGCCCCCGCAGTATCAAGGGCAGCAAGTGCAGCATACCAAAAGTATGAGGGTAACCCTGCTGATTTGAGGTTCTTTATCAGTGAGGCAGGGCTTGATGACCCACAAAAAATGGCAAGCCTTAACTACTGGATTCACATCTGGGACGCACACGGAGCAAAGATTGATGGTATCAATGCCAAATTAGACCTTAACTATAGCGAGGATCCAGCTACGCAAGCTGTAAACGAGGCCACTCTTATCAGCCTCCTTGACAACCTTGCTGCTACAGGCAAATTGATTCGTCTCTCTAACTTCGACATCAAGTATAAGGATGCCGAGGGTGCCAATGTAACAGCAAAAGATATCACTGAAGCTCAGCGGCAACAGCTTGCCGACTACTATGGCTACGTCATCAAGTGCTACATGAACAAAATTCCACATGACAAGCAGGCTGGTCTCTGTAAGGGCAATATGGCTGACACTACAGAACCTGTAGGTCTATGGTCTATTGACAGCAAGAGCAAGGACTGGGTGCGCAATGCCACATACAAGGCATTCTGCGATGCACTCAGCGGAAAGTAAATACTAAATGGCAGATAATTGCCAGTGAACAAAAGGAATATTTCTGATTTTCCTGGCAATTATCTTTCAAAAATTTAAGTAATAACATAATTTTTTTCTCTTTTTTATTAACTAATTAGTTCTATTATGAAAAAAATCTTTACACTTATGGCTCTCTTGACATGCTTCATGGGAGTAAGAGCGGCAGATTGGGTAGAAGTCTATAAGATTGACTACTCAACTTACAATGGATTCCCATTCTACGTAATGGGTTATGTACCAGAGTGGTTTGACGGTGTAATGACCGATTTTGGTGCCAACTACAAGTATGTAGAGGTAAAAGATGATGCTGAGGAAACGAGTGACTACATTGTTTCGACAAACAATGGCGTCCAGTACTACAGAATCGCATTGGAATCTCCAGGATGGCATCAGTATTTCATTGCTGACGGTATTCCAACAGTCATGGACGGCCAGTACAAGGTTAAAGCAATGGTTAAGGCTTCAGAACCCGTATCAGTCAATGTCAACATGGGCTGGGGCTGGGGTGACGGCCAACAAGCTGGTGGTTCTGTATCTATCGGCACCGAATGGGAAGAGGTAGAATGGGAGTACAGCAGCATTGCTGGTGCTTCTTGTAACCTCGTTGCACAGCCAGGTGGCTTCCAAGGTACCATCGAATGGAAGTATGTGATTGTTTACGAAAACCAGAAGGAGCAAAGACCTACAATATGGCAAGAGTGGCTGACAAGCGATGGCCAGCCTGTCATTGATGACGGTACCCCAATTGCTAATTGGATGGGTGATGCAGAGACACCATGGCCTGATCCAAACGTGAAATATGACGACCAGGAGAAGAACTATCTGATTTGTGCCTGGGGTAAGGAGAGACTCAGAAATATGAATGATGACGGCGGTTGGGATCCATTCCCCTGCGACATCGAGCAGGAAGCTGACGGCAACCATATGTTCATCGTTCATGGTCAGGCAGCTATCACTGATGGCGATGCTTCTGCATGGGACAACCAGTTCTGGATTCAGTCTCCAAAAGCATGGAAGGCTGGCGAACAGTGCAAGATTCACTTCCGTTATAAGGCTTCTAAGGCAGTTACTGTAGCAACACAGGTTCACAACCAGAACCCATCTAACTACCTCATCTGGCACGCTATTGGCGATATTTCCTTCACCGAAGAGTGGCAGGAATTTGACAATATCATGACAATTGCAGATGACATGGGCGGTACCTGGTCAATTGCATTCCAATTGAACCAAAATGACAAGGATGCCATTAACTTCTGTTTCGACGACCTCTCATGGAAGAGCATGAAACTTGACGAGGGTTACTTCGTTGCTGGCTGTAACACTTTTGACGGTCTTGAGTATGACTTTGACAATGCAATCCCATTCGCATACGATGAAAGTGCAGAATGCTACACTGCTACTATTGGTGAGAAAGGTGCATACATTAATCAAGTGATGATTTCTACCGTTCGCGGTAACGACGCTGCATTCAAGAGCAATACCCTCAAGCCTATTGGTGATATTTTAAACGATCCTGATAATTGGCAAGACTATACAGAGCAAAGTCTTGCTAAGCTGACCCTCCCTGGTGCTGGTAAATGGAAGATTTACCTTGACGTTGATTACAAGCAGATGGCATTCGAGATGCTTGAAGGTGAAATCATTGACATACCTGAAATCAATCCTAACCCAACGCATGTTATCATCAATGCTTTGGAAAGAGACTTTATCAAGGATGATGATCACCCAGATGGTACTGGTCAGGCTTGGGACAACCAGTTCTGGATTCTCGCTAACCGCCCGTTTACTGTGGGTGAGGAAACCATTGTTCAGTTTAAGTATAAGGCCAGTATCCCTGCAAGGGTTACCACACAGATTCATTCCACTCCAGGAAATTACCTGCATTATGCTGCTATCGGTGATGTCAACTTCACAGAGGAATGGCAGGACTTCGAATATAATTTCGTGATTCCTACGCCTCAAAACCAAGGAGACATGCAGTCTATTGCCTTCAATCTGTCAGAAATCAAGGATGCCAACACATACGAGCTCAAAGACTTCATCTGGAAGACTGCGGACGGATTAGAGTCTCTTATCGATCAGACTGGCTCAAAGAACTTCTACGTGAAGATTCTTGGTGGCAATCCTGAGGTATTCGATGATGGCACAGGCATTACCAACGTTGTAAAGGAAAATACAGTTCCTACCGTTACATACAACCTTGCAGGCCAGCGTGTAACTAAAGAATACAAGGGTATCATTGTTACCAACGGCAAGAAGTATATTGCTAAGTAAGAAAAATAACTGTCTTTAACGACAGTTACCCATTGTCCTATTTTATGGGCAACTTTAGAACTTTACATTGTTTTGGGAGTCCGGGCTCGTGATGAGTCCGGGCTTCATTTTTTCAGGGGGTGAGGGGTGAGGTTATTTAGGGGTGAGGGGTGAGAGGTTATTTAGGGGTGAGGGGTTAGGGGTGAGAGGTAAGAGAATACTCCAGCTACTCTCGGTTGTTATCGATGCAAATAACTCGTCAACTTGCTTACTTGTCAACTTATGTGGACTCATAAAATTTTAACTTCGCTGATTTTTGTCACGACTCGGCATGGTTCGAACAAGTTAGACTCTGCTCTCGCTGCTCCAAGAATTAACTTCGCTGATTTTTGTCACGACTCGGCATAGTTAGAACAAGTTCGACTCTGCTCTCGCTGCTCCAAGAATTAACTTCGCTTATTTTTGTCACGACTCGGCATAGTTAGAACAAGTTCGACTCTGCTCTCGCTGCTCCAAAAATTCAATTTTCAATTTTCAATTTTCAATAAAATATTGTATTTTTGCAGATGAAATGAAAAAGGGAAATCAGAAAAGATTATATATTCTCGGTGGTGCCGCATTACTCGGCATCGTTGCTATTGTATATGCACTCAACATCATGAAAGGAACTGAAGAAGAAAATACAGAAGAAGTGAAAAAAGAATACCGTGTAATACCCTACCCTACCCAGAACTACGACCGTGAGAAAGTGAACGAAGTACGCGGTGTCATCCTTCATCATACTGCCCTGCCTACCATCGAACGTTCTTTGGAGGTACTCACCTTGCCAGAGAACAAAGTGAGTAGCCATTGTCTCATCGACACCGACGGCACCCGTTATATCCTTTGCGAACCTCGTGTGGTGGCTTTCCATGCCGGTCGCTCTATACTCAATGGTCGCGAACAATGCAATGAGTTCACTATCGGGGTGGAGTTTCAAGGAAACACCGTTGAAACGCCCTTGACCGACGACCAGATTAACAGTGCCATAGAATACCTGTTGCCCATTCTCGACGAATACAAAATACCGCTCGACAGTATTGTGACACATGAGAAAGTGCGTTTGGATTTTATGGCCAAATACCCTGAGAAAACTTGGATTAAGGATAAATGCGACATCACCCCCGTAGAGTACGAGCGGGTGATGAAAGCTTTGCGCAAGGCAAAAGCGTTTCGTGATGCTAAGGTGCCACAGTGATATGCAGGCACGTCTGCTGCGTCTCATATCGTACATAGCACCGTCCCTTCTCTCGTAATTCTTGCATGACCTCGCCAAGCAGATATTTCAACTGACTGGCATTCTCCTGCTTCCCACTCACATGTTTATATCGCCGATAGGTGATATCGAAAGTCGTAGCACGGCAGTGAGCCGAATTGGTCACGGCATTGCTATTGACCTTCATCAGTTTGCGCACATCCTCCTTGGTGCGCAAAACAGAGGTTACAATAATCTTGTATTCCCCCATCTTGTGTTTCCGCAATTTCTTCTGGAAGTTTTTCCCGATGTCCTTCAATAGTTTGGCTGCATCAGGAGTGAGATACGGAACTGAATGTGTCAAAGGGTCGATGGCATAGTATTGATTCTCCTCGATATACTTGAGTTTTCGCTTGATCTTTTTCGTCAGACACGATCGGTCTTCCAATGGCTCTATCCCATATTTCTTTGCCCCTGCCACTTGGTGGGGATTATTGTCTTTGAACGTAAACGGAAAATCCGTTGGCACCTCACGATGACTAGCACACGACATAAGGCATGCCACAAAGAGGAACAGAAGGAGACGGGAATGGTTGTGGGACATGGGAAAAAATGTAGTTAAAGGGTAGTTAAAGGGTAGTTAAAGAGTAGTTAAAGGGTAGTTAAAGGGACATTACCTTTGCAAATGACTAGATGGCATTGCAATATGCATCATTAGATATTATGTACCTAAAGGCACTCCACATATACTAATACGATTATAGTGCAAGGCGGAAGCCATCAAGATGAGTTACTTTATTTAAATGCCCCCGATAATAAACAAAACACAGATCGGAAATGGTATCCCATGAACCTCCTCGAGTTACACGATAATAACCCGTGGGAGGCCCCTTGGGATTCAACTGATTATAAATCATACACGAATCCTCATCATACCAATCTTGGCACCATTCCCATACATTACCTGACATATCAAACAAACCAAGTTCATTGGGCTTCTTTAGTCCAACTGGATGGGGGCGGCCTTGGCTATTTAATTCAAACCATGCCACCTCATCAATCCAATCACTACCACTAAATTGATAACCTTTGGAAAATCTGCCGCCACGAGCAGCATATTCCCATTCAGCCTCTGTCGGAAGTCGGAAACTACGTCCCGTCATCTCATTGAGTTTATTAATAAACTTTTGGCTATCCTCCCAAGACACACTCTCTACAGGTAATTTCTCTCCTTTGAAATGTGAGGGATTATTCCCCATCACCGCCATCCATTCTTCATGAGTGACAGGAAAGCGCCCGATGGAGAAGGAGGAAAGGGTCACACGATGAGCTTTATTGTCTTTGCCCCAACTACTTAACAAGGAATAATTCTTACCCATCTTAAAATTTCCACCCTCCACATACACCATGTTATCGAAAAGGTTCTGGATAATCTTTTTCTGTTCATTATGATAAGAATGTGGTGGTGGAGGTGGCGGCGGGGTTATTACAGTAGCTTCAGAGACTTTCTGCTGTGAATTCTCAAGCACTGTCTTTTCTTCAACACTTTCACCCAGAAGTGAAAGGAAAGCTTTGACTGTCTTAGGTCTGTCCTTGATAACAGGTTTCATGGCTTCCTCGATGGCATGGGAAAGCGTTTTTGATACAGAAGTGGGGAATGGTGGTAACCCATCGTTAAGTACATCCGATGCCATGGGTGGCGTAATACCAGTCACGATTTTATACAAGGTAGCACCAAGGGCATAGATATCCGACTGTGGCGAAAAAGTACTAACCCCACCTGCACGGTACTGCTCCATGGGAGAATATCCCTCGGTGATTCCCGGTGGTGTCGTACTGGTTTGGTCTTTTTTCTCATCATATTGCTTCGAAACGCCGAAATCTATCACGACAGGTTCATTATCACTTTTCCTAACCATAATATTGGCTGGTTTCAAGTCAAGATGGTTGACGTTTTGCGAATGGATATAGTCCAAAGCCTCTGCCACCTTTTTAATATAGGCGATTGCCGCCCCCTCAGCCATCGGACCATTATTCTTGATAATGTCTGCCAGACTCTGCCCCTCCACATAATCCATCACATAATAGACGGTTTCGTTCTCCTGAAAGAAGTCCGTCACCTTGACGATATTCGGGTGTTGGAAACGTGCAATAATCTGTGCCTCTTTGATGAATTTCTCCTGATATCTTTCCACCATATCCGCCTGCGTGGCCGCAGTCATATGATATCCATTTGTTCGGACACAGAGTTCACGGAGGAAGAACTCCTTAATAGCAAATTGTTTCTTCAGGAAGCCCTGTTCCGCCAAATAAGTAATACCGAATCCTCCTTGTCCGAGGGTTCGTTTGATGATATATCTTCCGTTTTGGAGTGAGGTGTTATCAGGAAGGCGCATAAAAAGATTGTTTAGTGGAAATTGCGACTATGAAGTCTCGTGTGTCTCCTATTGGCATTTGCAAAGATATGAATAATTGGCATAACATAGAAATAATCGGGCAATAAAAATGTGATGTGAGAAAAAATAATTATCTTTGCATTATCTAAAAATATGACCTTACTAAAATGGAAAATCTACCAATCCTGTATATTGTAGTTCCTTGCTATAATGAGCAAGAAATGCTGCCTATATCTAATGAGCAGTTAACTAAGTTTTTAAAGGATTTGGTGGATGAAACCATTATTGCTCCCGACAGCAGGGTGATGTATGTGGACGATGGTTCCCAAGACAAAACATGGGAACTGATTTCCGAATATGCCTATAGAGAGACATCAGTCACGGGAGTGAAACTTGCAGGTAACTCTGGTCACCAGAATGCCCTGTTGGCAGGACTGACCACAGCCAAAGACTATGCAGACATCATGGTGTCTATTGATGCCGACCTTCAGGACGACATCTCTGTCATCCGAGAGATGATTGAGAAATACAAATCAGGCTGCGACATCGTGTATGGTGTGAGAAACAAGCGCACTACCGATACATGGTTTAAGCGCACCACTGCCCTAGGGTTCTACAAACTGATGCATACGTTAGGAGTGAAATCTGTCTATAACCATGCAGACTACCGTTTGATGAGCCGTCGTGCCGTGGAACAACTCTGCCGATTTCGTGAGCGCAACCTCTTCCTTCGGGGCATTGTACCCCTGATAGGCTACAAGACCGCCAACGTGTACTATGACCGCAAGGAGCGTGTGGCCGGCGAGAGCAAATACCCCCTTGGCAAGATGTTGAATTTCGCCGTCGATGGCATCACGTCTTTCAGCGTGAAACCCGTGCGTATGATTCTCTTCTCCGGCATCCTTTTCCTGCTCATCTCCCTCCTCATATTAATCTACGTCCTTTACAGTTTATTTACCGATAAGGCCGTTCCCGGCTGGTCGTCCCTGATTCTCTCCGTGTGGTTTGTCGGCGGCTGCATCCTTGTAGCTATCGGTGTCATCGGTGAATATATCGGAAAAATCTATATCGAGACCAAAGACAGACCGAGATATAATATTGAGGAGACGATTGTATAGTTTTAGGGGTAAGAAGTGAGAGGTAAGGGGTGAGAGATTACTCTTGTTGCTCTCGGATAGGCTTATTGGGCGGTAACAATGGGCGATAATGTTGGTTAAAGAAATATAAATCGTGAGATTGAGGGGAAAATAACGGGCGAAAAATTTCAAAATCTGCGATAAAACCCGTAATTTTGCACCGCATTTGTGAAATGCAGTTTATTGATTACAAGGAAAGGTGCTCGAGTGGCTGAAGAGGCACGCCTGGAAAGCGTGTGACCGACAAAATCGGTTCGTAGGTTCGAATCCTATCCTTTCCGC
>JAFZAE010000061.1 GCA_017548385.1 Prevotella sp.
ATACCATCACTGTTCATGGACGCAAGCATCCGTATACATTCCTCACTCTTTAGGCTCATAAAAAACTAGAGACCCGTGCTGTAGTGAGCGCCAATACGAGCGGATGGATAGAAATATACCTGTGTGCCGAGGTGGGATGCTGCACTCTGATAGTTCTGGAAAGGGACGACTTCGTCGCCAGTGCTGTGATAGAGGCAGACGGGATGAGCAGGTTCCCAATCCAAGGTCAAGTTATTATGTTCGAGTGCCAGATGCAAGTCTTCCGCCAGTATGCCACCCTCGGGCAAAGGAACAACGGATGTAGCATAGTCTGGATACTGGTCGAGCAACTGGGTTAAGTAGCTCATCATCTCGGGTTTTAAGATATTGCGCAGGTATGCCCTGCCATCACTGGTTAATACTGAGCGGAAATAGGTTTTGTCGTCGTCTTTCCCACTTTTGTATAGTTGTTTCCAAGCCTCTGTGATGTCGTCAGAAGTTTTATCCTTGGCTGCAATCCAGTCCAGTACACCCGTTTCGAGAAAACGCTCATCCAGATAGTCGCTTACCTGATGTCCAGTCATGGTCTCATCATTGTCACAAAGACCTTTGAGCATCAGCGGTAGGACAAAAGGCATTGACAATTCATTCCCCAGACGGTCTTGCTCTACATAAAAGAGGATGGTGGCTATTGGGGAATAAGGACCATCGCCACAGAGAGAACCAGCAAGATGCAGTTCGTCGCCGAGTCCCTGTTGTTCGATATACCGCTGTGTAGCCATAGCCACTGCACCGCCCTGTGAATATCCCGTACAGATGGTGCGCCAGTCTTGTCGGAAAGGCAGACGGACAGCCTCAACCTGTGGGTCGTTCTGATAGAGTTGTATGCCATAACGTATGGCGTCAGTCACTTGCCGTGCCGTGATCTCTTCACAGAGATAGGGATGCGTCCTGTCGCTTGTTATGCCATAGCCTTCATAATCGGGCAGGATGACTAGGTTATGACAAGCCAGATTGTCTTGTGGTTCTGTGGCATTGCCAGCAAAAATCATTGTCAGGAAGGTGTCGCTATAGATATTGCCGGAGTGGTTGAATTCCGTAGGGCAGTCCTTGTTGTTTGTGAGGGTGATATGGCAACCGGCAATCACATTGTTGATTTCTGTCACATGTTGGTCTACATCGGGCATACATGCAAGTGCTGACAGCATAACAGGTTGACCATCACCGCCAATGGAAGGATACTTGAAGGAAAACCAGCAGATACTATATGACTGTTCGGAGTTATAATCATAGAAGACAGGGGATTCGTCACTTTCTCGTACATTTATCAACATCGCATGTCCCATCTTCATGATTTCCTGCGCATTGATATGTGCAACAGAAATCATGGCGACCAAAATAGAGAGTAATAATCTTTTCATTTTGAATACCTATTAAAATAGGAGAAATATAAACCGTCATCAAAGATAATCATTTTCCGAGAGAATTCAATTGTTCGAAGATATTTTTTGATTTGTAGAACATTTTTTCCTGATTGGATTCATCTTTCAGTCTATATATTTCTTTGAATTATTAATTCTTCGTATCTTTGAGGTGCGAAAAGAGAGGTGGACTTTAGACGTTAGACTTCAGATTTTCGGACACACACTGGGTATGTCCCTACAAAGAAAGGAAAACAATGGAGAAGAATAGAGAACTGCAGATAGCATGGGATTTTGTGGAAAATACTGGGAAAAGTATCTTTCTGACCGGGAAAGCAGGAACAGGGAAGACCACGTTTCTGAAGACCGTAGTGGAGAAATCCCGTAAACGCTCCATCGTGGTGGCTCCTACGGGTGTGGCCGCCATCAATGCCGGCGGCGTGACCATCCACTCGTTTTTCCAACTGCCGCTGTCGCCCTTCGTCCCCAATTCAAAGATAAAAAACCGCTTCGACTTCAAAAAAGAGAAACGACGGCTTATCGCCTCACTCGACCTGCTTATCATCGATGAGATTTCGATGGTCCGCTGTGACCTGCTTGACGCTCTTGACTCCGTACTCCGCCGTTTCCGCAACCATTACCTACCCTTTGGCGGCGTACAACTGCTGATGATTGGCGACCTACAACAACTGACACCTGTAGTGACACCCGAGGACAAAGCAATGCTCGCCCCCTACTATGACACGCCCTATTTCTTTGGCTCGAAGGCGCTGGCAGAAACAGACTATGTAACCATCCAACTCGAACAGGTATATCGCCAGCAAGACGAAGCTTTTCTTGCCATCCTCAACCACATCCGCGACAACCGCGCCACAGATGCCGACCTGGCCAGCCTCAACGCTCGTTGCCAACCCACGTTTCGCCCCAGTGCCAATGACGACTATATCCGTCTGACCACCCACAACCGATTCGCCGACCAGCACAACGAGCGGGAACTGGAACGCATCGAGCGACCCCTCTATACCTACCATGCCGAGATAGAAGGCACATTCCCAGAAATATCCTACCCCACTGGCGAGACACTCCAGTTGAAAGTAGGCACACAAGTAATGTTCGTAAAGAACGACCCCTCGGGAGAGCATCTC
>JAFZAE010000062.1 GCA_017548385.1 Prevotella sp.
AACGTGTTTCTGATATAAAGAACATGTGCCGAGAGATACTGGACGGTGAACGCAAACCTACTGTCAGCAACGGTAACAACGGAGGCAATGACATGATGGTTGAGGACAAGGGCGTCCGTATCAACTTCAGCAGCAGGACTGGAATGAAATGAGAGTTGAGCGAATGCGAAACTTCAATATTTTGAAAAAATAGTAATGAAAAGAACCATCTTTATCACTTTCCTCTGCCTTGTCACGCTGACCATGATGGCACAGTTAACAAATTGGCAGAACTTGGTAAACAAAGATTTTGTGTCGCGTATCATCCATGACGAGAACTTTCTTTATGTCGGTACGTTTGGTGGGGGCATCATCAAGATTGACAAGCAGACGAGTGAGCAGACCGTTCTCAGCCGCGCCAATGGTGGCACGACGGACAACAGTATTGTGGACATGGTCATTCACGATGGTGAATTATGGCTTGGCACAGAATATAATGGGTTGGCAAAGATTTCAGACGGCTATATAGAGAAGTACGACACAAGGAATGCGGGATTTCTCATCAATCAGCATATCGGTGGAATCTATTTCAAGAGCGATGGCGGAATGCTCATGGGGGGAATCGCTTACATGTATCAATTTGACGGTAAACAAGTTACAGCATGCTTTGATATCAACCCATTAAGCCCCTACACCTATGTATCATGCATCAAGGCTGATGGAAGTGGTCGCATTTGGGTAGGGTGCTATGATGCGTTGGAAAGGGTCACGCTATGTATCTTTACCTCCGATGGGCTGGTGCCTGTCAGTCATCCATACGGCAACGTCAATCACCTCGAAACCGATGCCAACGGCTGCTTGTGGATGGCAACTGACAAGGGACTTGTCAAATACGATGGCAATGAGTTTACCGCCTACACCCCTGAAAACTCCAATCTGCCCGAGGCGACTCTTTACGACTTGAAGGCCGACGGACAGGGTAATCTGTGGATGGTGAGCTGGAATTACCTTACGAAATTCGACGGCAGCCATTTTGAGCACTATCCCTATCAACGAGAGTCCGCTCAGGACTTACTAACAACCATCGATATCGACGGGAACGATGTCTATGTGGGTTCGCGCACCCAAGGCCTTTTTCGACTGACCGACGACGGGCTGAAGAACATCCCCCTTATCGACAGCCAACTCATCGATAACTCGTTTACGCTATCTACTGGCAGTCTTGACCGCAACGGCATCTTCTACGGAGCCACATTGCATGGCTTGCAGACCTATAACATAGAGACTGGCGAAGTGCACCTGACGCCTATGTCGCAGACGGCACAGACGGAAACCGATGGTGATGGAGACGTTTGGGTCAGGTGGCCTTGGTTCTCGCCCGACACCTGCCTGATGGAAATCACACCGACCGCGACGAATATCTATCGCAAAAGCGATTACCCCTTCAGCGAATTCGATATAAACCAAATCAAGTTTGACCATCACAACCACCTATGGTTAGCCACGACTAAGGGCATCTATCGTCGTGATGGGCAGACATGGACAGTTTTCTACAAGAAAAATTCTGGTCTGTCGTTCGACAATGTCACATGCCTTGACTTCGACAGCAACGACCGTGTGTGGTGCGGTACTTTCGGAGGCGGTCTCTTCCTTTTCGACGGCAGCAACTGGACGCAATATACTACGGGGAATTCACAGCTCCCCTCTGATTACGTTGGCTTCGTGGCCGTCGATAATGACAACGTCGTATGGCTGAATTGTCGCGACCCGCTATACCCCGACATCTATGGACTGGAACACTGCTTCGGGCTCACACGTTTCGACGGCATTAACTGGGAAACCTACAACAGAACCAATTCCCCCATCCCCAGCAACAGCCTGTATGACATCCAAATCGATGCCGACAATAATAAATGGCTGGCCACCGCAGGCGGTGTCGGCCTTGTCTGCTTCAACGGCAGTGAATGGTGTACCTACAACGTTGATAACTCAGGCATCGCAGTCAACGAAGTCACAAGAATCACCCTCGACACCAAACGCGACCTCATCTGGTTCACCCATTACACCGGCAATGGTCTCTCAGTAGCTCGTTTGAACAGCCACAACACTGCCATCCAAACCATTAACGCCCCCCAAACAACTGTTCCCACAACCATCTATGACTTAAGCGGCAGACAAGCAACCGCTCCCTTAAAGGGTATCTTCATCAAGCAGGGAAAGAAATACATGAAATAATAGTTCATAGCCGTTTTTATCTTCACTCTTTTCTCACTTAATCACAATCTTCTTTCCTTTGACGATATAGATGCCAGGAGGCAGGGTGTTCATGTCGGCTATGGTGTCAGCGACTTTTATGCCGTATAGGTTGTAGATGGCTTGGCTGGATATGTCTGAAGATAATTCAGGAAGATTAATGCTGTTGGTTTCGCTAAAGACCGGACGAACAGATCGACCGATGTCGCGAATACCTTCGAACCTTATCTTGCCTCCTGAACCGGCATCCATGCCGCAAGCGTTGTGAGAACTCGATGCCCCTTGCGTGGACGACCAATATTCGCCATTGATGCCGGCGTTGCTGATTTCATCAAACCAATAGATGCCCGCCGCTGGCAAGAATATCGTGCCGCCATTCAGGCCTGTGAAAGTCCGACCATTGACCCCGTTCTTCGTTATCCACTGACATGTGCTATAATTCAACAATTCCATCTGCTGGTCTTTAGTCGGCATAACCCAGGAGTCACCCCATATCACGTGCGCAACGTCGTATTGCGTGCCTGCGATATCCCTGCCGAGATTGTGGCAAGTGCTTTCACTACCATCGCAGTGCGTGTAAGTACTCCAATCGTAAAAGGTCTTCTCCTCCGTTTCCCCCCATGCATAGTAACCGCCGTAGCCCTCGGGCTTGTCTGTCCCCACGTTACAGCACGCCCATTTCGTGCCAGACGGCAGGCCCAGGTCGATTATATGCGGGTGGTTTTCATCGGGACATATTTGCGCATAGGTTCCTTTTATAACAGGACGAACCGTGAGACCGACGGCACGGGCGAAGTAAGTCCAATTTGTATCGTCAGAAAGTAAGTATAGGCCATAGGCCCATTTCAAATTCGACGGTTCCTGTGAGGACGACCAGTATTGGCCTATGTCGCCGGGATAATGGAGGTCCGCTGCAGGCAAGAAAAGGTAAGCGCTGTTTATCTTGCTGATAAACAATAGACCATTGACACCGTTTAAAGAAACCAAAGAATAATTGCAGTTGTTATACAATTCTTTGATTTCATCAATCGACGGCATCACCCAAGAGCCACCCCATTTCACATGCGCAACATCGTATTGCGTGCCTGCGATATCGCTGCCAATATCCTGATATTGCGTATGTTCATACCATCCGTAATCGTTAGGATTTTCACCTGTACAATATTGATATGAGACTTCATTATACGCTTCTTTTTCCTCCGTCTCGCCCCATGCATAATAACCACCATATCCTTCGGGGTTGTCTGCCCCCACGTTGCAGCACGCCCACTTTGTGCCTGACGGCAGGCCCAGGTCGATGGCATGCGGATGACGGTCGTCAGGACATATTTGTGCAAAGGTCGTAAACACCATGAAAATCATGGAAAGAAAAGAAAGTAATTTTTTCATCATAATCTAATTTATGTTTTGAGATTGGTTTGTAGCAAATTCAATATGCAAAGAAAAAAACTACCCTTCATTAAAAAAAATTAATATCCCTACTTTCTCATAGGGAAATCCCTATTCTTCAAATTCCACGTTTTCGTTAAGCCAAATAAGCAGAGTGATGCTTGCATCAACTCCAAGCTCTGCCGTGGCGACAAAAGGTCGGATTTTCATTCGAGAATAGACGCCATTTTCTTTACTATTATATTAAACCAAACCGACAAAAAATCATCTAATCAAAAACAATGTATTATATTCAATTTAAGGTTCATAAAAATCATAATTAATAGAACACACCTTAAGCAAATGAAGAAAGTTTATTTAACAGCATTGCTTTCCCTATCTTTGATGACAGCCAATGCACAAGAGCCAACTATTCCAATGTTTGGCATTCAGCAGAACCTCGATGTGAAATTCGATGAGTACAAAGAAGCCCCACAGGGATTCGACCAAGAGCGTGCAGGAATACCTCACGGAACCGTGGAGCTCATTGAGTATCAGTCAGAATCAGTGGGTACCACCCGTAAGGCAAATGTCTATCTGCCACCTAAGTACGATAAAAAGAAGAAATACAGCGTGCTTTACCTGCTTCATGGTATCGGTGGCGACGAGAACGAATGGTACAAAGACGGTGGTGTGCCAAACATCATCATGGACAATCTCTATGCCGACGGAAAGGTTGCCGACATGATTGTCGTCATGCCTAACGGACGTGCACAAAAGGACGACTCACGTGCAGGAGGTATGGGTTCGTTCAGGGCGTTCGGAGAGTTCGACAAGGACCTCATCGGAAGCCTCATTCCTTACATCGAAAAGAGCTACAGCGTGTATACCGATAAGGATCACCGTGCCATTGCCGGTCTGTCAATGGGTGGTGGACAGTCTCTCAACTTCGGACTCGGACACATGGACGTATTTGCATACGTAGGAGGTTTCTCATCTGCACCAAACACACTGCGTGCCGCACAGCTCATTCCTGACGTAGACAAGGTGAAGAAAGAGAACAAACTCCTTTGGATGGTATGTGGTGGTGCAGATGGACTGCTTAGCCACAGCACACAGCTCAAGGCGTTCTGCGATGAGAATGGCATTCCTTGCACACTCATCAACTATCCTGACGGGCAACATAACTTCGTCGTTTGGAAGTACGGTCTCTACAACTTCGCACAGTTGATTTTCAAATAAGTTCCCATACAATCATTTATGGGTACTTCTATAAATTCCCCGTTCTTTGTTTATTTAACATTTTTGGATAATCACAGCCTTCTGCTAAAGAAAGCCTAACGAATTTCCTAAAAGACAATTTATAGAAGCACCCTTATATAACAAAGAGCGCAAGCCAAGCTTGCGCTCTTTGTTATAAGGCCAAATCACCTTTTTATCGGTATCTCTTTCTTTTCTCCTTCAGCACTGATGAGGGTGATGAGGTGGTCGCCAGGGGCAAGGTTTATGTAGGCACAGGGGTTACCGCTGACCTCGATGCCATCGATATGAGTCAGGCGGTCGCCCAAGCGTACACCCGATGCATAGGAACGGCTCTTGCTCCAGACGAGGGTGACATAAAGATTGTCGTCTTCGTTGGGCATCATCACAAAATCGCTAAATGTGTTTGCCACTATCACCCCATTGTCATAATGATATGGGCGGAAAATCATCTGGTGCGTGCTGTAGTCAATTACCATCGACCCGAACTTTAAAACAGAACTACCCAAGACATACTCATTAGCAGATTGCAGATTGGTTGTCACCTGGCGGAACACGCAATCGCCAACACGAAGACTGTCCAAGCGGAGGAGCATCAAGCGCTCATCGTCGGTCTTGCCGTAGATGCCTGCGGTGACACTACCAATGGCGGTGTCAAGAGTATCGGCCTCGGTGATGTCTTTGCGACGCACATCGAGGAAACCGGGAAAGCCAGTGTCAAACATGCACCATCGTGCTTTGTCAGCACAGGTAGAAACCCGCAGATATGGAACCCGCACATCTTCTTTGAACGGGATACGGAAGCCCTCTTCACGGTCGAAAACGCCCTGCTGGTCGGTAATGATCATGATACCTTTTTCGGTGTCAATCTTCACGGCGCGGCGCTTCGATATAAGGTCACTTCCGATGCAACCGACAATCTGCTGACAGTCGTATTCTGTATTAGCCATGCTCCGACCAGGAGTGAGAATGACCCGGTAGTTTCTGACGGTGATATGGCCAATATGCATCTCGGGGATGCGTTTCACACTAGTAAAATGTACAAGATTGGCCGCATCATTTACGAAAGTAAAACCAAACTTCTTTTTCAAGGTGACGGCTCGTTCGGTGAACATTAGCCCCACACTACAGCCAGTGTCGAAAATAAACTGATGGGAGCGTCCTCCTATCTCTACAGGGATGAGGATTCTGCCACGGTTGAATTCAATGGGAATGGTGTCGCAGAAATTCTTCTCCTTGATACACATTTTGGAGAAATACTGACCACTGGTCGGCAGAGCCATCATCAGAAAAACGATGAGCAATGCAGAGAGCTGATGCAACCCTCTGCTTATAGGCAACAGGCTCATACCGTTAATCACTCCTCTTCGTCATCGCAATGTTCCCCGTCGGCTTCATCCTCTATCTTTTCCGTCTTTGAAAACACTGGCTTCATACCATCCCATTTGAATGTATGTATGAAGTGGCCTCGTGGTCCGAATTCAGAAATTCTCAACTCCTTGCCTTCCTCTGGCAAATCATAGTAGAATTTCGTGACTTCCGTCGTTCTGAAACCATCAATAATCTGCGGCTCAGGGGTAAGTGTGTGCTTCTTCGTGTCGTAGTTGTAGAAGCATACGAAATGTATGTTAGGGTAGTTGTCAGTCCCACCAAAGTATATTCCGAGCAAACGGTTACCATTGGCACGATTCCAATAACATGCTCTCATGAATTCATGACGTTCGGCATCACCCCACCAATCTACTTGTACAAAACCATTTTTGGGCATGTTGCGCACAACAATCTGATCATTGTTATAAGTGTCTCTGCCCACCACACCTTTCTTCATTGTTTTGATAGCTGATTGAAGCATCCATGTGGGCCATTTCTTATTAAAGCAGTCTAGCATTGAGACGAGAGAGCCATCTGCCACACCGCTCAGGGTTTTATTCTCCCATTCGTTAGCTATTACTTCCAGGTCTGTTGAGCCACTGAACAAGCTTTGCCCTGCTACTTTCGTGCAGGTAATCAGTGTAATAAAAGTCAATAATAATACTTTCTTCATGATATAAATGTTTTATGTTAATGTTCACAAGATTTTCTTTGCAAATGGTATTACAGTGTTTTATAATAGAAAGATTGTAGTCCCTGAGCAGGGAAATGGTACATGTAATTCACGTATTCGGTTTTTTTCTTTGTCACTGTCTCAACAATCTTTGCTATCTGCTCTGCGCTGAGTTTCTTTAAGTCGAGTTGATAAAACTCATTGTTTTCTTCTATTGTCACTGCCAGGTTCTTGTTGTACCTGTTGTACCTGAGGATGATGTTGTCCTCCGAATCATCAATGATGACGTCTTCTTTCTGTTCTATGTCCAGATAACTGTCAATGTAGTAAACCAACGGGGTGGCCACGACACCGTTATTCAGCACGCCCACCTGAAGAGACTCTCCATCGAGTTCGTTAAACTCGTCGATAAGGACGATGTCCTTGTACTTGCCGTCCTTCACAACACGGCACTTGAAGAAATTGTCTTCGGCTTCTAACATATCAGCTTTTATAGGTGAGGTTTCTATGTCACCGACACTTGCTTTGGGGATGTAAGCGCTTTCTATATCACACCATTGGCTGATGGTGGATACCTTATAGAATTTGCCCTCCTCGCCAAGCACAGGAAAGACACGGCCTTCGAAAGTGATGATATCTGTGCTTAATTCGAACCCAGGTTTACCAGGCTGATCCGACCACTGGTAAATATTCTCACAATAATCACTCTCGCAATCCGACTCAATCCATTGAACTAAAGTGGGGCTGTTGATATCAGCTTTCTTATAGAGTCCTGTTTCATCAGAGATTACCACCACGAATTTCTCAAATGGAGGTGTAGAAACTTTAATTGCGCTTTCTGTCTTCACTGTCGTATCAGCCGCTTCAGCTTTCTCAACGTTTTTTTTGTCATTACAATTCGCGGTCAACAAGGGAATTAGCATCCCCCATAACACAAAAAACAGTTTGGTCTTGATTGTTCTCATAATAATATCTAGAATTGGTCTTCTGCGACAAAGATAATAAACCTTTTCCAATTGGCAATGTTTTTTTTAAAAAAAAGGATTGTCGCCAAAGTGTATTGGTCTAAAAGGGGGAATGGGGTATCATTATTCAATCACACCTATGCTTTGGGAAAAAAAGTAATGCTTTTATCTATTACCATATGTCAAATGCCATTTTGTCAAGGATTAGATGACATATTGTCACTTTTGAACCCATGGCACACTTGTTGCAACAACTAAGGTGAGAGCCAAGGAGTTATCCAAGGTCATCTCAATCAACAAAGTATAACTAAAAATATAATTTGGAGGTAAAGATTATGTTACCAGTATTTAGAAATGGTTGGTTCCCGACCCTGTTTGAAGATTTCCTGAACACTGATCTTATGCCTCGTGCCAACACAACGGCACCCGCAGTCAATGTCAAGGAGGATGAAACGGCTTACACAATGGAGTTGGCCGCTCCAGGCATCAAGAAAGAATATTGCCGCGTGAGCATCAACGACGACGGCAACCTCTGCATCGCCATCGAGAACAAGATGGAGCACAAGGATGAGGACAAGAAGCACCACTATCTGCGCAGGGAGTTCTCTTACTCAAACTACGAGCAGAACTATACACTGCCAGATGATGTGGATCCTAATGGCATCGCAGCCAAGGTGGAGAACGGCATCCTGACCGTCACCTTGCCGAAGGTAAAGAAAGAGGAGAAAAAGGCCGCCAAGGCTATCGAAATTTCATAGCAAACATCTGTTTGAAAGCAAAAGGGAGCAACTCCAAATTGGGCTGCTCCCTTTTATTTGTATTACCGAACATTCTATTCGTCTCGATATTCCAAGATATCACCAGGCTGACAACCCAGTTCACGACAAATGGATTCAAGCGTTGAAAAGCGAATGGCTTTGGCCTTGCCCGTTTTCAGAATACTCAGGTTGGCTTGAGTCAATCCCACCCTTTCTGCCAGTTCGCCTAACGAGATTTTCCGCTTGGCCATCTCTACGTCTAAATTTACAACAATGTGCCCCATAGCTTCAAATGGTTAGGTCTTGTTCTTCCTTCAACTTCAATCCGATAGCAAAAACTTCAGAGACAATGAGATTGAAAACGCCAAATATAGCCAGATCCATATACTCCATATAAACTGTATCCACAGGTACATTGGAGAACAATTCATAGACTACACACGTCACAAGCACAATCAGTATCCCCCACCCTGTCCATCGCAACAAATGAACATTCTCCCATACAAACACTTGGTTGCGGTTGACGTTGAGAATGAAACGGACGAATGAAATAAAAGAGCGTATCCCGAAATAGACAATGATTATAGCCACTATAAGAAACAGCCACCACGGATGGCCGCCAACATCCTCTGTCAAGTCAGCTCCTTCTGCACCTTCATTCCAACCTTCAACAAAACTATCCCAGTGCAACACTGTACCGATGACAATCTCAGCCGCCAGTACCACCAACATTAAAATACAAAATACATTTAATTTCTTTTTCATAATTATCGTAAAATTTTAAATATTTATCGTTTATCGATATGCAAAGGTAAGAACTTTATTTGATTACACAAAATATTTCGATAAAAATTTATTGAAAAACGATAAATTAAACATTAAACATAAAAGGATGTCGGTTTTGTAAGAGTAAAATGTCACATATTCTCATTATAATATGTTTAGTATCACTATTAGTCACAAAAATCAATTTTACTGACCGTTTTTCATGGAAAATAACTATTTTTGCAGATTGTTGTATCAAACTAAAAATCGATTTGAGGAGCGAATAAAATGGTGGATTATGGATTAAAAAATAAAGTGGCTCTGATAACTGGTGCGAATAACCCGCAGGGAATTGGAGCGACGACAGCATTTGCTTTTGCTCGTGAAGGAGCAAAGGTCGTTTTAGTGTATAAGAAAATTCATAGGCAGTTTGATAAGACTAAGACTGGCAGGAATGGAACAGACAGATATTTTTCAGCAAATGCTAGCAATGGAGAAATGGTAGAAAGGAAACTCAAGGAAATGAATGCTGACTATATGATTATAGAAAGCGACATTTCGAATGAGGAAGCTGTAACGGAAATCTATTCGACTGTTAGGGAACGATATGGGAAAATAGACATACTGGTTAATAATGCAGCAGCAGGTGACATGGATGGTTTTGATACAATAGAAAAAATCACCCAAAATGTGATTGACGACACATTTGCCGTCAATGTCCGAGGGAGCATTTTAATGATAAGGGCTTTTATGGATTACCATGGTGATTATGGCAGAATTATCAATATTTCTACAGACGCATCACAAATTTTCGCAGGTCAAATTACCTATGGAGCGAGTAAAGCAACGATGGAAGCACTTACTCGTAGCATCGCTCTTGAGGTAGGGAAATATGGTATTACTGTGAATTGTGTCGCACCTGGTCCGACTCAAACAGGATGGATTGATGCTGATTTGGAAAAATCAGTCATTCCGTTAATTCCAATGGGAAAAATAATACAACCGGAAGATATTGCTGAGACCATTTTGTTTTTAGCAAGTGAGCAGGCAAAGATGCTGACCGGACAAGTAATCAAAGTGTCTGGGGGGCATGCTCTCTAACTTCCTTTATAAAACTATACGAACTATGAAAAATTTTAAATCAACTGCGTGGATTCTTCCACAACCTGTGCTGATAATCGGCACTTTTGACAAAGAAGGCAAAGCCAATGCCATGAATGCTGCCTGGGGCGGCCAGTGGGATATGCATGAAATCATGATCTCGCTCGGTTCTCATGCCACAACAGACAATCTCGCCGTAAGCCCTGAATTTACCGTTACATTTGCTACTGCTGAGACGATGGTGGCCGCCGACTATGTAGGCATCGTGAGTGGTAGGAACACACCCGACAAAATGGAGAAAACAGGTTGGACAGCAGAGAAAGCTCCTCATGTGAACGCCCCTGTTTTCAAAGATTTTCCCATGACGCTTGAATGTCGAGTGAAACAGAAGATTGACGAGAGTGAGACGGGTTATTATCTGGTCGCAGAAATCGTGAACATCCTCTGCGATGAGAAATATCTGGCTGAGGATGGCAAGCCAGATGTAGAGAAGATGGGACTTATCACCTTCGACCCTATTCACCACACATACATTCAACTTGGTAAGACCATTGGCGCTGCATTTTCTGATGGGAAACAATTGAAATGAAGATCTTGATGATAAGTTTTTTCATAAAAAGTTTGGGTATCAATTAAAAAGATTGTATATTTGCAATCAACTCATTAAGAAGTTCACTTTAAATAGAAAACTATGGATTTAGGTAAATTATTTTTAAAAGTGGTGGATGTTGCCAAGGATTTATTTGATGGTGCACAAAAGGATGCACAACCCACACAACATACCCAAACCAGGCAACAACCCCAACCCGCACCGAGCAATGTTTCTCCGGCTGTGGAAATTGAAAGAACTGCCGCAGAATGGGAAGCCTATTTCAAGGAAATTCTATTGAATGAATTCCCAGAATACACCATCCGTGAAAACGTACCAGTTTCGGATCTGGCTGGATTCGCCAGCGATGAATTCCAACTTTACAAGACGCGCCCATATCAAGTCTACAAGGCCGAATGGGGCCAGCCCTACACTTTCGTGCTTGAAAAAGACAGCCGGGCTATGGCAGTGGTAATGCTCGGCAACGGCCACAGCCATGACAGCAATGTCAAATATCTGATAGCAAGGATGTATGCCAAGAAATTGGGTCTTCCTTACATCAACTTCTACACACAGATGGCCAACGAAAGAGGCTATGTCATTGAACGTATTCGCAAGTTCATGAATTTAAGTGGATTAGAATCCACTTAAACAAATTTAGAAAAAGGGGATGCAGCATGGCTGCGCCTGCAAAGGAGTCAGCCTTACCCATATTCATTGTTTTGCAGGCAACAGGGCAAGGTATCCTCTTGTAATCAGCAATTTTGCTGATTCAAAATTGTTCCCCTTTTTCTAATTTTAGTGCTCATAATTTGGTGAATTTATCATGGAAAGCATCATAACGCAAACGAACCGACAAGAAACCTGGGAGGATTTTCTTGCCTACCGGCTGATGAGAAGCCGTTTCACTTGGCATGAGTTTAAAGAAGCCGATAGTTATGTAGAACAAGAAAAATATCTTCATCTGGCACAAAAGATTGCCCAAGGTGAATCTTTAGGCCTTCCCACAAAAAAGATTGTCAACAAAATGGGTACGGGCAAGAAACGGGTGGTTTACAGTTTTGAGTCCGATGAGATGATAATGCTCAAGCTCATTGCCTATAAATTGTATGATTATGATGAGTGTTTCGCACCTAACTGTTTTGCATTCCGTCGAGGTGTGAAAGCACATGATGCGGTATTCCACATCAGACGAGCCATCGGAGAACGAAAAATGTGGGCATACAAACTCGACATCCACGATTATTTCAATTCCATTTCCATAGAATTATTGCTGCCGATGTTGGCAGAAATGATGGTTGAAGATCCCCCTTTGTACCATTTTTTGGAAAAAATGTTGACTGACAATCGTGTCGTTTACAATGGTGAGATTATCTTAGAGAACCATGGTGTAATGGCTGGCACACCCACCGCGCCATTCTTGGCCAATGTATATTTGAAAGAAGTGGACAAGTATTTTTATGACGCCAATGTCGTTTATGCCCGCTATTCCGACGACATCATCATGTTTGCTCCCGATATAGAAACACTTAGAGAATATAAAAGAAAAATGGCGGAATTTCTCAAACAATATCGACTTGAGCTAAACCCTGACAAGGAAAAAACATATTCGCCCGATGAAGCCTACGAATTCCTGGGTTTCAAGTGCCATGCCAACGACATAGATATCTCGGCTGCGACCAGAAAGAAAATGAAAGGCAAAATCAAGCGAGCAACGAAGTCGCTGTATCGCTGGAGCAGCAAAAAAAACGTAGCGCCCGAAAAAGCGATGAAAGGACTCGTCAACCATTTCAACCATCTTTTTTATGAGAATGGAGATACCGAGGCCCTCACATGGTCAAGGTGGTTCTTTCCCATCATCAACAAGACAGAAGGACTGAAGGAAATCGACCATTACCTTCAACAGAACATCCGTTTCCTCAGCACGGGAAAACACAATAAAGCCAATTATAAAACAAATTACGCTCAATTGAAACTTCTGGGGTACAAGAGTTTAGTCAACGAATACTATAAATACAGGAAACATAAGAAATCCAAAATTACAAATTTATAACATACGAGGCTCGACTTTCGCAAGAAGGGAAGGAATGAATTAGAAACGGATTTAAAGGAACATTGCCCTCTCACTATCTTCAAGACAAACAATATGGATATGCAAAAACTGTTTTTTTGCCTCTTGGCAATGATGAGCGTGTTGACTCTGTCGGCACAAAGTATTTATGATTTCAATGTGAAGGACGATGCAGGCAAGGATGTATCGCTTGCCGAATACAAAGGCAAGGTACTGCTCATTGTCAACACCGCCACACGTTGTGGATTCACGCCTCAATACAAAGAATTGGAGGCACTCTATGAGAAATATGCCAAGGATGGCTTCGAGATTCTTGACTTCCCCTGCAACCAGTTTGGTGGCCAGGCTCCAGGGACGATTCAAGAGATTCATCAGTTCTGCACAGCAAATTTCAACATCAGTTTTCCACAGTTCGACAAGATAGATGTGAATGGAGAGAATGCCAGTCCACTCTATGTGTATCTGAAATCCCAAAAGGGTTTCGGAGGCTTTGACGTGACTGACGAACGAGGTAAAATGATGGATGGGATGCTCCGCAAGCAGGACACAGACTATGACAAGAAATCCGACATCAAGTGGAACTTCACCAAGTTTCTTGTCAGCCGTGACGGACAGGTTATCAAGCGCTATGAGCCAACCGACAAGATGAATGACATTGAGGCTGACGTTCAGATGGAAGTTAATCCTGTGTTAAGCAACATTATGGCACGTCGTTCAGTCCGCAAGTATCTTGACACGCCGGTTGAGCACGAGAAGTTGGAGATTATTGTCCGTGCAGGCATCAATGCACCGAGCGGGGTAAACCGTCAGCCATGGATTGTCCGCGTGGTAGAAGACCAAAAAATGATCGCAGATGTGACAGAGGTATACAGACAAGAAAACGTCGAGCAGGTGAAGCGCGACAAAGATTTCAAGAACATGTTCCGCAACGCACCGAATCTCATCTGTGTCTGCACGCCTGCAAATGGTGGCGGTGAACTGGATGCCGGACTATTGGGTGAGAACATGATGTTGGCAGCACAATCCATGGGGCTTGGCACATGCTGTCTCGGTGGACCAGTACGCTTCCTCGTAGCCAATGAAAGATGCAAGTTCTTTCTCGACCGACTTGAAATCCCAGCTGACTACAAGTTGAACTATATCATCGCCATCGGCTATCCCGATGAGCAACCCGATGCGAAACCCCGTGATGCCTCAAAGGTGAAATTTATCAAATAACACTGCTTTCGGAAGTGTGTACCGCTTTCTGACTCCTTTTGGCTGACTAAATCAGCGCGTTGGTTGAATATTTTGACCCGTTTACCTTTTTCTTATTACCTTTGCATACATCAAAGTTGTAATATGATAAAAATGAAGAAAAAGGTTTTATTATTCATAGCTCTTGCAGGAGCGCTATCAGTACAGGCCATGTTTCATTTCCTCCCTAAGAACGAAGGAAATAGTTATGCATACCTGACCTTTGAGATGACGGACGGAACAAAAGCTTCCGTAGCCACGTCATCGCTGACGCTGACCTTCAGCGGAAATATGTTGACGGCAGGTTCTGAGTCTTTCACACTCTCGAATCTTAGTAAGATGTACTTTTCGAATACCGATGAGACCACAGGCATCGGAGAAATCACCACGGTCACGCTCGATGATGATACAGAAATCTTCGACCTACAGGGTCACAAGATTACGAAAGAGCAAATGAGGAAGGGCGTGTATATCATCAAGACAAAGGACAGAACCAGTAAAATCATTGTGAAATGAAAAAGGCATTAGCACTTCTCACGGCACTTGTGCTGACGATAGCAGCCATGGGCCAGACGCTGAACCTCAAAATGGGTGGCGTCACTTATCTGTTCCCCGCTTCGCAGACGGACGTAATGACTTATGAAGACGGAACGACGCTGACCATCATGGGCAAGACTTTTACAGTAAGCGACATCGACGTAATGACAGTAGATGATACTAATGTCACCGATAATACAGTCAGTGTGGTTTACAATGGTAATTCGGCTGCTGTTACCGTGGCTGGTAACGTGGCAAAGTACGTCACACCGACCATCAGCGGTGCACATGTATCTATCACCCAGAGTGACGAACTGGCTGAAGAAATCACCTATACGCTGAGCGGTTCATCAACCGATGGTGAATTCTATATGTCTGGTTCCTACAAGGCGACTGTCGAACTGAACGGGCTGACGCTGACAAATACGACTCCCGTGTATAGCGGCGCTGCCATCCACATTCAAAACGGGAAACGTATCAAAGTAAAGGTTGTCACAGGGACGACCAACACGCTCTGCGACGCCTTAGGCGGTTCGCAGAAAGGTTGCCTCTATGTGAAGGGACATGTAGAGTTTGCCCAGAAAGGTACGCTGAACGTCGTAGGCAACGTGAAGCACGGCATCAAAATCGGAGAGTATATGACGCTGAAAAACGCCACTATCAACGTGACCTCTGCCATTGGCGACGGAATCAGCTGTGCAGAGTATTTCCTTATGGAGAGTGGGACAGTGGACATCAGCGGGACAGGTGATGACGGCATCCAGTGTGACTTGGACGGCGATGTCTCGACAGGCGAGACCACAAATCATGAAGAAGAAGACAGTGGCAACGTCTACATCTCGGGAGGCACCATCAATATCACCGTCGCTGCCGCAGCAGTGAAAGGCATCAAAGGTGAAGGCGACTTGCGCATCACCGATGGCGATATCACCGTGAAGACTACGGGCGGAGGTGTATGGGACAGCGACAAGAAAAAGACCAAGGCATCGGCCTGTCTCGGAGCAGACGGAAACATTGCCATCAGTGGTGGCACGCTCAACCTGACCAGTACAGGGGCAGGTGGCAAGGGCATCAATGGTGATGGCTCCTTCGCTGCCACAGGAGGAGCGTTGACTGTAAAGACATCGGGCAATGCCGTTGTCGCTTCTTCGAGTGGCAGTTTATCAACGGTGTCCTCCTCACAACAACTTGACCGTTATGGCAGCAACTACAAGTCGTCGCCGAAAGGCATCAAATTTGATGGTGCCATCACCATCAGCGACGAAGCCGTCATCAGCGTCACCACGACCGGTGCTGGCGGTGAGGGCATCGAGAGCAAAACCTCCATCGACATTAACGGCGGACAAGTGACAGTCAACGCCTCAGACGATGCCATCAATTCCTCGTTCAACACCACAACTAACGGCTCAGGCAATCTTACCATCAACGGAGGCAGTGTCTATGCGCGCTCAACAGGTAATGACGGTCTCGATGCCAACGGCAATTGCTACATCAAGGGCGGCCTAGTCTATGCCATTGGTTCTTCGACACCTGAGGTGGCTATTGATGCCAACAGCGAACAGCAGAAAAAACTCTATGTCACTGGCGGCACCATCGTGGCCATCGGCGGACTGGAAAACGGTTCCAGTCTCACACAATCGTGTTATTCCACCAACTCGTGGAGTAAAAACACCTGGTACGCCATGACTATCGGAAGCGAGACCTTCGCCTTTAAGACACCCTCCAGTGGCGGTTCAACACTCGTTGTCTCAGGTGCCTCGAAGCCTTCGTTGAAAAGCAACGTCACCGTCAGCAACGGCACCAGCATCTTCGAAGGAGTTGGATACACGAATGCAACTGTCAGCGGTGGCTCTTCCGTTAACCTCTCATCATATACAGGAGGTGGCGGTGGGCCAGGTCCGGGGCCGGGTCCAGGCCCTGGTGGAGGTGGCGGCTGGTGGTAATATAATGCAAAACAGATAATATATGTTTCGGAAATACTGGTTGAAACAGTCGAGACAAGAGAACATCATCTATTTGGTGTTGTGGGGCGTGCTCTTTCTCGTCCCAGTGCTGAGTCTGTATGTTCGGACAGTCAGCGACACTGGTGCAGTGTTCGACTGGACAGAGGTGTTCGTTGTTTGGCGAAAGTTCGCGGTCTATCTGTTTCTATTCCTCTTGCATAATTTTCTGTTGGCACCGCTGTTGGTGTATGGACGTAAACGTGCAGTGTATTTCTCCATCGTGGCTGTAATGCTGGTTGTGTTCACCATTTATCAGTGCAACAGCAGACCAGAGGGATGGGAGTTAAAAGGTCACAAACCGCCTCGTATGGAACATCTAGACAAGCATGGACCGCCAATGGACTTTGGGGGCGAACGGCCTCCGATGCCAGACGAAACACCGCCTCGGGAACAGCACCCCGACATGCCTCCACCCATCATTGGCGAACATGATATTCTAGCCGTTGTGGTGCTCATCTTGATGTTCGGGGCAAACCTCGGCATCAAAGCATATTTTCGCGGACGCGATGACCGCAAGCGATTGGCTGAACTGGAACGGCAGCACCTGGAGCAGCAGTTGGAATACCTGCGCTACCAGATCAATCCGCATTTCTTCATGAACACACTCAACAACATCCACGCCCTTGTGGATATCGACCCCGAAAAGGCAAAGGATACCATACGGGAGTTATCCACAATGATGCGTTTCGTGCTCTATGAAGGTAACAAAGAGGCTGTACAACTTTCCCGCGAGTTCGACTTCATCCGGCACTATGTCGCACTGATGCAGATACGCTATACCGACAAGGTTCGCATCAATGTTGACCTACCCCAGGAAGTCCCCGACCATAGAATTCCCCCACTGCTACTCATTACCTTTATCGAGAATGCTTTCAAACATGGTGTCAGTTATCAACATGAGTCGTTCATTGAGGTGAAGGCAGCAATTGAGGGCAATAGACTGGATTTCTCGTGCCGCAACTCCAAGGCAGACAAGCCAAACGAGGAGAAAGGTGGTGTGGGGCTTGCTAATGTCCGCAAGCGGCTCGATCTGCTCTACAATCGCGACTATACGCTCAACATCCTCAATGAAGCCGATGTATATACTGTCGAACTAAACATTCCATTATCATGATTCGTTGTCTCGCCATCGACGATGAGCCTTTGGCTCTTCAGCAAATAGTTGCCTATATCAACAAGGTGCCATTCCTCGAACTCGCCGCCCAGTGCCAAAGTGCCCTGGAAGCCCGGGCATTCCTGGAGAACGAAACTGCGGATGCTATCTTCTGTGATATCAATATGCCCGACCTTAACGGAATGGATTTTGTGAAATCACTCGTCGTCCCTCCTCTCGTCGTCTTCACCACCGCCTATTCGGAGTACGCTGTTGAAGGCTTCCGTGTCAATGCCGTCGACTATCTTCTAAAGCCCTTCGGTCTGCAAGACTTCCAGAGGGCGGCAAACAGGTTGAAGGAGCGACTTGAAAACGTGCCCACCGTCTCCAGTATTTCCACCGACTCCGATGTTCTCTTCTTGAAGACTGACTACCGTATCGATAAAGTCAACATCCCTGACATCCGATACGTCGAGGCCATGAGCGAATATTTGAAAGTTTGGCTCGAAAACGAGCATAAACCTATCATCACCCTATTGTCGATGAAGAAAATGGAGGAAAGGCTACCAGACTACTTCATGCGCATCCACCGCTCCTACATCATCAACCTCAACAAGATTCAGGAGGTAAACAAGAACCGCGTCATTATGGATGCTGAAACATACCTTCCTATCGGTGATATGTACAAGGAAGCCTTCCAAGCCTACTTAGAAACAAAATTTTTGGGGAAATAATTGGGGAAAAGCCGATTCTTAATGAGAATCCATAGAATGACAATTCGGTGAATGCACACAATAAAGCGACTGTTTTTGACGTTTTATAGACATCAACAACGCAAATAATCACTTTTTAATTTTCATTCGTTTTTTGAATACACTCAAGCAACCAATATATAGTAATTATTTTGCTTTTCTTTTGTTGCTCAACTTGTTGTCCAATGGCGCTGCAGCATATGTCTATAACCATATATTAGCGCTATTGTTCATCATTCTATTATCTTTCGCTTCCGCCTATATCGAATCGTGGGTGTGCATGGTGGTGAAACCACGTTGGCTCTCCCGCGCCTGTTTTGTCGCGATAACAGTAGTGCATGAATTGCTGTTGCTGGTTGATGCTTTCCTCATCTTCCAGTTTCAGACCATTATCAACGCAGATGTCATCGATATCCTGGCAGCCACCAATATTGACGAAGCATGTGGCTTCGCAGCCACCTATCTACGTCCCGAGGTACTCATTTCTTCTGCCGCATTGATGGTGGCGCTAAATGTTTTGCTATGGAAAATAGCGAGGTGGTTATCAAGGAAGAAGCACCAGATACTCTCCGTCCTCTGCGTCATAGGGGGAATAATGGTGTGGATTATGTTGTTGGGTAGCTATATTGTATATCACAAGGGGATGGATATTCCACAATGCCACTCGGTGACCCGTGTGGCAAGTTCGCTCAATGAGCTTAGGAAAAACATGAAGAAGACAGCACAACTCTGTCGGGTATGTTCAGAGATGGCACCCATCGCCACAGA